>JAVWRQ010000004.1:0-45915 GCA_036634775.1 Clostridium sp.
CACAACAGGCGCAGCCGAGACCGTCACAACAGCAGACGGCTCAACCGCAGGTGCCGCAGCCACAGGCAGCACCCGAGGATGCAAATCGAAGAATCGCAGCAGAACCCGAGACATCAGAACGTGTGACAGGTGAAACAAGTGCCGCTCCGGGGGATACCGTGGCTATATCACCACTTACCGGTGCGAAGACCGCCGATGAAAACCAGACATTATCTTCGTATTCCTGTACGGATTATGAAAAGAATCTCCAGGATATCGATGTGCAGATTCAGAAGATGAAGGATTCGGATGTAGAGCCAAACACGGATTCTTATAAAAACATGGCCGATTATGAATATCGTCTTTGGGATAGTCAATTGAATACGATTTATCAGGACATCCTAAACCAGATGACGGAAGAGGAATCTGAAAACTTGCGGATAGAAGAACGAGAATGGATGAAGACGCGGGATCTGACGGCTCATAAGGCCATCTCCAAGTACAGTGGGGGTACGATAGAAAGTTTAGAGTATATTGCTTCACTGGCGGATTCATCTCGAACAAGAGCTTATGAGCTGCTGACTAATTATGGCAGCTACCTGAATAGCGATAAAAAATCATAGCATGAAACGTACACCTGGCGATAGAGTCTTCATCGATTCTGTCGCCGAGTGTACGTTTTTTATGTAATAGGAAAGTGCTCCTATTACATAAAAACGCTCCGCTATGGATGCGCACTCCGCGCCAAAGCAGACTCTTTATCCTGAACTTAAAGAAAAACTTGATAAATGAAAATTCCTATGATAGGATATAAAGAATGAAGAAAAATAAACATTTAAAACAATAGAGACATATTAGGAGGAAATGAAGTGGAAAAATACGGTGTAAACGAACTTAGGAAGATGTTTCTTGAATTTTTTGAAAGTAAGGGACATTTGGCGATGAAGAGTTTTTCTCTGGTTCCACATAATGATAACAGTCTGCTGCTTATCAATTCGGGCATGGCGCCGTTAAAACCATATTTTACGGGACAGGAGATTCCACCATGTACGAGAGTAACGACTTGTCAGAAGTGTATTCGTACCGGCGATATTGAAAACATCGGAAAGACAGCACGCCATGGCACCTTTTTTGAGATGCTGGGAAATTTTTCATTTGGTGATTATTTTAAGACAGAGGCGATTCACTGGTCATGGGAATTCCTGACTGAAGTCGTGGGACTGGATCCGGATCGCTTGTATCCATCGGTCTATGAAGAAGATGACGAGGCATTTGACCTCTGGAATAAAGAGATGGGGATTCCTAAAGAACGCATCTTTCGTTTTGGTAAAGAAGATAATTTCTGGGAACACGGTGCCGGTCCCTGTGGTCCCTGTTCGGAGATCTACTATGACCGCGGCGAACAGTATGGCTGTGGTGAACCGGGCTGTACCGTAGGCTGTGAGTGCGACCGCTACATGGAAGTGTGGAATAACGTATTTACCCAGTTCAATAGCGATGGTCAGGGGCATTATACAGAATTAGAACATAAGAATATCGATACGGGCATGGGACTGGAGCGTCTGGCGGTCATCGTACAGGAAGTGGATTCCCTGTTTACGGTCGATACAAATAAGGCATTGTTGGATCATGTCTGTGCATTGTCCCACACCACATACCAGGAGGATCACGAGACCGATATCTCTCTGCGTATTGTGGCGGATCATGTTAAGTCCTGTACCTTTATGATTTCGGATGGAATTATGCCATCTAACGAAGGTAGAGGCTATGTACTCAGAAGACTGCTGCGCCGCGCTGCCCGCCACGGAAAGAAAATTAATATCGATGGGAAGTTCTTAGCGGAACTTTCTAAAACTGTGATTGAACTTTCCAGGGATGGATATCCGGAATTAGAAGATAAAAAAGCTATGATATTTAAAGTGTTGTCAGAAGAAGAGGACAAGTTCCATAAGACGATTGATCAGGGACTTTCGATTCTTTCCGATATGGAAGAGGATATGACAAATAAAGGCGAGAAAGTATTGTCCGGTGAGAATGCATTCAAACTTTATGACACTTATGGATTCCCGGTGGATCTGACCAAAGAGATTCTGGAAGAAAAGAATCTAAGCATTGATGAAGATGGATTTACTGCCGCGATGAAGAAACAAAAAGAAACGGCCAGAGCCGCCAGAAAAACAACAAACTACATGGGTGCCGATGTGACGGTCTACCAGTCCATCGATCCTTCTGTTACAACAGATTTTGTAGGATATGAAAACTTGACTTATGAATCACCGATTACAGTTCTGACGACAGAAGAGGATATCGTAGAGGCATTGACCGATGGTCAGATGGGCACAATTATTGTAAAAGAGACTCCTTTTTATGCAACGATGGGTGGCCAGCAGGCCGATATCGGTGTAATTAAGACAGCTACCGCTGAGTTCGATGTAAAAGATACAATCAAACTGCAGGGCGGCAGAGTCGGCCATGTAGGCATCGTGACAAAAGGAATGTTCCGTACCGGAGATATGGCTTCTCTGATCGTCGATAAAGAAAACCGCAACCTGACGGCCAGAAACCATTCTGCCACTCATTTACTTCACAAGGCACTGCGTACTGTTTTGGGCAATCATGTGGAACAGGCCGGTTCTTTGGTATCCTGTGACCGACTTCGTTTTGACTTTACACATTTCTCTGCGATGACACCGGAAGAGATCGAACAGGTAGAGAAGATCGTGAACGATAAGATAGCCGAATCCCTTTCGGTTACGACTGAAGTCATGGCATTGGAAGATGCAAAGAAGACAGGTGCGGCAGCACTGTTTGGTGAAAAATATGGCGACTATGTCCGCGTTCTGAAGATGGGAGATTTTTCCACCGAGCTTTGTGGCGGTACTCATGTCGATAATACAGGAAGTATTGTTTCATTTAAGATTATATCCGAAGCAGGCATCGCAGCCGGTGTAAGAAGAATAGAAGCACTGACTTCTGCCGGACTGATGAACTACTATAAAGATACCGAAAAAGAACTTCATGAGGCAGCTAAGATTGTAAAAGCCACACCGGCAGCACTTCACACTAAGTTAGAATCGATGCTGGAGGAGATTAAGACACTTCATTCTGAGAATGAGAAACTAAAGAGCAAACTGGCAAATGATTCACTGGGCGACGTTATGAATCAGGTGACCGAGATCAACGGTGTAAAACTGCTGGCCGTGAAAGTAAAAGATGTCGATATGAATGGTCTTCGCAGTCTGGGCGACCAACTGAAAGACAAGCTGGGAGAAGGCGTTGTTGTGATCGCGTCGACTCAGGACGGTAAAGTAAACCTGATGGTTTCCGTAACCGATGAAGCACAGAAAAAAGGTGCCCATGCAGGAAATCTGATCAAAGGGATCGCCGGACTTGTTGGCGGTGGCGGCGGCGGACGTCCGAATATGGCTCAAGCAGGTGGTAAAAACCCGGCAGGAATCGACGAAGCCCTTAAAAAAGCGGCAGAAGTAGTGAAAGAACAGACAAAATAGAAAAAAATCGCAAAATCCTGTTGACGTATCAGAATTTTGTGATATAATCTTACTAGTGCTAAAAAAATACCCAAACAGTTGTATTAATATGCACTTATTACACAACTGGAGGGAGGTTAGGTGTGAGCTATGTCAAATGTAATCGTTAAAGACAACGAGAGTTTAGACAGCGCTTTACGCAGATTCAAAAGAAACTGTGCAAAGGCTGGCATTCAGCAGGAGATTCGGAAAAGAGAACATTACGAAAAACCAAGCGTTAAACGTAAAAAGAAGTCCGAAGCTGCTAGAAAGCGCAAATATAATTAATTAACAAAACGAAATCCCTGGTTTGAACAAAACCGGGGATTTTTTGATAGCGTATAATCAAGAAAATGGAAGGAAAGCACGATGAAGAACTTAACCACGGTCTTAGATAAAAAACTATATGGTGATAACGGTATTTGTGAAAAAAATCATGGATTTAAAACATATATTTTTATTTATCTGCTGACCGGGCTATTCTTCTTTGTCACTTTTTTAGCGGTCTATCCGGGTATTTACTCTTATGATGCATCGGTTCAGGTGCTGCAGTTCTTTGGAGATAAACCCATCACAACACATCATCCACTGCTGCACACACTGTTTTTATGTGGATGTCTGAAAGCAGGTGAAATCCTGTTTGGAAGCTTTCAGGCAGGCATGGCGATTCATTCGGTTTTGCAGTCAGCTTTATTGGGTGCTGTCTTTTCCTATGTGATCTGGCGTATGATTCAAAAAAAACGTCCCGTCATCGTTGTCGTTCTTTCTTATTTATTTTTAGTAGTGAATCCCTATATGCAGATCTTTGCCTTTATTACAACAAAAGATATTTTGTTTGGTGCAGCTTTTTTGATGCTGTTTTTATTTGCGATGGATATGTTAAATGATATAAATGGCTTTTTTCACAGTAAGTGGCTGCAGATTCGATTTTGCTTCATGGCATTGCTGACTTGCTTTTTAAGAAATCAGGGTATTTATGTACTTTTGTTTTTTGGGATTATTTATTTTATATATTTGTTAAAGAAATCCGGGTTCCAATCGTTTCTTCATTCATTTGCAGCGCAGTGGCTCCTCCTTTTAACCGTAGCAGCAGGCAGTTATCTGATCATGACCGGTCCTGTCTTTACCGCCATAGGAGTGGAGAAAGGGGATCCAAAGGAAATGCTTTCGGTTCCCATGCAGCAGCTGGCAAGGGCTTACCAGGAAGAACCGGAGCTGCTCACTGAAGAGGAATCCGCTTATATCTGTGAACTGATTCCACCTGAATATTTAGAACAGTACGTTTCGGTCAATGCCGATCCGGTGAAGAATGGTTTCCGCACAGAAGTCATGAAAAAAGATCCCGGAAAGTTCCTATCGACATGGGCGGCCATTGGCATGAAGATGCCCAAGGTTTATATCGATTCATTTCTGCTGGGAAACTGGGGCTATTGGTATCCGCTGGAAACCCAATATTGGATCAATTATATTGTGTTTGATGGAGCGTTTATGGATCGCGAATACAATGTCTTAAATATTCATAGAAACAGTCATTTTCCCCAATATGAGGAATATTTAAGAAATATATCCCTGACACCGGCATTTGAGAAAATTCCCATCCTTTCGATTCTTTTAAATCAGGCATTCCCGTTCTGGCTGATGCTCGTGGCTGCGGCTTTCCTGATTTATTTTAAAAAGTATAAATTGCTCATTCCGCTGACGCTGATTCTGGGATATTGGGGAACACTTATGCTGGGACCGGTCACTTCTGTGCGCTATGCATTTCCATTGATGATTTGTGTACCTTCCCTCTTCACCTTGTTACTGGATTCGGCAGCAAGTGAATAAATGTACCTGCCTTTTTCATATACTTTTATAAGCACTGAAAAAGGTGGTATCGTGTTTGGCCAGTCAACAAAGAAAATCCATCGTTTCAGCTCTGAATCTGCCGGAGGATGTTTTTGCGGGCGAAATGATTCTGACCTTTATAGGAAGTCATGAAATGACGGTGGAAAACTATCGGAGCATTGTATTTTATACGGATACGATTTTAAAACTTCAAGGAAAAAGGATGCGCCTGACCATCACCGGAATACACCTAATGATTGAATACTATGATAAAGAAGAACTAAAACTGACCGGCCGGATAAAATCAGCAGAATTTGAAATAACCGGAGATGGAAGAGATGAGGTCATAAAGTGAATGCTTTTCGTCATTTTGGGTGTGGATATGTAAAAGTGAGACTTTCCGGATTATCTCCGGAACGTTTTTTGAATTTGTGTGGCTCGGCCAATATGGAACTATGGAAGGTATGTTTTGTAAATGGAAATTATGAATTTTTTATGGGGGCAAAAGATTTTCTTTCTTGTCGTCCTTTTATAAAAAAAGCGAAAGTCAGACCGAAAATTATTAAAAAGTTTGGACTTCCTTTTTTTTTACATAAAAAAAGAAAACGAAAGATGTGGGCAGTGGGTTGTCTTTCTTTTTTTGCGCTCTTACACATACTTTCTCTTTTTATATGGGATATTGATTATCGTGGGAATACAACGTATACCGATGATGAACTGGGACATTTTTTAGAATCACTTCAGATCGCATGTGGAATCCAAAAAGATAAGTTGTCTTGTGATGAGCTGGAAGAAGCACTTCGGAATCATTTTGACGGCATTACCTGGGCATCGGTTCGCATAAGCGGTACCAGATTATACGTGCAGATCAAGGAAAATGAGGTGCTTTTGGTGATTCCGGAGCCGGATGAGGAACCTTGTGACTTAATAGCGGCTTATGACGGGGTGATTACCTCGATTATCGTGCGCAGTGGTATGTCCGAGGTACAGGTTGGAGATACGGTGGAAAAGGGGCAAGTACTGGTGTCCGGATGTATCCCAATGACGGATGATTCCGAAGAAATAATATCCCGGCGTTATGTTCATGCAGATGCAGATATTATAGGTCAGGTCAGGCATTCTAAATCAAAAGAAATCAGTCTCTGGCATCGGCAGTCCGTGCCGACCGGAAAGATAAGAAATGGTATTTCACTTTATTTTCCTAACCATTCGTTTGTGTGGATGATTCCGAATATCAGAAATACAGAGTGGCGAACGGTGACAGAAACAAAACGACTCCGCCTGATGGGGGATTTTTATCTGCCAATCGATTATGGACGAATCAAGTCCTTTGAAGTGTCTTCTCATGATGAAAAACATACCGAAACTGAGATAAATAAAATGGCAGAATGCTATAAAAATGAGGTTTCGGAAAAATTGATTGAAAAAGGGGTACAAATAATTGAAAATAATGTTAGAATACTAGTGAATGGTTCTCTGTGTCGTTTGGAAGCAGATCTTTTGACGGAAGAATCCATACAAGAGAGGAGTACAATAAATGACAATTAATATTGAATACGAAGCAGAAAAGAAACTGGATTTGCCTTACGAGAAGATTATTAATGAGATTGTGTTGGCGGCACTGGATTATGAAGAATGTCCTTATGATGCTGAAGTGAACGTGGTCTTAACCGATGATGAGGGAATTCAACAAATCAATCAGGAATTTCGGCAGATTGATCGTCCTACCGATGTACTTTCTTTTCCTATGGGAGACTTTGAGGAGCCTTCTGACTTTGAACGCCTGGAGGAGTGCTCGGAAGATTACTTTAATCCCGAGACGGGGGAACTCTTGCTGGGCGACATTGTGATTTCAGTGGACAAGGTAATCGAGCAAGCTGAAAAATACGGTCATTCTGAGGCGAGAGAACTGGCTTTTTTGGTAGCACACAGTATGCTTCATCTCTGTGGTTATGACCATATGGAGGAAGAAGAACAAAAGATCATGGAAGGTAAACAGGAGGAAATCTTAAATATAAAGGGGTATGTGAGATGAAAAACAGAGGGGTGTGGCTGGCACTGTTGGGAATCAGTGTCATGCTGGTGGGATGTACAAGATATGAGAAAGCAGATATACCGGAAGAACATATAGAAACGACAGTAGAAACGATGCCAATTATAATCCAAGGAACTGAGCCGGAGACCCAAGATGACCCGGAGCAGCAGCGAGTCGAAGCAGACGGGAAGATACCCAGTTACCTGACCGGTGAGATGACCGATGTGGAAAAGGCAAATCGACGTCCCATTGCCATCATGATGAGCAATGACAAGCAGTCGCTGCCTCACTATGGCATCAACCATGCGGGCGTGATCTATGAAGCACCGGTAGAAGGCGGTATGAATCGCTTTATGTCCATTATAGAGGATTATGACGATTTAAAGAGAATCGGTTCCGTAAGAAGCTGCCGTACGTATTATACTTACTTTGCCAGAGAGTTCGATGCCATCTATGTCCATTTCGGACAAAGCGTATTTGCCTTGCCTTATTTGGAAAAGATGGAACATTTAAATGGAATCGATGGCAAAGGTGCCGTGGCGTTTTATCGGAGTAAGGATCGCAAATCTCCCCACAACGCATACGCCAGCGCAGCCGGTATTGAAAAAGGCATCGCTGCGTTAGGATATTCTAAGGAATACCCCAAAGAGTATAATGGTCATTATCGTTTTGCCAGACCGGACTGCCCGGTGCTGTTGGAGGACGGGGTAGATGCCTCTTATGTGAGCCCCGGTTATGTTTATAATCAACCATGGTTTGAATATAACAAAGATGAGGGACTTTACTATCGTTTTCAGTATGGCGGTCCTCACAATGGTGACGAGGGTCAGTTAAAAGTCAAAAACATCATATTTCAGTACTGTCCGACCGGTTTTTATAAACCATCGGAATATTTAGATATCAATGTACATAGTCCGGGCGTTGGGTATTATTTTACCAACGGAAGATGTACAAATGTCACTTGGGAAAAATCAGGTGAATACGGAGTTACAAAATACTATGATAAAAACGGTCAGGAGATTTTATTGAATCCGGGTAAGACCTGGGTATGTATCATTCCTTTTGATCGAGTTGATAAGGCGGAATTCCATGGAGAAAAGACAGACTAGGCAAAAGAAAGAAACAAACTTTGTTGTACAAGGCAGTATTCTGGCCGTAGCCGGAATCGTAGTAAGACTGATTGGTATCCTTTACCGGGTGCCGATGACGAATATCATTGGTGATGAAGGTATGGGGTATTATACAACTGCATTTAATGTATACAACATCATTTTGATCCTTTCTTCTTACAGCCTCCCTTTGGCCGTATCCAAGATGGTGGCGGCCAGTATTGCAAAGGAGCAGTATCGAAATTCAGTTAAGATTTTAAAAGCAGCTCTCGTTTATGCGACAATCGTAGGCGGAGCCGCCTGCTTTATCACATGGCATTTCGGAAGCTTTTTTGCAGGCACGGTCTTTAATACCCCGTTTGCTATTTATGCATTAAAAACGCTGGCACCTACGATGTGGATCATGGCATATCTGGGCGTATTGAGGGGATATTTTCAGGGACACGGAACGATGGTGCCCACCGCGGTTTCCCAGATATTTGAACAGATCGTGAATGCAATCATCAGTGTGACTGCGGCCGGTGTCTTATTTAAGATTGGTCTGGACTCTAATAAAGTCTACCAGACGACCGGATATCCCGAGGCTTTTGGCGCAGCAGGTGGAACCATCGGTACGGGAGCCGGTGCTCTTGCAGCTTTTCTTTTTGTTCTTATATTATTTATGATTTATCGTCCTACGATGAGGCGGCAGATGCGCAGAGACCGAAGTGGAGTCCACACTTCTTACCAACAGATCTCACTTACTTTTTTCTTTACTGTGCTGCCGGTCATCATCAGTTCTACCGTATATAATATCAGCTCGGTCGTTGATAACAGTATCATGGCTTATGGCATGGAAGCACTGGGAAGAGGCAAAGAATTCCTTTCTCTCTGGGGCATCTATAACAACAAGTATATGCTGCTGGTACACGTACCGCTAGCCATGGCAAATTCCCTTTCTTCTTCACTGATTCCTTCTCTTTCCGGAGCGGTCGCAAGAAAGGAAGAACAGTCTGTAATTGCCAAAACAGGACTGGCTATTCGTTTTGCTATGCTAATTGCCATCCCGGCTGCCGTAGGTCTTACGGTATTGGCAGCTCCGATCAATAATCTGTTGTTCCACAACGGAAGCAATGCACAGGCTATTAAGATGATGCTGGTAGGTTCATCTGCTGTGGTGTTTTTATCACTTTCCACCGTTACAAATGCAATTTTGCAGGGAATCAATCATATGAATATCCCAATTAGAAATGCCGCTATTTCTTTGGTACTGCACGTAATGGCTCTTTATGTTATGCTGATGGTGCTGAAGATGGGGATTTACAGTGTCCTTTTTTCAAATATCTTATTTGCGGTATTTATGTGCCTGCTGAATGGATTTGCTATTAAAAAATACCTGCATTATAAACAGGAAATTGTAAAGACATTTCTGCTGCCGACTCTTGCAGCAGCCTTTATGGGTGCAGCGGCATTTATTACCTATAAGGGAATCCATCTGCTGACGCACAGTAATATCATAGGAACGATCATGGCTCTTTTGATAGCGGTGGCTGTATATGGGACTCTTCTGATCAAACTTCGTTGTGTAGAAGAAAAGGAACTTTATACGATGCCGGGTGGTAAGAAAATAATCAAAATTGCAAGACAGATGCGACTGCTCTAGTTCTGTATGTTTAAAATTTATAAAAAAGCAGATACTTATATCATTACAAATACCGAGGAGGTAAATGCGGATGAAGAAGTATTATATCTGTTTTTTTATATTAACAGCACTTTTGGCAGCAGCTATTTTAACAGGTTCTTATCTATATTTGTATCGTCCCAGACCGGAACCTCCTGTTTCCAATGGAATCATGGAATCGGAAACGGTGCCGGAAGATAATATGGTAGTAAACCAGCAAGTCAAAAAAGTTTCCGAGAATTCCGGATTTTGTCTGGTAGCAGAGAATGGTTTCTTACTGGTTTTTGCAAAAGACAGGAGTACGGTCTGCTTAGATACCCATATGCCTCTTGCTGAATTTCCCGAACAAGAACAACAACGCTTGATGGATGGAATCTGGTTTGATACAATGATAGAGCTTTTTAATTATTTAGAGTCTTATAGCAGTTGAGTAAAAATCTAAATGGAAGTTTACAGGAGATGAATATGGGGAAACGCGTAATCGTAATTGGTGGCGGAGCTTCCGGTATGGTATCTGCTATTTTTGCCGCACGGCAGGGAGCGGCAGTGACGCTGCTGGAGCATACCGACCGGGTGGGAAAGAAGATTCTCTCTACGGGAAACGGAAAATGTAATCTGTCTAATAAAAAGATGGATGTGGACTGTTACCGCAGTGATCAAAAGGATTTTCCCATGGAAGTGCTCAGTCGGTTCGGTGTAGAAGAGACGATAGAATTCTTTGAAGATCTGGGTATCGTAATCAAAGAAAGAGATGGATACCTGTATCCGAATTCCGGACAGGCAGCTTCTGTATCCGATGTGCTGAGAATGGAATTGGTAAAGCAAAGGGTGAATATAATAACCGAATGTGTAGTGGATAAGATGGACGACCATGACGGAGAACTGAGAGAGTATCGGATCGCTACCTCAAAAGGAATATTTCATGCGGATGCTGTGATTTTGGCCACCGGTTCGCAGGCGGCACCGACTACCGGTTCCGATGGCAGTGGATATGCACTGGCAAAGAGCCTGGGGCTTTTAGTTGTGAAACCACTTCCGGCGCTGGTTCCTCTCTTGTGTAAAGAAACATTTTACAAACAGGTGGCCGGTGTTCGTGTGTATGCCTCGGTAAAATTAATGGCAGATGGAACATTACAGGCAAAAGATCTGGGAGAAGTGCAATTGACCGAGTACGGTATCTCCGGAATTCCGGTATTTCAAGTGAGCCGATTTGCTTCTAAAGCTTTGGATAAAAAGCAAAAAGTGGAAGCCGTTATTGATTTTTATCCGGAGCAGTCACGTAAATATACTGAAAAATTTATGGCAAAACGGTGTATTTGCAGCGGTGAAAAACATATGGATGATTTTTTTACCGGATGGTTCAATAAAAAACTAGCTCTTTTATTCTTGAAGCTAGCAGGTATTGACGGTAAACGCACCGCAAAGAGCATCTCTTCCGATGAACAGGCACATTTGGTGTCACTCATCAAAGAATTCAAAACACAAATAACCAGTACTAATTCATTCTCCGGTGCGCAAATTTGCTGCGGAGGGGTGGATGTAAGAGAAATTGATCCCGAAACGATGGAAACTAAAAAAAAGAAAGGCCTTTATCTAATAGGAGAACTATTAGATGTAGACGGTATCTGTGGAGGATACAATCTGCAATGGGCATGGAGTACGGGAGCAATCGCCGGCACACATGCAGGATTATAACATGATTCGAGTAAACCAGTTAAAACTTCCGATTACACACGACGAGGCAGCAATTGCCAAAAAAGTGGGCAGACTTTTAAAACTCAGACCGGAAAAAATCAGTTCGATTAAAATCGTAAAACAATCGTTGGATGCCAGGAAAAAAGAAGAACTTTTGTACATATATTCAGTCGATGTGAAGTCTGAGATTAATGAAGAAGCGGTCGTAGAGAATGCTAAGAATGTCAACGTACTGATTCAGAAAGATAAGACCTACCGCTTCCCTACCGGTGGAGCTGAAATCTTAAAACACAGACCGGTTATTATTGGCTGTGGGCCTGCCGGATTATTCTGTGGACTGATGCTGGCAAAAGCGGGATACGCACCGATTCTTCTGGAACGTGGTGAAGATGTAGATGCCAGGAAAAAACGGGTTGACGGTTTCTGGGAGGGCGGAGCCCTTTCTGCCGATTCCAACGTACAGTTTGGAGAAGGTGGAGCCGGGACATTTTCCGATGGAAAACTTAATACACTGTTAAAGGATCCTCAGGGAAGAAATTTAAAGATATTAGAACTTTTGGTAGAGGCCGGTGCCGACCCATCGATTCTCTATGTCAATAAACCCCATATCGGAACCGATGTTTTAAGTCAAATCGTGAAAAACATAAGAGAAGAAATCATCAAACTGGGCGGTGAGGTACGTTTTAACAGTAAAGTGACCGATCTGGTGATTGAAAATCAAGCCATAACCGGTGTAGTGACAGAGAAAGAAACCTTGTCTGCTGATGCTGTCATCTTAGCCATCGGACACAGTGCCAGAGATACGTTTGAGATGCTCAGCAGAAAACCACTGTCAATGCAGGCAAAGTCATTTGCAGTTGGTCTTCGAATTCAGCATCCTCAAAAACAGATCAACCTTTCTCAATACGGAATCGAAGATCCGGGAAAATTAGGCGCAGCCGATTATAAACTGACAAGACAGACGAAAAGCGGAAGAGGCGTTTATTCTTTCTGCATGTGTCCCGGTGGTTTTGTAGTCAATGCATCTTCCGAAGAAAACCGTCTGGTTGTCAATGGAATGAGCAATCACAGCCGTGATGGGGTAAATGGCAACAGTGCTATGATCGTAACGGTAACACCGGAAGATTTCCCGGATCAAACGCCTTTGGGTGGAGTTGCGTTCCAGCGTCAGTTGGAAGAGGCAGCATTTTGCTGTGGAAATGGTAAAATTCCGGTACAGCTTTATGGTGACTTTAAGAACAATCGAATCAGCACTCAATTTGGTGATGTGAAACCGGAATTTAAAGGGGCGTATGCCTTTGGCAATTTAAGAGAGATTCTTCCGGGTACTCTTTCAGATGCTCTTATCGAAGGAATTGACAGCTTGGGCAATGTTTTAAAAGGGTTTAATCGCCAGGATGCAATTCTCGCAGGCGTAGAGAGCCGAACTTCTTCTCCAATCCGGATTCCACGTAATGATAACTTTGAAAGTGATGTAAAGGGACTGTATCCTTGTGGAGAGGGCGCCGGATATGCAGGCGGAATTACATCTGCAGCCATGGATGGATTAAAGATAGCAGAAGTACTGGCTATGCGGTTTGCAAAAAAGAAATAAAGGGGTGAATGCATATATGACAAATGAAAGGGAATTTTTAAAACAAAAAAAGAGAGTTGTGGTGAAAATTGGTTCTTCTTCACTGACTCATGCCGAAACAGGTGATTTGAACTTAAGAAAAATCGAACAGTTGGTTCGGGTTTTAAGTGATTTGCGCGGAGAAGGAAAAGAAGTGGTCTTAGTTTCTTCGGGCGCGATTGCAGCAGGACGTCAGGCATTGGGATTTTGCGAACGCCCTCGTAAATTAGAAGAAAAACAGGCATTTGCAGCGGTGGGTCAGGCCAGACTGATGATGGTCTATCAAAAACTATTTGCGGAATACAATCAGACTGCGGCTCAGATTCTGATGACCAAGAACACCATGTTAAATGATGTATCCCGTTTTAATGCGCGCAATACCTTTGATGAACTTTTAAAATTAGGCACGATTCCCATTGTCAATGAAAATGATACAGTTTCTACGATTGAGATTCAGTTCGGTGATAATGACCGGTTATCCGCTCTGGTCGCGGCTTTGATCGGTGCCGATGTCCTGCTTTTGATGTCGGATATCGACGGTCTTTATACCGATGATCCTAATAAGAATCCGAATGCAAAGTTTATCCCACTGGTAGATAAGATGACACCGGAACTTCGCGCCATGGGGAAAGGAACTGCCAGTGACGTGGGTACCGGTGGGATGTCTGCCAAACTCACTGCCGCACAGATTGCGACCGATGGTGGAGCCGACATGGTCATCGCCAATGCCGATGATTTAAACGTCATTTATCAGATACTGGATGGTGAGGATAAAGGAACCTTATTTACAGCACACAAGGATGAACATTTTAATCTGACCGATTATCTGAATAACGATTATTAAATAGGAGGAGAAGCGATGATAAACCAAGAGATGATTGACCGCATCAATGCCTTATATCACAAAAGTAAGGATAGTACTCTGACGGAAGATGAAAAAGCAGAACAGGATAAACTGCGAAAAGAGTATGTGGAAGCAATCAAAACTAATATGAGAGGTTCACTTAATAACATCACAATTAAAGAAGAAGACGGTACACTTACCGATTTGGGGAAAAAGCATGGAAAAATCAGCGATATCAAAAGTTGAGCTCCGAACGAATATTCTGGAGCAGAGAAAGACTCTGACCATAGAAGACACAGGTAAGTGGGATGCACAGATCAAAGCACGCCTGCTTTTGTTAGAGCCGTTGGCAAAAGAACAAACGAATACAATTTACTGTTATATCAGTGTCCGGGGTGAAACGAGTACCGAAGAGCTCATCCGCCATTATCTGGCGGATGGTTTCCGTGTAGCGGTACCAAGAGTCAAAGGAAAATCCATGGATTTTTACTATATCAAAAGTTATGCTGATTTAAAACCAGGTGGATTTGGCATACCGGAACCGGATCTTTCTTGTGAAAAAGCAGATTGTGAAACCGCTCCCGTGATTGTCCCCGGAGTTGCTTTTTCACGCCTCTTTGAACGTACCGGTTACGGTGCCGGATACTATGACCGCTTCTTTGAACAGGAGCCGAATCACGAGAAAATCGCCATCTGTTATCATTTTCAGCTGGTAGATGCCATTGCAGTAGAATCTCATGATATACAGATGGATTATATAGTGACCTCTGAAGAATGTTTGTGCCGAAAGGAGAACTAAATGCTGACAGAAATTGGAAAAAATGCAAAAGAAGCATCCGGGAAACTGTGTGTTCTTAGTTCTGTGCAAAAGAATCGGGGACTGGAATACGTAGCAGATGCACTCCTACAAGGAGAACAAGAGATTTTAAGTGCAAATGAAGAGGATGTCATCAAAGCCAAATCAGGCGGAATGAATCCGGGCATGATTGATCGCCTGCTTCTGACCCACCAGCGAGTCATGGCTATGTCAGAAGGATTGCAACAGATCGTCAGCCTGGAAGACCCGGTCGGAGAAGTGCTGGGCATGAAACCTCGTCCAAATGGTCTTTTAATTGGACAGAAACGAGTTCCCTTAGGCGTGATCGGCATCATCTATGAAGCGCGTCCCAATGTGACCGCCGATGCGTTTGGACTTTGTTTCAAGACGGGAAATGCCGTCATTTTAAAAGGGGGAAGCGATGCGTTAGAATCAAATAAAGCACTCGTAAGATGGATTCGCAAGGGACTTCTGGCAGCCGGACTGCCGGAGAATGCGATACAGCTGATTACCGATACCGACAGGGAAGTGACCAGAGAGTTCATGAAGCTGAACCGGTATGTGGATGTATTAATTCCCCGGGGCGGAGCAAATCTGATTCATACCGTAGTGGAAAACAGCACCATTCCGGTCATTGAAACAGGGATTGGAAACTGTCATATCTATGTGGATCAGACCGCTGATTTTGATATGGCACTGGATATTATCTTCAATGCCAAAACGCAGAGAATCGGTGTATGCAACGCCTGTGAATCACTGGTTGTCCACAAGGCCATTGCAAAAGATTTTCTGCCTCTTCTAAAAAAACGACTGGATGAAAAACAGGTAGAAATCCGGGGCGATGAAGCAGCGGTGGTTATTGTACCTGAATTTGTGACAGCCGAAGAAGCGGACTGGGGCACAGAATACCTTGACTATATCTTGTCCGTGAAACTGGTGGATTCCGTAGACGAAGCGATTGAACATATCAATAAATATAATACCGGACACTCGGAAGCTATCATTACAAAAGATTATGAAAATTCTCAAAAGTTCTTAAATGAAGTAGATGCGGCAGTGGTCTATGTCAATGCCTCCACACGGTTCACCGATGGCTTTGAATTTGGCTTTGGTGCCGAGATTGGCATCAGTACACAGAAACTGCATGCCAGAGGCCCCATGGGGCTTAAAGAACTCACTACGACGAAGTATATTGTCTATGGAGACGGACAGGTAAGAACGTAAGAGATATTTAATGGTTGTTTAAAAGTCGTAATAGAATAACCCTTGATAAATCAGTGACATTATAGTAAAATTATCTAATGTGTTTCAATCTAAAGCGAAAAACACACCAAGGAGACTTACTTACATATGCCTATAACTGATTACGATACGATTGATATTTCTGTTTCTCCGCCGCCGGAAGAGCCATTTCGGCAGCAGTATTATATTGCCAGATGCCGCCGATGGGTACAGGAGACCGGCAGTCGATTGGGAAGACCTCTGACCTGCTTTATTTCTACATTTGGCTGTCAGATGAATATGAATGACTCTGAAAAATTGATGGGAATTCTTTTAGAAGCCGGATTTATAGAATCAGATAGCGAAGAAGCAGATTTTGTGCTTTATAATACCTGCACTGTGCGGGAAAATGCAAATCAGAGAGTCTATGGACGACTTGGTCATCTTCATCGGATGAAACAGGAACATCCCCATATGATGGTTGCACTGTGCGGTTGTATGATGCAGGAGACGGCAGTTGTCGAAAAAATTCGAAAGAGTTACCGGTTCGTGGACATGATCTTCGGAACCCATAATATCTTCAAATTAGCAGAGCTGCTTTCTGACCGTATAGACAGCGGTAAGATGGTAATCGATATCTGGAAGGATACCAAAGAAATCGTAGAAGATCTCCCCAGAGAACGCAAATACGCATTCAAATCGGGTGTCAATATTATGTTTGGATGTGACAATTTCTGCAGTTATTGTATTGTACCTTATGTGAGGGGACGGGAACGAAGCAGAAATCCACAAGATATTATAAAAGAGATTAAACATCTGGTGGCAAATGGCGTAATTGAAGTGATGCTGTTGGGACAGAATGTGAACTCTTATGGAAAATATCTGGAACAGCCAATTACATTTGCAGAGCTCCTTCGACAAGTGGAAGCAATCGATGGTCTGCAGCGGATTCGATTTATGACATCCCATCCCAAAGATCTTTCAGATGAATTGATCGAAGTGATGAGGAATTCAAAGAAAATCTGCAAACATCTGCATTTACCACTTCAATCCGGAAGCAGTAGAATTCTGGAACAGATGAACCGACATTATACAAAAGAACAGTATTTACGATTGGCGCAAAAGCTAAAAACAGCAATTCCTGATATTTCACTTACGACCGATATCATAGTTGGCTTCCCGGGAGAGACAGAAGAGGATTTTTGTGAAACTTTAGATATTGTGCGAAAGATATGTTTCGACAGTGCATTTACATTTATATATTCCAAACGAACCGGAACCCCTGCTGCCGATATGGCGGATCAAGTGCCGGATGATGTGATAAAAGATAGATTTGACCGTCTTTTAAAAGAGGTTCAGGAGATTTCGGCAAGTGTGTGCGGAAAAGATGTACACACCGTGCAGGAAGTATTAGTAGAGAGTCCCGATGAACATATTCCGGGTCTCCTGACCGGTCGTTTATCTAATAATACAATTGTACATTTTTATGGAGATATGGATTTAATTGGGAAAATCGTCAGTGTCAAGTTAGAAGAATCCAAGGGATTTTACTATATGGGAAAACTAAGTGATTAACAAGGAGGATATGATCTATGAAAAAACACTACAGAAGTCTGGCTGCCATTGTAACCGTGGCTATGATGATAAGTGGAAGTATGACTTCTTTCGCCGGACCCGCATCTGACACAGCCGTTCAACCTAAGAAAGAAGAAAGTGCCAGCGGTCCCGGCATGGAAATCGGACAACCAACCCCACCTGAAAACCAGGGTACAAATCAGGGTACAAATCAAGGGACAGACCAGGGTACAAATCAGAATACAGAGCCACAGGTACCTGCCAATACTTCAACTCATGTGTCGGTAAACTATCAGTATACCTCAACGGGTCAGATTACTACATTTTCCATGGCACTTAATAACTATAACGGAATCGGCGGTATTTCTTACCGTGCTTACACGAACTCCGGTGGATTTTTATGGTGGTATCATGATAACGGACCAACCGGTGTACCGGGAGAAGGCAGCTATGTGGAAGCCGTTCAGCTGGAACTGACCGGTGATGCGGCCAGAGATTACGATTTATATTACAGTACCACTTCCAGCAAACAGGGAAAGATGGGATATGCTATGAATGGCCAGATCGCAGGAACTACCGACATCGGTGAATATATTACCGGTATCGAAGTGATTATGGTACCAAAGGGCGGTGCAGCACCTGTAAGCGGATCGATGCGATATGTTTCGCCGCTGACCGGACGTTTGAATCTGGTGGAGAATGGCACCACTCTTGTCAATGAAGATGGTACCGGAGCGAATGGCTGGATCAGTAATGACCATGCCCGCTACTATTTTGTGAATGGTATCGCTGTAACCGGATGGCAGTATCTGGATGGACTGAAATTTTATTTTGATTCTTATGGACGTCTGGTTCAGGATGTGGATACCTTGATTGGAAAACAAAGCAGCTATCTGCTAAAAGTCAATAAGACTCTTAATTGTTTGACCGTTTATGCCAAAGATGGCAATAAAGGATATATTATCCCGGTAAAAGCCATGCTGACTTCTGTAGGTGATGACACACCGATTGGAACCTTTAAAACTCCGGAAAAATATCGTTGGAGACTGATGGTAAATGACACTTACACTCAGTACGCAACCAGAATCACACAGGGATTTCTGCTGCATTCCATTACATATGACACACCGGATATTAATCATTTGATGACAGTGGGATATAACGGACTTGGTGTTACCAGATCACTGGGATGTGTACGTCTGACCTGCGGCAATTCAAAGTGGATTTATGATAACTGTGCCCTTGGCACCAGTGTTCAAATCTATGAAGATGCCAATGTTGCATCTCCATTTGATGTACCGGATCTGGTTTCCCTTTCCTTTGGACAGACATGGGATCCAACCGATCCGCTAATTGTAAGATAGTAAAGAAAAGAGGATATATCGTGACACAGCTTTCACCAATGATGACTCATTATATGGAGACAAAAAAGCAGTATCCGGATTGTATTTTATTTTACAGACTTGGTGATTTCTACGAGATGTTCTTCGACGACGCGGTGACGGCGTCGAAGGCTCTCGAGATAACCCTTACCGGTAAAGACTGCGGACTTGAGGAACGGGCACCTATGTGCGGCATTCCTTACCACGCAGTCGAAGGTTATCTGGATAAGTTGGTAAAACAGGGTTTTAAGGTGGCCATTGCAGAACAGGTAGAAGATCCAAAGCTTGCTAAAGGACTGGTTAAAAGAGAGGTAATCCGTGTGGTAACGCCGGGAACCATTACAAGTGCCCAGGCTCTGGAAGCGGCAAAGAACAATTACCTATTGGGAATTGTATATGTAGATGGCATATTTGGAATTTCTGCTGTAGATATCAGCACCGGAGATTACCTGATGACGGAAGTGACATCGGAACGAAGTCTGTTGGATGAAGTGTTCAAATTTTCTCCATCTGAAATTATTTGTAACGAAGCGTTTTATATGTCGGGAATCGATTTAGAAGATTTGAAAAACAGACTGCAGGTCGTGATTTCATCTCTTGATAATCGGTTCTTTTCTGATGATTCCTGCAAGAAGATATTGCGGGAACATTTTCATGTGAACTATCTGGAAGGATTGGGACTGACCGATTACGGAACCGGAACGATTGCAGCCGGAGCCGTACTTCAGTATCTCTATGAAACCCAGAAAAGCACATTGGATCATTTGACTTCAATTACCCCATATACCACGGGGCAGTATATGATGTTAGATACCTCTACGCGCCGTAATCTGGAACTGACTGAAACACTTCGTGAAAAACAAAAACGAGGAACCCTTTTATGGGTATTGGATAAGACCAAGACAGCGATGGGGGCGAGGATGCTCCGCCTGTTCGTGGAACAGCCATTAATTGACCGTGAACAGATCTTAAAAAGACAGAACGCCATCGAAGAACTCAATATGAATTATATTTCCAGGGAAGAAATCTGTGAGTATCTGAATCCGATTTATGACTTAGAACGTCTGATTGGCAGAATCAGTTATAAGACGGCAAATCCCAGAGATTTAATTGCTTTTAAAAGTTCCTTATCGATGCTGCCTTATATCAAACAGCTTTTAAAGGAATTTTCCTGCGATCTGTTAAAGGAGAATGAAAAACAACTGGATCCACTGACCGATATAACCGATTTAATCGAGCGTGCCATTCCGGAAGAACCTCCGATTTCGCTTAGAGACGGTGGAATCATAAAAGATGGATTTGACGAAGAGGCCGATCGGCTACGCCATGCAAAAACAGAAGGAAAGAACTGGCTGGCGGAGCTGGAACAAACCGAAAAAGAGAAAACCGGTATTAAAGGTCTTAAAATCAAATATAACAAAGTATTTGGATATTATTTTGAAGTGACTAATTCATTTAAGGATCAGGTTCCGGACTATTTCATCCGCAAACAGACGCTGGCAAATGCCGAACGATATACCACCGATCGGCTGAAAGAGCTGGAAGATGTCATCATGGGAGCGGAGGATCGTCTGTATTCTCTGGAGTATGATTTATTTTGTCAGGTGCGTGACCGCATTGCGGTAGAAGTAAAGCGAATCCAGCAAACGGCCAAGGCCATCGCTACGGTCGATGTACTGGCTTCTCTTTCCGTAGTTTCTATGCGAAATAATTATGTGAAACCAAAGATTAATGAAAAGGGAACGATTCGCATAAAGAATGGCCGCCATCCGGTTGTGGAAAAGATGATGCCAAACGATTTATTCGTAGCGAATGACACTTATCTGGACAATAATAAAAATCGTATTTCAATTATTACAGGGCCAAATATGGCCGGAAAATCAACTTTTATGAGGCAGACCGCATTGATTGCCCTCATGGCTCAGATTGGCAGTTTTGTACCGGCAGAAGAGGCAGATATCGGTCTCTGTGACCGCATATTTACGCGGGTCGGTGCATCGGATGATCTAGCATCCGGCCAAAGTACCTTTATGGTGGAGATGACAGAAGTAGCGAATATTCTTCATAACGCCACAAGAAAAAGTTTGCTTATTTTGGATGAAATCGGGCGTGGAACCAGTACCTTTGATGGACTGTCAATTGCTTGGGCTGTCGTAGAATATATAAGCAACACTCAGATATTAGGAGCAAAAACTCTGTTTGCCACGCACTACCATGAACTTACGGAACTGGAAGGCACGGTAAGCGGCGTCAACAATTACTGCATTGCAGTAAAAGAACAAGGTGATAATATTGTATTTTTGCGAAAAATCATAAAAGGCGGAGCCGATAAAAGTTATGGAATTCAAGTGGCTAAACTGGCCGGTGTACCGACTCCGGTCATTGAACGGGCCAAAGAACTGGTGGAGGAACTCAGCGATGCCGATATAACAGCAAAAGCCAAAGAAATCGCAGAAAACAGTGCTAATATTGTTTCAAAAAAACAAGTAGCCAAGCTGGATGAAGTGGATTTGCTTCAGATGTCCATCTTTGATACGGTGAAAGAAGAAGATATTATAAAAGAGTTGATGGAACTGGAAGTCAATCGGATGTCACCCATGGAGGCATTGATCACACTGGACAAGTTACAGGCCAAACTGAAGAACCGCTGGACAGGGCAATAGTTTAAGGAGACATCGATATGGCAAATATAAAAGTATTAGATCAAAGTACCATTAATCAGATTGCAGCCGGTGAAGTAATTGAGAGACCGGCATCGGTTATTAAAGAACTTTTGGAAAATGCCATTGATGCCAAGGCAACTGCAGTTACCGTAGAGACAAAGGATGGCGGCACTACGATGATTCGGGTGACCGATAACGGCTGTGGAATTCACCGGGAAGAAATTCCCATGGCGTTTCTTCGGCATGCCACCAGTAAGATCCAGACGGTAGAAGATTTATTTACGGTGTCTTCTTTAGGGTTTCGCGGAGAAGCACTTTCCAGTATCGCTGCCGTGTCGCAGGTGGAATTAATTACCAAAACCGACGACAGTATATCCGGTTCCCGCTATCAAATTGAAGGTGGCGAAGAAAAAGGATTTGAAGAAGTAGGTGCACCGGAAGGAACTACCTTTATTGCCAGAAATATTTTCTATAATACACCGGCTAGAAGGAAGTTCTTAAAAACTGCGATGACAGAAGGTGCTCATGTAGCCGATTTGGTGGAGAAAATCGCACTGTCCCATCCAGAAGTATCGATTCGTCTGATTCAGAATAATCAGAACAAGCTTCACACTTCGGGAAATCATAATTTGAAAGACATTATTTATGCCATATTTGGGAGAGAAATCGCAGGGAATCTTCTTCCGGTAGAAATCGGTGAACCACCGGTATCCGTCACGGGCTATGTTGGAAAACCATTGATTGCCAGAGGAAATCGAAATTTTGAAAATTATTTTATCAATGGACGATATATTAAAAGCAGTTTAATCAACAAAGCGATAGAAGATGCTTATAAACCATTTATGATGCAGCATAAGTATCCATTTACCATGTTGTATTTTACCATTGATCCCACTTTTCTGGATGTGAATGTTCATCCGGCTAAGATGGAACTGCGTTTCCGAGATGGTGAGATGATTTACAAGATGGTCTATCATATTGTTTCAATGGCTCTTTCTCATAAAGAATTAATTCCGGCTGTAGAACTTAAATCCACTTCAGATGAAAAAGTTTTAAAACCGGTTATCATACAAGAACATCCGGAACCTTTTGAGCGTCGGAGAATGGAAAAGCAGACCGTTTCTTATGATTCGGTCATAAGAGAATCCAAGGCGGAGTATGGGGGAAAACAATCGGAAGCAAAACAACCGGAGCCCAAACAACCGGAACTGAAACAACCGGAACCGAAACAATTGGAATCCGGGCAGTTAGATTTATTTGAAGAAAAACTTCTTACAAAACCGGCCAGGTCGGAACACATTTTACTGGGGCAGCTATTTGACACCTATTGGTTAGTTGAATTTCATGACAATCTCTATATTATTGACCAGCATGCCGCCCATGAAAAAGTACTGTATGAAAAAACAATGGCATCATTAAAAAGTAGGGAATACACGTCACAGATTCTGAATCCACCGATCATATTGACTCTTAACAGCAGTGAGATACTGCTATTGGAACGATATATGGATCATTTTACTTCGATTGGATTCGAAATAGAGGCATTTGGTGGAAAGGAATATGCGGTGAGAGCCGTACCGGCCAATCTATTCTCTATTGCCAAGAAAGACCTATTGATGGATATGATTGATCATCTATCGGATAACTTAGAACAGGGTAATTCCAATCTTATCAATGAAAAAATTGCATCTATGTCTTGTAAAGCTGCAGTCAAAGGCAATCATCGCATGTCGGCATTAGAAGCTGACCAATTAATTGATCAACTTTTAAAGCTGGAGAATCCGTATGCCTGTCCCCATGGAAGACCTACGATTATATCGATGAGCAAATATGAACTGGAAAAGAAGTTCAAACGAATTGTTTGATAAGAACCACACAAGGAGATGCTATGAAAAGTCCTTTAATTATTATCACAGGTCCCACAGCAGTAGGGAAAACCGCTCTGTCTATTCAGTTGGCTAAGCAAATCGGCGGTGAGATTATCAGTGCCGATTCAATGCAGGTATATCGGCATATGGATATTGGCTCCGCTAAGGTGACGAAAGAGGAGATGGATGGTGTTTCACATTATCTAATTGATGTATTAGATCCATCGGAAGAGTTTAATGTGGTTTTATTTCAGCAGATGGCAAAATCTGCGATCGAGGAAATTTCATCTCACGGGCATATTCCAATCGTTGCGGGAGGAACCGGGTTTTATATTCAGGCACTTCTTTATGATATTGATTTTACAGAGACAAAAGAAGACCGTTCCCTAAGGCATGAGTTGGAAGGATTAGCTGAGACGCAAGGTTTAGAGGAGCTCCATCGCCGTTTAAAGGAAGTAGATCCGGTATCGGCAGAAATGATTCATGCGCACAATGTTAAACGAGTGATTCGTGCATTGGAATTTTACAATCAAACCGGTGAGAAGATTTCCGAACACAATGCAAAAGAGCGGGAAAAAGAATCTCCGTATAATTTTCTTTACTATGTTGTCAACACCGACCGTTCTGTTCTTTATGAGCGAATTGACCGCCGCGTCGATGGGATGGTGACCAATGGACTGGTGGAAGAAGTTGTAAAATTAAAAGAAATGGGCTGTACAAAAGAGATGGTATCGATGCAAGGACTGGGATATAAAGAAATTCTTTCTTATTTGGAGAATGAATGCAGTCTGGAAGATGCGATTTATATATTAAAACGGGATACCCGTCACTTTGCCAAACGACAGATTACCTGGTTTAAAAGAGAACGGGATGTCAGATGGATTGATTTTTTGAAATATCAGGATCAAAACATCGATCCGTTAACACATATTATTGATGAATGCAGGATGAAAGGAATAATAACCTAATGGAATTAGATGCCATGTATGAAACGTTTCAAATCAGTAAAAAAGTATTGGATTTTGGAAAAGAAATAGAGGATTCTTTAAAAGAACGTTTTTCAGAGATTGATTTAACCGCAGAATATAATCAATTGAAGGTGATTTCTGCGATGCAGGCGAACCGGGTAAGCGATATTCATTTTGAGGGAACGACAGGTTATGGCTATAATGACATCGGCCGTGAGACACTGGAACAGGTATATGCCAATGTATTTCACACGGAAGATGCGTTGGTTCGTCCTCAGATCACCTGTGGTACCCATGCCCTTTACACCGCGCTGGCCGGAAACTTACGTCCGGGGGATGAGCTGCTTTCTCCGGTAGGAAAACCATATGATACACTGGAAGAAGTAATCGGAATCAGAGAATCTAATGGCTCTTTAAAAGAGTACGGAATTACCTATCGACAGGTGGATTTATTTCCGGATGGAAGTTTTGATTTTGATGGAATTAGGGCTGCTATTAATGAAAAAACAAAATTAGTGACCATTCAGCGCTCCAAGGGTTATGCCACCCGCCCTACGCTATCGGTAAAAAGAATCGGGGAACTGATTTCGTTTGTAAAATCGGTGAAACCGGATGTAATATGTATGGTAGATAACTGCTATGGTGAATTCGTAGAAACGATAGAACCCAGTGATGTTGGCGCCGATATGGTAGTTGGCTCTCTGATTAAGAATCCGGGAGGCGGTCTGGCACCGATCGGTGGCTATATCGCCGGCACTGCAGCATGTATTGAAAAGGCGGCTTATCGTTTGGGATCACCGGGTCTGGGAAGAGAAGTAGGAGCCAGTCTTTCGGTTAACCGATCCTTTTTTCAGGGATTTTTTCTAGCACCGACGGTAACGGCAAGTGCTTTAAAAGGAGCTGTTTTTGCAGCTAATATTTATGAAAAACTGGGATTTCCCGTGGTTCCCAATTCTACGGAATCACGTCATGATATTATTCAGGCCATTACTTTTGGAAAGCCGGAAGGCGTCATCGCATTTTGCAAAGGGATTCAGGCTGCAGCTCCGGTCGATAGTTTTGTCACACCGGAACCGGGGGATATGCCCGGGTATGATGCACCGGTCATCATGGCAGCCGGGGCATTTATCCAAGGTGCTTCGATCGAACTGTCTGCTGATGGTCCTTTAAAACCGCCTTATTCGGTATTCTTTCAAGGCGGACTTACTTGGTATCATGCAAAGCTGGGGATTCTTATGTCATTGCAAAAATTAATTGACGTGGGAGTCTGTACACTTGAAGGATAAACGGTTACTTATTCCTTAGCGCGGAGTGCGCATCCACAGCGGAGCGTTTTTATTACATAAAAAAATCTGCTGAGCTATACATCGGCAGCAACTTATGCTACAATAAGTAAAATCGGGAAACAAAGGAGATTACACACGATATGCGCAAAGGAAAAAACTTCTGGATTCTGCTGTTGCTTTTACTTGCGGGAATTGTAATTGGCGGTTTCATCGGAAATATGGCATCTGACATTTCATGGCTATCATGGCTTAATTTCGGAGAGTCTTTTGGAATAGATACTCCTATTGTTTTAGATTTGGGTATTCTCGTCATCACATTTGGAATCAATATTAAAATCACTATGGCCGGTATCATCGGTATCGTGATTGCTATCATTACATATCGTCTGATCTGATTTTAACCAACCACCTTACATGTCCTTGGAGAGGCACAGGTAGGGAGAGTATATGGAATCATTGACTATGAAAGAGATGCCCCGTGCAGACAGACCTTATGAAAAGTGCCTGAGTACAGGGCCGGGAAGTCTTACCGATGCCGAACTTCTGGCAGTTATTTTAAGAACAGGCAGCCGAGGAGAACCATCTCTCGCCGTAGCGGCCAAAGTACTGAATTTGAATTATCCGGGTGGAATTCTGGGGCTATTGCACCTTTCACTTCCGGAACTTATGACTATTAAAGGAATCGGTAAAGTAAAAGGAATTGAACTTTTATGCGTAGGAGAACTTTCCAAACGAATTTGGAAAACGTTAACCATAGAAGAGGCTCCGACTTTTAATGATCCTGAAGTTATTTCTGCTTTTTACATGGAGGATATGCGCCATAAAGAACAGGAAGAACTGCATCTTATGATGTTAAACACTAAAAACATACTGATTCGGGAATCTTTGATTTTTCGCGGTACGGTTAATGCCTCTATGGCATCGCCACGGGAGATGTTCATTGAAGCTTTTCGCTATCACGCTGTACGCATTATTTTGGTTCACAACCATCCCAGCGGCGATCCAACACCCAGTCGGGAGGATGGTATATTTACGAACCGAGTAAAAGAAGCGGGAGCACTTTTAGGTATTCCACTCATTGATCACATCGTTATCGGTGATCATTCTTATTTTAGTTTCAGAGAACGGGGAATCATATAGTTATGAAAAAAAGCAAATATATTTTGGCAGGACTTTCTATATTTTGCATCCTGCTAATTACAGTAACATCTATAAACAGCAGTTTTCTTTTGCCTCTGCGAACCGGTGTGGGCTATCTTTTGGTTCCACTTCAATCGGGAGTAAATACCGTAGGAACAGGCATTTATAATAATATTCGGAATTATTCTTCTCTCAAAGAGGCTCAATCAGAAAACGATGAATTACAGGCGCGTATTGAGCAGCTGACCGAAGAGAATAACCGACTTCAGGAAGAGCAGTTGGAACTGTCTCGTCTGAGAGAATTATTTGCTCTCGACCAGGATTACATGCAGTATGAGAAAGTAGCAGCCCGTGTGATTGCTAAGGACTCCGGTAACTGGTTCCAGATATTTCGAATTAATAAGGGTTCATCGGATGGCATTAAAGTTAATATGAATGTCATGGCCGGCGGTGGTCTGGTGGGAATTGTTACCGACGTAGGCGCGAATTATGCTACGGTACGTTCGATTATTGACGATTCCAGCAACGTTAGCAGTATGTCGATGCGCTCGGGAGATACCGGTAATGTATCCGGTAACCTGACCCTTTATCAAGAGGGGCGGTTGGGATTTGATCACATTAAAAAAGATGCTGATATCCAGGATGGCGATAAGATCGTCACATCGAATATCAGTGATATCTTCTTACCCGGGATTTTAATCGGATATGCTTCCGACCTGACAACGGATGCCAATAATGTTACCAAGTCCGGTTATGTGGTGCCTATTGCAACATTTGATAACCTGCAGGAAGTGCTAGTTATCACACAGTTAAAGGATGACGGAGCAGAGGAACATGCGGAAAATACTAATTAATATTGTTTTACTGATATTTGCATTCACTATTCAGATTTGTGTGTTTCCACAGATTTCATTTCTATCGGCATCACCAAATCTGCTTTTAATACTTGTATTTATATATGGATTTATCGAAGGCAAAAAAGCCGGTATGTTCTATGGCTTGATTGCCGGTCTATTTATGGATTTATTCTACAGTGGACCTTTTGGTTTTTATACTTTGTTTTTTATTAATATGGGCTACTTAAACGGAATCTGCACGAAATACTACTATGAGGATTATATTACACTTCCTCTTGTTTTAAGCATTGTCAATGACTTGGCTTACAACATGTATATTTATATCTTCAGATTTCTGATTCGAGCACGTCTTAACTTTGGATACTATTTCATCAATATTATGATTCCCGAGATCATTTTCACTACCGTAACGACCTTGGTCGTTTATCGTTTCTTTTTGTTTATTAATCGTAAACTAAAAGAATGGGAGCAAAGGAGAGATACAACCATTGTTTAATGACATAAAAGAATTTTTAAAAGATTTTTTGAAAAACTTGTTTACCTCCCGGCTTTTTGCCCTTTCTGTATTGTTCGGTATTATGTTTCTTGTTTTAATCGGACGTTTGTTTCATTTGCAGATTATAAAGGGGGAAGAGTATCAGGCTAATTATATCTCAATGACTGAAAAAGTAATAAAAACAGCCAGTACAAGAGGTAATATTTACGACAGAAACGGAAATGTATTAGCTTCTAATGAGCTGACTTATTCCGTTACCCTACAGGATACCGCCGCATACACAAAAGATGCAGAGTGGAACAGCATGTTGTATAAGCTGGTATCGATTTTAAGCAAGCACGGAGAAACCGTACAAGGCAGTTTGGAACTTACGATAAATAAAGATGGAATGATTGCATATTCCACCAAATCAGAGCTCACCAAAAAAGGGTTTTTAAGAGATTTGTACGGCTTAAGAACCTTAGATGAACTGGACGATGCAAAAGGCAAGTACCCGTCAAATATCTCTGCGAAAGACTTGTTTGAAAAACTAAAGAAGAATTATGCTATTTCAAGTGAAATACCCGATGATATTGCACTCCAGATCATTAATATCCGATATACGATGCGATTTACCGCATTTATGAAGTACAAGACCACTACGATCGCATCCAATGTCAGTGATGAGACGGTTGCCGATATACTGGAACACTCTGCCGATTTGTCAGGTGTGGATATTGAGGAATCTACGACTCGCGTATACAGTGAAAGTGTGTATTTTGCACCTATTATCGGCTATACCGGTAAGGTGACTACCGAGCGTCTGGAAGAACTTAAGAAAGAAAACGATGATTATGAATTAAATGACATCGTGGGAAGAACCGGTATTGAATCTTCGATGGATTCGGTGCTAAAAGGCGAAAAAGGGGCTCAGACCGCCTATGTAGATAATGTGGGACGTATTCTTAACGTTACCAGCGAAGTACAGCCAATCGCCGGTGATGACATATGGCTCACTCAGGACTTGAACTTACAAAAAGGTATTTATCATATTTTGGAGAATCAACTTGCAGGCGTTCTTATTAAAACCATCAAGAACAAAGAAGCCGCGGACATTGCTTACACGGATTCTTCCAGTATTGAGATTCCGATTAAAGATGCCTATTTCCAGTTAATCAATAACAATGTTCTGTCTTTGGAGCAGTTTGCATCGGAAGAAGCTTCTGATATTGAAAAACAAATTAATGATAAGTATCTAAGTGCCAGAACAAGAATTGAGAGTGAGATTCGAAACGAACTTATGTCAGCACAGGCAGTTCCGATGAAAGAACTTTCCGAGGAAATGCAGTCTTACATGCAATATATCTATTCGTATTTGTGCGATGATGAAAAAGGCATTATCATAAAAACATCTCAGGATGCGACCAGCCCGGAATATCAGGCTTGGAAGGATAATAATATCAGCCTCAGGGACTATCTTTATTACGGAATTGCAAGTAATTGGATCGATACGACAAAACTGGATATACAGAGCAAATATTCGAATGCCGATGATGTTTTTGAAGCATTAGTGAATTATGTATTTGAAGATTTTGCACAGGATAAAACATTTACGAAGAAAATATACCGATATTTAATTAATAATAATGTGGTGACAGGAAAGGATCTCTGTCTGGCACTTTATGCACAGGATGTGTTGGCCTATGATGAGGCAGAAGTTGCTAAATTAAGCAGTGGAACCGATGATTATGCATTTAGTTTTCTTATTTCTAAAATAAGAAATATCGAGATTACACCGGCTCAGCTGGCACTGGATCCCTGTACGGCAAGCTGTGTAGTGACGAATGTCCGCACCGGTGAAGTACTGGCACTGGTCACTTATCCGAGCTATGATAACAACCGAATTTCGGATAGTGATTATCTGGCAGAACTCAATGCCGATCTGTCTCTGCCACTGCGTAACAACGCAACTCAGACATTAAAAGCACCTGGTTCTACGTTCAAGCCTATTACGGCAATTGCCGGATTAGAAGAGGGCGCTATTACAATTGATGAACAAATCAACTGTACCGGTATATACAAAGAAGTAGATCCACCAATCAAATGTTGGAAATACCCGGGATATCATGGTCCTTTAAATATTGTGGGCGGTATTGAAAATTCCTGTAACTTTTTCTTCTCTGACTTGGCACATCGTCTATCCACTAATCCGGATGGAACATATAATCCTAAGAAGGGATTGGATACGATACGAAAGTATGCCACGATGTTCGGTTTGGATCAGGCGTCCGGAATTGAGATTTATGAGGCAACCCCGGAGATTACAGATACCGATCCGGAACGATCAGCCATGGGACAGGGCACTCATAGTTATGCAAATATACAATTAGCCCGTTATGTGGCTGCCTTAGCCAACCGAGGTACCGTTTTTGATTTGAGTCTGATTGACAAAGAAACGGATTCTCTGGGCAATCTTGTGAAAGACTATACTCCTAATGTTCATGCACAGCTAGATATTTCGGACACTACGTGGGATGCGGTTCACCAGGGAATGAGACAGGTTATTACCAACAGTTCTTCAAATAAAATCTTTAAGAATCTGGGCGTTAATGTGGCCGGTAAAACAGGTACAGCACAGGAATCCAAGAAGCGGGGCAACCATGCATTCTTTATTTCCTTTGCGCCTTATGAAAACCCGGAGATTGCAGTGACGGTGAATATACCCAATGGTTATTCTTCATCTAACGCTGCCATGGTGGCAAACCATGTATACCGTTATTATTATGGATTTTCTACATTAGATGATATTATGAACTCCGGAGCACTAGATGCATCAAATGAGAGGATTAACGGAGACTAAGAGGTGAGCGCTTTATGCATAACACAGTAGTCATAAAAGGATGTAAGGCCGGAATGACCGTTATATTAGATCCTGACATTCCTTTTACACAATTAATTAAAGACGTGGGAAGTAAATTCAAGGAGAGTGCCAAATTTTGGGGATGTGCCCAGATGACACTCACGTTAGAAGGACGAAAGATAACTCCCCGGGAAGAATTCTTGATTATAGACGCAATTACCGCCAACTCACAGATTGATATTCTCTGTCTTTTGGACACAGATGCCAATCGAATCTCTCAATGTGAAAAAGCACTGACGGAACGGTTGATGGAATTATCCGCCCAGACAGGACAATTTTACAGGGGGAATCTAAAACGGGGAGATGTTCTGGAATCGGAATCCAGTATTGTCGTTATTGGAGATGTCGCTCATGGAGCTAAAATCATTGCTAAGGGAAACATCATTATTTTGGGTGTTCTCCAAGGAACGGTACACGCGGGAGCTACCGGAAACGAAGATACGGTTGTCGTTTCTTTTGATATGATGCCCATGCAGATACGCATTGCCGGCTGCTCTACAAAAAATCGAGAGAATGGAAAACGGTTTGGAAGGGGGGCCATGATTGCTTCTATTGAAAATAAGGAGATTATTGTGCGTCCAATTAAAAAAAGTTTTGCAAATTATTTAAATTTTATTTAATACTGGAAATATTTATGATTTTAGAGTAAAATAAAAGGGTAAACTAAATACAGGAGGATATTCATATGAGTGAAGTCATTGTTGTTACATCCGGAAAAGGCGGTGTCGGCAAGACGACAACCTCGGCGAATGTCGGAACAGGTCTTGCCATGCTGGGGAAAAGAGTCGTACTGATTGATACTGATATCGGACTCAGGAACTTAGATGTGGTGATGGGACTGGAAAACCGCATTGTGTACAATCTTGTAGACGTTGTTGAGGGAAATTGCCGTATGAAGCAGGCGCTTATACGAGACAAAAGATATCCTAACCTGTTTTTACTTCCATCTGCGCAAACCAGGGACAAGTCATCAGTGAGTCCCGGACAGATGATTAAGTTAGTGGAATACCTAAGAGAAGATTTTGATTACATTATTTTAGATTGTCCTGCCGGTATCGAACAAGGTTTTCGTAATGCAATTGCAGGAGCCGATCGGGCAATCGTAGTTACCACACCGGAAGTTTCTGCCATTCGCGATGCGGATCGGATTATTGGACTTTTGGATGCAGATGAGACCATGCAGATTGATTTGATTATAAATCGCATCCGGATGGATATGGTACACAAAGGCGATATGATGTCGATTGATGATGTGATGGATATTTTATCAGTTTCTGTCATTGGAACCGTACCGGAAGATGAAGATATTGTTATTTCTACCAATCAGGGAGAACCTCTTGTTGGCATGAACGGGTGTGCCGGACAGGCATACTTAAACATTTGTAAAAGAATACTTGGAGAATCGGTACCATTTGTTAATCTTGACAACAGCCGGCACTTATGGTCTAAAATCACTTGTCTGTTAAAACGGGCGTAAGGAGGGACTGTATGATGCGTCTAGTGGAACTGTTTGGCAGGAAGAACTCGGGTGAAATCGCAAGAAATCGCTTGAAGCTTTTATTGGTATCCGACAGGGCAGGCTGTTCACCGGAACTTTTGGAGATGATACGCAATGATTTTATTCATGCAATTTCCAGATATATGGATATTGACAAAGATGAATTCACTATTTGTATTATGCGTTCCGCGTCTGAAGGATACCGAGGAAAAGTACCTGCTTTATACGCCAGTATACCGATACTTGACTTAAAGAATAAGGGGTCATTTACAGCATGATATTTGACTATAATTTTAAAAACTATAATTTCCGCATGGTTATCTATATGATACTTTTAAGTGTAATCGGTGTTGTGATTATTGGAAGTGCCAGCGGAGATGATAAAGCGATGGGAAAACAGATAATCGGAGTGATCGTTTCTCTGATTATCTGCCTGATTATTTCCCTCATTGATTATCATAAGATATTCAGATTTAATTCACTGATCTACGGAGGGTGTATTGTACTTCTTGCTGCTGTATTGCTGATTGGCAAGACGACAAAAGGAGCTACCAGATGGTTGAAGATCGGAGCTTTTCAACTTCAACCGTCTGAATTTGTAAAGATTGGACTTATTGTGGTTCTCTCGTGGTATCTGTCTAAGAACCAGGAGAGAATCAATAAAGCGTCAGTGATCGGTACTGCCGCTTTATTATGCGTTATTCCTTTGGGAATGGTATATTTACAGCCAAATTTATCCACAAGCATTGTTATTGTTTTTACGATGGTTTGTATCATATATGCGGCAGGTATCAGTTATAAATGGATTCTGAGAGTCATTGCTGTAGGCGTTCCTCTCACCGGACTGGGTCTTTATCTTGCACTTTTAGACCTGGTTCCATTTCTTAAGAAGTATCAGGTAAATCGAATTTTAGGAAAGCTATTTTCCGGTGATAATAAATATGCCGATTTAAATCGCCAACAGGATAATTCGATTATGGCGATTGGTTCCGGTCAGTTAAGAGGAAAAGGTCTGTTTAACAATACGCTGGGTTCGGTTAAGAATGGAAATTATCTTTCAGAAGAACAGACGGATTTTATTTTTGCCGTAATAGGTGAAGAGTTGGGATTTATCGGTTCGGTGATTGTTATTACACTATATGCACTATTGGTATTTGAGTGTGTGTTAATTGCGAGCCGTGCAACGGATACGTCAGGAAAACTGATTGCCATTGGTATGGCTGCATTGCTTACCTTTCAGGGGTTTGCCAATATTGCGGTTGCAACAGGAATTTTCCCAAATACAGGCTTACCGCTACCATTTATCAGTTCCGGTATCAGCTCACTCCTGAGTATATTTATAGGTATGGGAATTGTTTTAAATATCGGACTTCAAAGGAAAAATAACAACCATTAAGGGGGCATATTATTAATGAATATTGGATTAATAGCACATGATGCAAAAAAGAAATTGATGCAGAACTTCTGCATTGCATACCGGGGGATTTTGAGCAAACACAATCTGTCTGCAACAGGTACTACCGGACGTCTGGTTGAAGAAGTGACGACTCTCAATGTCCACAAGTATCTTCCGGGACACTTGGGCGGATTACAGCAGTTGGGCTCACAAATTGAGCACAATAACATTGACCTCGTGATTTTTTTACGGGATCCTATCACACCCAAATCTCATGAACCGGATGTAAACTACGTCATGGGACTCTGTGATATGCATAATATTCCATTGGCAACTAATTTAGCTACTGCAGAATTGCTCATTAAATCTCTGGATCGTGGAGATTTAGAATGGCGCGAGATGTACAAATAGGAGATTAACAGTTTGAAACATTTATCTATACTAGGAATTCTAACGGCAACAGCTATACTTTTGTCGGGGTGCGGCAAATCTGCGAGTCTTGCGGATGCGTATTCTTTTGAAGAAAGAGAATCATACATGAATTCTTCTCAAGAGACCGATTTGTATGTCCCGTTATTTTCTTCTGACCTTTGCGTAATATCAGGGGAGACACAGGATCGAGATGCGTTACTTACGGCCGAATCGGGTGCACTTTTTAATATCAGCGATCATTCGGTTATATACAGTAAAAATGCATATGAGAAACTATACCCCGCCAGCATTACGAAAGTGATGACGGCAATCATTGCTCTGGAAGAAGGAAACTTATCCGATCAGGTAACGGTGACGGATGCTTCTGTGATTACAGAGTCCGGTGCATCCTTGGCCGGAATTCTTCCCGGAGATGTACTTTCCATGGAACAGCTTATTTATGGTCTTTTAATGCCTTCCGGTAATGATGCTGCGAATGCAATAGCGGTTCATATGTCCGGAAGTTTAGATGCGTTTGTAGATAAGATGAATATAAAAGCAAAAGAGCTGGGAGCTACACATACACATTTCATGAATCCCAGCGGATTACATAATGAAGATCACTACACCACGGCATACGATCTTTATCTTATCTTTAACGAAGCGTTAAAGATACCTATGTTTAAAGAAATGATTGGAACCTCCTCCTATACAGCCGATTATGTAGATTCCGCAGGTACAGCTGTATCTAAGACATGGACCACCGGAAACCGCTATCAAAAGGGTGATTGTGAGACACCGGCGGGACTCACTGTTCTGGGTGGAAAGACGGGAACAACACAAGCTGCAGGGTCTTGTCTAATTATGTGCAGTGATGACACTCTGGGAAATGAATACGTTTCTGTTGTTTTAAAAGCAGAAAACAAATTAAATTTATACAATAATATGACACAATTAATTTCTAAAATTGTCAATTAGTGATTGCGCTTTTTATGGATTTATACTATAATTGGAGATATAATAAAAGACTTTTTATACAACTTAAATAAAATCCAAGGAGGAAATTGTTATGGTTCAGATCATTTCGGGAGAAAAGGGTAAGGGTAAAACTAAGTATTTACTGGACATGGCGAATGGGGCAGTTAAAGAATCCAAGGGTTCCATTGTTTATTTGGACAAAAGTTCCAAACATATGTATGAATTGAATAATAAAATTCGTCTTATCAATGTACAGGAATATCCAATTGATTCAAGTGAAGGTTTTGTGGGATTTATATGTGGCATTATTTGTCAGGATCACGATTTAGAGCAAATGTATTTGGATAGTTTTTTAAAATTAGCTTGTTTGGAAGGGAAAAATATCGAAACAACTATTAGAGTATTAAATGATATCAGTGAGAAGTACCAGACTACCTTAGTTCTCAGCGTTTCTTTGGATGCAGAGGATTTACCGGAGTCGGTCAAATCAAATGTAATTGTTTCGTTATAATATAAAATACTACATAAAAGAGTGCAGCTGAAGATAAGATGCACTCTTTTTTTCTGGGCTTGAATTTTTTCGAAAATCCCTTTATAATACAAACGAAAGGAGATGCGAATCGACTATGGCAAAAAGTAAAAAAATAATTCGTTATAAAAAACCCATTAATATAAACGTCGGCATGATTATTTTTGCTATGATATTCGTTTATCTTTCTTTTAGCGTATATACATACATTCGTCGGGATAAAATACAATTTTATGAGGTCGTAGAAGGCAGTATTGTAAACGATAAAATTTATACCGGTCTTATTTTTAGAGATGAGACGGTACGGCAGGCAGAAAAGACCGGATATATAAACTATTACATTCGTGAAGGTAAAAAAGCATCAGTTGGAGCAAAGATTTATTCATTGGATGAAACAGGACAGATGAAAACATTTTTAGAAGATAATAAAGGTGTTAATCTCACTATGTCCGAAGATAATCTTTACGATTTGAAAAAACAATTGACTTCTATCTGTCTTACTTACAATGACAATAATTTCTCCGAAGTATACAATGAAAAGTACTCATTACAGGCATCGGTAGCAGAGAATATCAATTTTAATGCATTAGATAATATGGACGCCCTCTTAAAAGAAAAAGGAATCAATTATGAACAGGTGTACTCTGATCGTGCCGGTATTATTTCTTATGCCATTGATTCATTTGAAGGTTTAGAACCCACGGCAGTCACAGAAGCCTCTTTTGATAAATCCACTTATAAAAGAGCGATTAGCAAATCAGGATTACCACTGGAAACCGGAACTCCTGTATATAAGATCATATCATCGGAAGATTGGTCGGTTGTCTTTCCAATTAGTGACCAAGATAAGGCACTGTATGATGGAAAAAATACGATGAAGATTAAAATCCTAAGCGGAAACCTCACATTGCCCGGCAAATATTCCCTGATTACCGGCGCCGATGGAAAGTCTTACGGTAAAGTGGATTTTGATAAATGTATGGTTCAGTATGTATCCGATCGTTATCTTGATTTCGAAATTATTACCGAAGAAGCAGAGGGACTTAAGATTCCGGTTTCTTCTGTCGTATCAAAAGAATTTTTTACGATTCCAATTGATTATTTGGGACAAGGTGGCGATGCCTCTGAAAATGGTTTTTACAAAGAAGTATATTCGGAGAGCGGTGAAGCTTCAATCGCGTTTACACCGGTTTCGATTTATAATTCTACGGACGAATTTTACTATGTGGATAAGAGCGAACGCAGTGAATTTAAAAGCGGTGATTATATTGTTAAACCTGATTCCAACGAGCGTTTTCAAATTGGTTCAACTGCCTCTTTAAATGGTGTATATAATATCAACAAAGGTTATGCTGTCTTTAAACTGATTACTGAAGTGGCCAATAATGGAGAGTATTACACGATTGAAAAGGGAACAAAATACGGACTGTCTGTCTATGACCATATTGTATTGGATGCGAAGACGGTAACAGAGGGGCAGATTATTTATCAATAATTTAGGGGAGGAATCTACCGTGATAAGAGAAAATATCGAACTTACAAGAGCACATATTAAAAAAGCATGTGAGCGCAGTGGACGCCCCGTGACAGATGTAACTTTAATTGCTGTCACAAAGACAAAACCAATTGAGATGCTGCAAGAAGCATATGATGCCGGAAGCAGAGAATTCGGTGAAAATAAAGTACAGGAGATATTGATAAAAACACCTTTACTTCCCGAAGATATACACTGGCATATGATTGGACATCTACAAACGAATAAAGTTAAACAAATAATTGATAAAGTGGTCATGATTCATTCCGTAGATTCTGTAGAATTAGCAGCTATCATTGAAAAAGAAGCGGCAAAAATAAATTGTTTCATTGATATTCTTCTGGAAGTGAACGTTGCTCAGGAAGAGAGTAAAACCGGCTTTAATATGGAGCAGGTAAACGATGCGATTCTTCGAATTTCCGAATTCTCCCACATTAAAATTAAGGGATTGATGACAATTGCACCTTTTGTAGAAAATTCCGAAGAAAATCGTGGTATTTTTAAAAAATTATATCAATTATATGTTGACATAAAAAGCAAAAACATTGATAATGTTAGTATGAGTGTGCTTTCAATGGGAATGACCGGTGACTATGAAGTTGCCATTGAAGAAGGTGCAACCATGGTAAGAGTTGGAACCGGAATTTTTGGAAGTAGATATTGAAATAGAACGAAGATAGGAGAGAATAGGATATGAGTATTCTAAATAAAATTATGGATACCATGAGGTTGACCGGCACTGATGATGACGATTATTTCATGGATGATGATTATGATGACGATGACGATAATGATAAACCGGCTAAGAAGAAGCTGTTTAATAAAAAGGATGATCTAGATGACGATTACGAGGAAGCGGAAGCAAAACCTCATTTTTTATCTCGCTCTTCCAGTAAAATTGTTCCAATGAAAAGAGGGATGGAAGTGTCTTTAGTAAAACCTACATCGATGGAAGATTCAAGGGAGATTTGTGATTATCTCTTAGCGGGTAAAGCAGTAGTCCTCAATATGGAAGGAATACATATGGAGGTTGCACAGCGTATTATAGACTTTGCTTCCGGTGCGACTTATTCTATGAATGGAAATCTTCAAAAGATCTCAAATTATATTTTTATTGCAACGCCTGCGACCGTAGAATTATCCGGTGATTTTCAAGAAATGTTAGCCGATGGTTCTCTGAATATTTCCGGTCTTAATCTTCATCTGTAATGATGGCAGATAAAGAAGATGCATTACTAAAAAAACGTTTTCTTGAATTAGCAGAGATCTGCTATCAGCGGGATATACCATCACATACCGAATTTTTAACATTAAATGAGCAGACAATTTTCCAATCCATTCGTCGGGAACTTCCTTCTATACGTTTTGTACTTGTAGGAGGCTACGAGAGCGCAGAACGGAAAATTGTTTGTTTTCTTCCGTCTTATGAAGATGAAACAGTAATTTCACCCATCAGTATTATAAAAGCCGAACCCACAAGTCTTCGTTTTGCACAACCCCTGACCCATAGAGATTATTTGGGAGCATTGATGAATCTGGGAATTGAAAGAGGACTGATCGGCGATATTCTGATGAATGAAACCGGCTGTTTTATTTTTTGTTTGGATAAAATGGCAGATTATATTGTATCCGAATGGAATAAAGTTGCCCATACACCTATCACTTGTGAGATTATTACAGATCCAACATTTGATATTAACCCCCACTATGAAGAAATCTCGGGGAGCGTTGCCTCTGCTCGTTTGGACAATTTGGTCTCACTGGTTTTTAAAATATCCAGAACAAAAGCAGTTTCTTATATTGAAGATGAAAAGGTTTTTATAGATGGAAAGATGGTTCATTCTCCCGGTACTCAGTTGAAGACCGGGGAAATCGTTTCGGTCAGAGGACTTGGAAAATTCCTTTATACCGGAATCCAAACTGAAACTAAAAAAGGCCGCCTTTTCGTGACTGTAAAAAAATATTCTTAAAGTATGACTAAAGGAGTGTTAATATGGATCGAATTACGGTGCATCTGAATAAAGAACCGATATACGATATTGTTATCAACGAGGATTTTACAGCACTTCCCGAGGAATTAAGTAAATTGGATACGGCTAAAAAAAAGCTTTGTATTGTAACTGACTCTACTGTAAAAGAAATTTACTTAGATCAGGTTCAAACGATTCTGTCCAATTGCTTTTGTGAAGTGATTTTTTACGTATTTCCGGCCGGCGAAAAGAGCAAGAATTTAGATACCGTTCAAAAACTCTATGAAACATTAATTCTTGCCAAATTCGACCGAAAAGATATGCTGGCGGCTCTTGGTGGTGGCGTAGTAGGCGATTTGTGCGGTTTTGCTGCTGCGACTTATCTGAGAGGGATTGATTTTATTCAAATTCCCACCACCTTACTTTCTCAGGTCGATTCCGGTATTGGTGGAAAGACCGGTGTGGATTTCAATAATTATAAAAATATGGTAGGGGCATTTCATATGCCTCGGCTTGTATATACGAATATAAGTACGCTTCGCACCTTACCCGACAACCAGTTTTCTGCCGGAATGGGTGAAGTGTTAAAGCATGGTTTAATTAAAAGTAGGGAATATTATGAGTGGCTTTTAACACATGCTTCGGAAATTAACCATAGAGATTTATCAGTTTGTCATCAAATGGTTGCTGAAAGTAACCTTATCAAAAGAGCGGTGGTAGAAAAAGATCCCAATGAAAAAGGCGATCGTATGCTGCTGAATTTTGGTCATACATTAGGCCATGCAATTGAAAAACTCAAAGAATTTGAATTACTTCATGGTGAGTGTGTTGCCTTGGGATCTTTAGCTGCGCTTCATCTTTCGGAACTGCGTGGTATGATTTCTTCCAAAGATACGGATACATTTAAACGTGCACTTCAGATGTTTCATATTCCGGATAGCGTTTTGGGACTATCTGAAGAAGCTGTGATTGAGGCAACAAAAAATGATAAAAAAATGGAATCCGGTGTTATTAAATTTATCTTGTTAAAAGAAATAGGAACGGCTTATGTAGACAGGACCGTTACAGAAGATGAGATGGGGCAAGCTCTGGAATTCATCTTTATATAGGAGGATAAGAACTATATGAACAAGAAATACATGAGTCAAAAAGTAAAACAGCTTCTTTTTTTTATTATTGGACTTTTTGTCAGTATTGGATTTGACCAATGGACCAAACAGTTGGTTGTGACACATCTAAAAGGCAACCTGCCATTTGTAATTTGGGAGGGTGTTTTCGAGCTTTACTATTCAGAGAATCGAGGGGCTGCATTTGGTATTATGCAGGGGAAACAGGGATTCTTCTTTGTCATTGCAGCAATTGTGATTATAGGGGTATTCTATCTTCTTTACAGAATGCCATCAGAAAAAAAATATTTTCCATTTACAGGATGTTTGTTTTTACTTGTTTCGGGAGCTGTAGGGAATCTGATTGATCGTCTTTTAAATGGATATGTAGTCGACTTTTTATATTTTAAATTAATTAACTTTCCGATTTTCAATGTGGCAGACTGTTATGTAGTGATTTCCACTATTTCACTGATGATTTTATTCTTTTTTGTATATTCTGAGGAGGATTTAACATTTCTTTCTATTGGGAAAAAGACAAAAAAGGGGGAAATCTAATTGAAGCAGGAATATATAGTATCGGAAGAATATTCAGGGATTCGAATCGATAAATTTTTATCAGAAACCTGTCCCGAATATTCCCGTTCTTTTCTCCAGAAATTATTAAAATCGGATATCATTGAGGTGAATGGTCAACCGGTCAAAAGCAGCTATAAAGTGGCTTTAAATGATTTGGTTTCTTTTGAAATTCCGGAATCAAGAGAGCCGGAGATTCCGGCTGAAGATATTCCGCTGGATATTCTTTATGAAGACAGTGATATTGTTATAATTAATAAAGCGAAGGGGATGGTTGTCCATCCGGCGGCAGGGCATTACACCGGAACTTTAGTAAATGCACTGATGTATCATTGCAGTAAAGATCTTTCAGGAATTAATGGTGTAATGAGGCCGGGAATCGTACATCGCATCGATATGGATACAACCGGTGTTCTGATTGTCTGTAAAAATGATTTTTCACATAATTCAATTGCAGAACAGTTAAAAGAACATTCGATTACCAGAAAATACTACGCCATTGTTCATGGAGTAATCAAAGAAGAAAATGGGACAATTGACGCTCCTATTGGGCGACATCCGGTAGATCGTAAGAAGATGAGTATTAACTACAAAAACGGCAAAGAAGCAGTCACTCACTTTAAGGTATTGGAACGTTTTAGAGCGTTTACTTATGTGGAATGTCAACTGGAAACGGGACGAACGCATCAAATTCGTGTGCATATGACCAGTATTGGACATCCACTGTTAGGTGATGCTGTTTATGGTCCTGCTAAATCCCCTTATCGGTTAAACGGACAGACGCTGCATGCCGGCGTCTTGGGGATTATCCATCCTCGTACCGGAGAGTACATGGAATTTTCAGCACCTCTTCCTGACTACTTTGAAGAATTGCTTAATAAATTACGCAGTTAGATTATACGGAGGAAAATAGTGATGAATATTTTTGATATTCTCGGTCCGGTCATGGTAGGACCTTCCAGTTCTCATACCGCAGGGGCTGTCAGAATTGGCAGCGTAACCAAACGACTCTTAGGTGCCGTTCCCACACAGGCAATTATTACGTTATCCGGTTCTTTTTCATCGACCGGAGTGGGGCATGGCACAGACAAAGCGTTAATTGCGGGACTTTTAGGCCTGACGCCGGACGATATGCGAATTCCCAACAGTTTTGCCCTGGCAAAAGAGGCTAATCTGCAATTTACGTTTCTTCATAGTGATATAAAAGGTGCTCATCCCAATACCGCGCTTTTAGATGTTACTGCCGGTGATGACCGTCATATTAATCTTCAGGCATCCTCTTTAGGTGGAGGAAGAATTATGATTAATAAATTAGATGGGGTTGAGATTGATGTTACAGGTGAAAAACCGATTCTGATTATTCATAATATTGACCGACCAGGATATGTATCCGAAGTGACATCCATGCTGACAAAAAAAACAATTAATATTGCAACTATGACGCTGCATCGGAATAAACGAGGCGGCGATGCCGTTATGGTCATAGAAACAGATCAGAACATCCCCAGTGAAACGATTGATTCTTTAAAAAGTGTAGATGGCATTTTAAAAGTTGCATGTCTGAATCTGTGATAGGAGAGAACTTATGGCATATTATTCTTTAGAATCAATCTTAGAAGTGTGTAAAGTAAAACAAATTTCATTTGATCAAGCGATTCAGATGGACGATGCAGAAGAACGCGAAGTGACGATGGAACAATCTTTTCGGGAAATGACAGAAATATGGGGAGCAATGAAACATTCTTCAGCCTCTTATGACCCTGATTTAAAATCAGTCAGTGGCCTTTCGGGTGGGCAGGGAAAACAGATGGAACAGTACGGTAAGAGTTCCGATACTCTGTGTGGTCCATTTATGAACCGGGTGATGTGTCAGGCACTTCAGATGGCAGAATCAAACGCCTGTATGAAGTGCATCGTCGCGGCTCCCACAGCCGGTTCCTGTGGCGTGCTTCCTGCTGTTCTTATACCATATTTTGAGCAATATAAAACGACGGATCATGAAATGGTACAGGCACTTTACGTGGCTGCCGGCATCGGTCAGGTCATCGCAGAACGAGCCAGTATCTCCGGAGCTGCAGGTGGCTGCCAAGCTGAGATCGGATCCGCTTCGGCGATGGCTGCCGGGGCATTGACCGCATTGCGCGGTGGTACGCCTGACATGATCGCAGATGCAGCTGCCATTGCATTAAAATGTCTTTTAGGACTTGTATGCGATCCGGTAGCCGGGTTGGTAGAAGTCCCCTGTGTTAAGCGGAATGTACTCGGAGCCGTTAATGCCATGACCAGTACGGATATGGTATTGGCCGGTATCAAAAGCTTTATTCCGGCAGACCAGGTCTTTGATGCAATGAAAGAAGTGGGAGATAAGATGGATACTTCTCTTCGTGAAACAGGAACCGGAGGATTAGCAGCTACAAAAACTGCGATGGAATTAGTTGATAAGTTAAAGATGAATTGAGTATAATTTTAATGACTTTTCTGACATTTTGCGTTATAATAATAGCGAGAGATATAATGTTATAAGCTGATAAGTTGAAGGGAGTGGTTACGATGAAGGGGAATTTAGTTATTACAATCGGTCGTGAGTGCGGAAGTGCCGGAAGACTAATTGGTCAAAAGTTAGCGGATGACTTAGGGATCAAATGTTATGATAAAGAACTTTTGACTTTAGCAGCCAAAAACAGTGGGTTATGTGAGGAGTTATTTCAAACGCATGATGAAAAACCAACCAACAGTTTTCTGTACTCATTAGTAATGGATACTTATTCGTTAGGCTACACTACATCGGCATATATGGATATGCCCATTAACCACAAGATATTTTTGGCTCAGTTCGATACCATAAAGAAATTAGCCAGCGAAGAGTCCTGTGTCATCGTCGGTCGCTGTGCCGATTATGCATTGTCAGATGATCCTGATATGGTTTCTGTCTTTATCAGTGGAGATGAGGAAGATAAGATCCATCATCTGATGGAAAAACATGATATAAATGAAGCAAAGGCAAAAGATATTATGATTAAAACGGATAAGCGCAGAGCCAGCTATTATAACTACTATTCCAGTAAACGTTGGGGAAATTCAAAGAGTTATGATCTTTGCATTAATAGCAGTGCTATTGGCTATGATGGAACCGTATCAATTATTAAGGAATTTGCCAATAAAAAACAAGAATTTCTTAAGACAAAAAATTATAAATAGCAGTTATAATAAATACTGATATGCCTGTTTGGACAGATATTTGACAGACGGGGCATATCAGTATTTTTATATATCAGAAAAGAGATATCTATGAAAAGATCAGATAACTGTATTATAAGAATTATAATAATGAGTATTTCCGGCTGTGTGCTGATTTTTTTTGCGAGTCGTTATACTCCAGCCAAATCAGATTTGGCAGCGGTAGAGGAGGAATATGTAACCGAACTTACCCCATCCACGACGCCGGCTGGTATAAACAAACATTTTGTAACTCGCGTGACCGATGAATGGAATCATTCACTGGCACAGTTATCGACTGAACTTCTGGCTTTTGGGAATAAAAAAGTAGAATATACTCCATCCGTGCTTAAATATAATTTAGTTAATCTTTTTCCTGACGAGAATTCCGGTGAAGTTCCTATTAATGAAAATACAGATTCTAAAACTATATCAGAAATGGTAGATCCATCCGATCTTGTAGATCAGCTAATAAATCCATTTTTAAAGAAAATGAATTTGCCTATAAGAACAAGAGCTAAAGATTCTTATGGTGGTAAGATTTATGAAAAATTAAGCCGAAAAGATGCGGATTGGACATCTACATTATATCAATGGATTCAGACCACCCCTGTCCGGGCAGCTCAGATAAAGAATCTTCCCACATCGGCAGTTACCGGTAAATACAATCCGATAAATCCACTTCACAAGGCTACTGACCCAAGTACATGGGTAATTCCATCATGGAAGAATGTCACTGTGAATTTTTATGATGGAGATGGCAACAAGATTGACCTGTATTCCAATGCCAAAGTGATCGCATCGATGGCAAGTGTCAATACATACTATACCGGTTGGCAGGATATCGCACGTTTTGAATCTTATACCGAGAAACTTTGGAATACATCGCATCGTTATAATGCCAGCCTTAGCGAGGTATATTATTGTGATGGATGTGTGGATCCATTAGCACCCTCACCTAACATTCAAAATACGCCTGTTCAGGAGAGCTTGACTCAAGAGGCAAATGAATCTGCATCTGAAACCTCCGAAGCGGATAAAGCGGCTTCTGGTGCGCCACAAGAGTATATCATCGTTAGAGATGGAGAAACAAAAGCAGAAACCCTTCCAGATGAATCTGAATATGCAGTAACATCAACAGAGGCAGAAGTCTTATCGGATGATATCAAAAAAGCTCCTGCAAAAGGACCTGCCATGGAAATAAGTGCAGCTGAAACCACGACAGTAGAGACGGAGACTAC
>JAVWRQ010000004.1:46015-58564 GCA_036634775.1 Clostridium sp.
TGCTAAAACAGAACCTGTAGCTTCTGAAATTGTAAAAAAACCGGAAATACATTTGAATTCAGCCGGAAAGTTTTGTCCGGGACATGTAGATATTAAAATTACTGCATGGATTGTCGGATTATCCGAAAAAAACAATTTATTTGTATTAGACCGAACCCACGATAAATCAGGCGAAAAAATATGGACACCATATTTAAAATCCTATGTAAATCAACTGTATTCTCAGGATTGGAAAGAGAAGTATGGTCTTTCTCCAACAGCACTGGCTATTGGGAAACCACTTACGTCCAATGAAATAAATGATTATTTAAATACACTTCCACCGGATACTTCTGCAGAGCGGAGAGCAGTCGTTGCGTTTGCTTTAAATTCCGTAGGAAAGATCCCTTATTATTATGGTGGAAAACCGGTATCATCAGGCTATGAAAACAACACTTTTGCAACGCCAATCAGGCCCGATACCAAAGGACGTGTCTTATCTGGACTGGATTGTTCCGGTTGGATTAACTGGGTTTATTGGTCATCAATCGGAAAACATATTAGTTCATTGGGAACCAGTGGTCTGATTCATGAAGGACAAGCAATTAGACGCCGTGAATTAAAACCGGGTGATATTATGGTAAAAACCGGGGTCAATTCCCATGTGGTTATGTTTTTAGGTTGGGCACCCAACAACTCCATGATTTGTATTCATGAAACCGGAGGTGTCACCAATAATGTAACAGTCAGTACAATCGATGCTCAGTGGCCATATTATAGAACTTTATTAAATTAATATTTACAGATCTATAGAGTAGTGTTATACTCTATAGATATTCATCTATTCGTGAAAGTCAACTTTAACGAATAGATGGTAGCCAAATAACATGATTGGAGCAATTTCTATGAATTTACAACGATTACTCAGTTTGACCAGGCAAGCTATCGACGATTACCAAATGATTGAATCCGGTGATAAAATCGCCATCGGTATCTCAGGTGGCAAGGACAGCCTTGCATTGTTATACGCATTACATGGTTTACAACGCTTTTATCCAAAAGAATTTGAACTTGTTGCAATTACTGTTGACCTTGGATTTGGAAATTTTGATTTAGAATCAATTAAATCTCTTTGCAGCGATTTATCCATTGAGTATACAATTATACCCACAGAAATTGGAAAAATTCTCTTTGAAACAAGAAACGAATCAAATCCATGTGCACTGTGTGCAAAAATGCGTAAAGGCGCTTTTAACCAAGCTGCAAAATCTATGGGTTGTAATAAAATTGCATATGCGCATCATCGTGATGATTTAATTGAAACGATGCTGTTATCACTTATTTATGAAGGCAGATTCTATGCATTTTCGCCCAAAACATATTTAGACAGAACGGATCTTACGGTAATAAGACCGCTTATGTATGCCCAGGAATCCGATATTATAGGATTTAAAAATCGATATAAACTGCCTGTTTGTAAAAATCCCTGTCCTGTGGATGGAAAAACAAAACGCGAATATGTTAAGAATTTAACAAAAAAATTAAACTTAGATGCACCGGGTGTTAAAGATCGATTTTTCCATGCGATTATAGAAGGAAATATCGATGGGTGGCCTGACAAAAACAAAAAATAAATTAGAAAGGATAAAAATCATGGCAATTCTCTCCTATCATGAACAGGAAAATGTCGAAAATACTAAAAAACTAAGAAAATTATTAAAACAACTCCCCCCTTTTTGTTTCGATTTTTTTCGAGGTATCGAACCACGCACCTCTTCCCGCACCAGAATTGCGTATGCATATGATTTGATTACTTTTTTTGAGTTTTTGAAGCAGGAAAATCCATTGTTCAAAGATGTAACTTCTAATGCTCTTTCACTTGGTCTCTTAGATGATATTCAATTAATGGATCTGGAAGAATATATGGAATTTCTCAAATGCCATTCTACTGATACACGAGAAGATATTATCAATACCGAACGGGGAATCATGAGGAAAATATCTTCCTTGAAAAGTTTTTATAACTATTTTTTCAGAACAGAACGAATCAAAACGAATCCCGCTGCTCTTATTCAGATGCCTAAGTTACATGATAAAGAAATTATCCGTTTGGAAATCGATGAGGTTGTTAAACTCTTGGACGAAGTTGAAGATGGTGCGAATCTCACTAAAAAACAAAAAGAATATCATGAAAAGACAAAAATCAGGGATCTGGCACTTATGACAGTACTACTCGGTACAGGAATCCGTGTATCCGAATGCATCGGTCTCAATATCAATGATGTGGATTTTAACATCGGTGGCATCAAGATTCATAGAAAAGGTGGAAAAGAAGTAATTATATACTTTGGCACAGAGGTAGAATATGCTCTTACTGACTATATGGAGGAACGGAAGCATATCACAGCCGAGGCCGGTAATGAGGATGCACTATTTCTTTCAATACAAAAGAAGCGTTTAAATGTACGCAGTGTTGAGAATTTAGTGAAAAAATATGCTAAGATTGTCACACCATTAAAAAAAATAACACCACATAAGCTACGTAGTACTTATGGTACAAATCTCTATCGTGAAACCGGAGATATCTATCTGGTAGCCGATGTTCTCGGCCACGCTGATGTAAATACCACAAAGAAACATTATGCTGCTCTGGACGATGCACGTCGTAGAAGTGCTCGTGATAAAGTCAAATTAAGAGAACATGAATAGAAAATTTATTTTATTGCTTTTTCATAATAAGCGACTGTTAAATGATTCCCTGCATGAATGAGATCTTCTCCCAGCTGATTCATGCTTTTTAATTCCTTAATATATGCTTCTGTGCTTTTGCCCGAATGACTCTTATACTTATCCGCAATAGTCCAAAGACTGTCTCCCTCTTGAATCACAATACTGGTATAGTACTTATTATAATTAGGACTCTCCTGCTCTTCTGCCATCGCGCTCATCAGATTATGTCCGCAAAATCCGGAACTGACCATAACAATAATTGATAAGATTAAAAAGAACTTTTTCATATGACATCCCCCTTATCGAACGTGTATTCCAAACATTTGTTCTATATGATTGCATTATATACTTCGAACAAACGTTTGTCAATAGTATTTCAAAATAATCGAACAAAGGTTTGCATTTCTTTCGAACATATGTTACTATAGTACTAACAAAAGGAGGATTGTATATGGCACAAGGAAAGATTACTGCGAAACAACAGGAAATATTAAAATATATTAAAGAAACTATATTAAAAAAGGGATATCCACCGGCAGTACGTGAGATTTGTGAAGCTGTCAAGTTGAAATCCACATCCTCCGTCCACTCTCATCTGGAACAATTGGAAAAGAACGGTTATATTCGCCGTGATCCTACAAAACCAAGAACAATTGAAATTATGGATGACTGTTTTAATCTCACCCGGCGTGAGGTTGTGAATGTACCATTGATTGGTACAGTAGCTGCCGGTACACCGATTTTAGCCCAGGAGAATATTGAGAACTATTTTCCATTTCCTGTGGAGATGCTGCCAAACAGCGAGGTTTTTATGTTGAATGTAAAGGGCGACAGTATGATTGAAGCCGGTATTTTGAATAAAGATAAGGTAATTGTCGAGCAAACGAATACTGCCAGAAACGGCGATATGGTTGTTGCACTTGTCGACGACTCGGCCACGGTGAAAACTTTTTATAAAGAGAATGGACATATTAGATTGCAGCCGCAGAACTCTTCCATGGAACCGATTATTTTAAGCGATGTGAAGATTCTTGGTAAAGTAATCGGAGTTTTTCGTATGATGAATTAACCGTACAGGATAAGAGTCTGCTTGGCAGACTCTCGTGCCAAAGCGCGGTCACTTCAGCGACCATATTCCTTAGTGCGGAGTGCGCATCCACAGTGGAGCGTTTTATGTAATAGGAGCACTTTCATATTACATAAAACAGATAATACCGTATAAAACAATTAGGTTGACATAATAATATTATGTCAACCTAACCTCAACCTAACCTATTCTGATTTAAATTTTAGTTCATGCGATATCAATTAAAAAACCTTTTATAGCGAATCGATATCTTCTATCTGCTTTCCTTCTCTCCAGATTTTTTCCAGATCATAGAATAATCGATCTTCTTTGGAGAAAACGTGTATGATAATATCATTATAATCTAACAAAATCCAATTTGCAGTATTATATCCTTCTACTTGACGGCATTCATAACCTGCTTTACCCAGATCATCTTCTACACTGTCAGCCATAGCTTTTACCTGACTGGAGTTTGTTCCGCTTGCGATTATAAAATAATCAGCCAGGATGGAAACTCCCTGTATATCGATTACTTTAATGTCTTCGCCTTTTTTGTCTTCTAGTGCTTTGACTGCAATTTTTACCATTTCTTTTGACTGCTTCATTCGTTTTATGCTCCTCTCTTAATAATTTATAATATTCATATGCTTCTTTTGTCATGACATCGACATAAGTACCATTTGCTTCCAGATAACTCAATATACTTTCCATTGTTTTAAAAAGTGCTTCATCTAAATCTTCAAATGCTATTTTTCGTATTTGATCCAGCTCCGGAATTCCATCACGACGCGGCTCAATTAAATCTGCAATATAAAGAATCTTATCCAGTATCCCCATGTTGGGTTTACCGGTAGTATGACAATCAATTGCACTTAAAATCTCCGGATCGGTTACACCATATTTGTGTTCTGCCATCCAGGCACCTAGCTTCGCATGAATAATTGACGGTGCCATCCGTTCACTTTCTGTAATCACAATCCCATTTTTAAGACACTTTTTAATAATCGTATCATTATCATAGCGTTTTGCACAATCATGAAGAATACCGGCCAGTTCTGCTTTATTCAGATCATAACCATACTTCATGGCCAAAGCGACACATGTAAATGAAACACTTAGCGAATGCTCATATCGTATAGGATTTAATTTAGATTTTAAATTTTCACGTATTGCAAAAATATCTTTGTTCATCTTAATCTGCCTCTTTATCGATATAATTTGTGTTTTTTGATGTAAGTGTATACATCGTCCGGAATTATTTCTTCTACCGATTCTCCGGCATGGATTCTGGCCCGTATCTCATCGGAAGAAATAGGTAGTTCTTTAAAGTGAAGGCGTAGAATATCAGCATCATATTTTTCTTTTAAGTATGCGATCTGCTCATCTAATGTCTTCTCACTGTCATTGCATTCCCGCTCAGCCGCCAAAATCGTAGTTAGTTTAAGTACCTGATCCGGCTGATACCATTTTTCAATATCTAGAACCGAATCTGCACCTACAATAAAGAAAAACTTTATATCCGGGTATGCCTTTTTTAGGCTTCGAAGTGTATCGGCTGTATACGTATTTCCCTGCATTCTTTTTAATTCAAAATCCGATACCTTAAAATAAGGAATTTTACAAATTGCAAGTTGAACCATGGCTAAGCGATTTGTAGCTGAAGTAACTCGGTGATCGGTCTTGTGAGGTGGTTGGCGAGACGGCATATACCAAACTTCGTCCAGTTTATATTCTTCAAATGCCTGTTTGCCCAACATAAGATGACCTAAATGAATCGGGTCAAAAGTACCTCCAACAATGCCTATTCGCCGCATAGCTATTTTAATTCCTTTCTTTCAATTATCTTGGTAAGGTGATTTTTCTTTTTTTCTCGTCTTTTGCCTGCTTATAAAGTACGATTTTTTTGCCAATCACCTGTACTACCTCAGAGCGGGTACGTTCTGCTAACATAGCAGCCAGTTCATTACCGTCATCTGCACAATTTTTAAGAATATTAATTTTGATGAGTTCTCTGGCTTCCAGCGCTTCTGCTACGGCAGCTGTTACTTCCGGTGTCAGGCTGGATTTTCCAATCTGAAAAATCGGATCCATCGTCATCGCAAGTCCCTTTAAATAAGATCTTTGTTTACTTGTCATTACTTTTCTCCACTCTATTTATAATAATCAAACTCTAAGCCATACATCCGAACCGTGCTGCCTTCTTCAATTCCTGCCGCTTCTAACTCATCCAGTATCCCAGAATCTTTTAAGAAACGTTGGAAAAATTGGAATCCTTTTTCGGAGTCTAAGTTTGTATAGCCCAACATTCGCTCAATCTTTGGTCCTTCTACCACATAGACACCATCATCGGTGCGTTCTAATGTATAAGGAAGATTTTCATCTTTGAAAGCGTATTCAAATTCTCTTTCAAAAACAACCGGTGTTCGATCCACTGTTTTTAATAAGTCATTGACATAGTATAAAAGTTCTTTTACTCCCTGACCGCTGACTGCTGAAATTGGATATACTTTGATTCCTTCCGGTTCGAATTCTTTTTTAAGAAGTTCGATCGGATCTTCTACATCATCATCATGATAAATTGCGTCAATTTTATTAGCAGCAATTACCTGAGGGCGTTCCAGCAGTTCTGGATTATAAGCTTTTAACTCTGCATTAATTGCACGAATATCGGCAATTGGGTCACGCCCCTCTGTAGATGCGGCATCTACAACATGAACCAGTACCTTTGTGCGCTCGATATGTCGTAAAAAAGCATAACCAAGACCAACTCCCTGAGAAGCGCCCTCGATTAATCCGGGAATATCTGCCATAACAAATCCCTGTCCATCACTTAAATCTACAACACCTAAATAGGGATTCAATGTAGTGAAATGATAGTTGGCAATCTTTGGTTTGGCATTGGATACACGGGAAAGTAACGTAGATTTTCCTACGTTTGGAAATCCCACCAATCCTACGTCTGCAATGACCTTGAGTTCTAACTGTACCCACAGTTCCTGTGATGACTGTCCGGGCTGTGCATACTTAGGAACCTGCATCGTTGGCGTAGCAAAGTGCATATTGCCCTGTCCTCCTCGGCCACCCTTTAAAATGACCTCGTGACGGTGCTCACCGGACATGTCTGCAACCACCTTACCGGTTTCAAATTCTTTAATAATCGTTCCTTCCGGTACTTTTATTACAAGACTCTTTCCATCGGCGCCGTGACAACGGAATCTTCCACCGGATCCCCCATCTTCGGCAATGTATTTGCGAATATGACGAAAATCAGTCAAAGTATTAAGACCGTCCTCAACTTCGAAGATGATGTCGCCACCTTTTCCGCCATCACCGCCATCCGGTCCACCGGCAGCAACGAACATCTCACGTCGAAAGCTGACATGTCCATCTCCCCCTTTACCGGATCTTATAAATATTTTTGCGTTATCGGCAAACATTAATTATACCTATGCCTTTCAGAAAAAAAAGGCTCCATACATCAATGGTATGGAGCCGTCGGAATTATTCGCTAATTACTCTCGGGTATACAGAAACCTGTTTCTTGTCTCTGCCTTTTCTTTCAAACCGTACAATGCCATCAACTGTAGCAAATAAAGTATCATCGCCACCACGTCCAACATTATTACCGGGATGAATTTTAGTACCGCGCTGTCTATAAAGAATATTACCAGCTAATACGAACTGTCCATCAGCTCTTTTGGCTCCTAATCTCTGAGATTCGGAATCACGGCCGTTCTTTGTAGAACCGACACCTTTTTTATGAGCAAATAACTGAAGGTTCATCTTAAACATATCTTACACCTCCTCAAATCGAATTTTAATATATTTCTCTCCATAGGTTTCGGCTATGCTCTTAAGACCAAGTATAAGCGAATCCATAAGGAGTTTTGATTCTGGACTTACATTTCCTGTAAACTTAAATTTAAAGTGACCGGTCTCTTCTTCTGAGCTTCCGTCAAATCCGTCATTTGTAAATTCTTCAATCGAATTTGCCATGTTAAGCGTCAGTGATGATACGGCAGCACATATAATGTCTTTTCCATATTCATCATATCCGGAATGGCCTTTTAATTCAATGCTTCGGTAATTTCCTTCAGAATCTGATAATACGTTTACTTTTATCATATCTTTAATTAAGCATTGATTTTTTCAATCTTAACTTCAGTGAAAAGCTGTCTATGACCATTTTTCTTATGGTATCCAGTCTTTCTCTTGTACTTGTAAACGATAACCTTTTTGCCTTTTCCTTCTTTTACTACGGTTGCGGAAACTGTAGCACCGTCTACGGTTGGGCATCCGATCTTCATCTCACCGTTATTAACTGCAAGAACCTGATCAAATGTAACTTCTTCACCGGCAGCAACGTCCAGTCTTTCAATTTTAAGAACATCGCCTTCAGCAACTTTGTACTGTTTTCCACCTGTTGCAATAATCGCGTACATATGGCACCTCCTATTTATCATTACTCGCCAGCGTTGGCGGCCTATCAATGGCACTTACAGCCTAGCTGTGCGGCATACCGTAGTATAATAACATTTTTTGAGATGCTTGTCAATTGATTTTTCCATATTTTAAAACTTCATATAGTGGTTTATATATCTTTTTTCGCGTAATTTCTACAAGTCCTAATTTTGTCATCTCAACCAGTACTGTTTTTATCGAATCTTTCGATAATTCTTTTTCTAACCGTGTAAGAAGTTCTTCTTTATGTTCAATTAGTGACATATCGATAAAATCAATAATGATAATGCCGGAAAGGTTTCTCAGTTGTATCTGTCTGGCGGATTCTACCGCAGCTTCTAAATTTATTTTCAGAATGGTATCTTCGATATTCTTTTTGCCGGAATACTTGCCGGTGTTCACATCGATAACGGTCAATGCCTCCGTGGGTTCAATGACCAGATAGCCACCAGATTTCAACCAAACATGTCGGTTCGTGGCTTCTTCCATCGCTGTCTCTAAACTATATAATTTTAAAAGTGAAAGCATCTCATCTTCATAGAATTCCAGTTTTTTAAGATCCTCTTGCTGATTCTTCCGCAGATAGTGGCTCATCTCATCAAAACATGTCTTGTCATCTGTCACAATCGAGTCTAGATCTTTTGAATACAAATCCCGTAAATTCAGAATATAAGATGGTTCCGATCCAAAGAGAACCGAATAACAGGTACGGCATCCGGCTGTTGAAAGTAGATTCTGCATTCTTTCTTTTAAAAACAGAATCTCTTCGCCGATTTCTTCTTTGGAAACTTCCTTTGCATTTGTACGCACAATGATTCCAAAAGAATCATCTTTGAGTGGCAAAAGATAGGTTCGTATCATTTCTTTCCAAAGTGCATCTTTGATTTTTGCCGAAAATCCAAACTGCGTTTTCCCAAGAGTCAGTACTGAATATTTACCTGTAAAATTCAAATAGCAACTCAGCACCGGATCTTTGGTTTTTACGGCATCTTTAGCTACTTGAACAATCAATTCATCCCCCGGTTTCACCTGGCGGTTCTGAATTTTATGATTTGCATCGGCAAAAATATGATTGGTATTCTCCGTGAGACTGTAAAATCCCATTTGTCCGTCACCCAGATCAATAAATGCTGCTCCTATATTCTTAACAACATTTTTAACTTTACCCACGTAAATATTGCCCAGAAGACGTTTCTCCTCTTCCTGTTCTAATTGGAGCATGCGACATTTGCCATTCACCAAAAGTGCGGTCAGTATTTTGTTTTCCCATCTTGTAATCACTAATTTACTCAATATCTACTCCATATTCTTCCAACGATATAAAACGGTGGGAAATTTCAGTTCCCTCATCTGCATAGACTTCTTCTCGCTCCACCTGAAAATCAAAAACAGGATACTCTTTACCCATCGTTTCATAAAAAGCAGTGAGTACCAGTTCCGGTTTTATATTGGCGGAACTTCCGGATGCCAGTTTCATAAAAATAACTTTTTCATTTATAGAAACCTCATAGATATAATGTTTTAAATCCAAAGATTTCTCACCTTTTTTGGTTTTCTTTATAATTTCAATTTTCTCTAATTGAGTAAATTCTTTGAATTTTTCGAAAAGCGCCGCACGGTTATCCGGTTCATAACCTTCTTTAAACCAAACCTTATAATCAGCCGCCGCTACCATGGACATCGCATTTTTAGCAGAGTCCTCCAATTGACGATAGCTGGTGACTTCAAATCCTTCTGCATTTGCCCGGTTGATCTGTTCAATCATCGTCTTAGAGTCTTTTGTCGTATTGACCTCAATATCCACATATTCACCGTTGCTTAGCAGTCCCACACCCAAAGGAGCTGCAAAAGACATGATCTGGTGAGGACTGAATCCTTCGCTGTAGCAGATATCCACATCTGCTCTTCTCATTACTTTTTGAAAATAACGCAAAATATCCAGATGTCCTATAAATCGAAGTGCCCCTTGTTTTTTAAACTTCATTCTTATCTTCATAGCAGACACCTCCCTTGTATTTAAGCGCTCCACAGGCAGAACACTGCTGACGGCAGTTAGGTGTCACCGTTTCCTGTATTGCCTGATTCCATTCTTTTATAAGAAATGCTTTTGTTACGCCGGCATCGATGAAATCCCATGGAAATACTTCATCCAGAGTTCTTTCTCTTACGGTATAAAAATCAATGTCAATCTCGCAGGTTTCAAATGCCTTCATCCAGATCTCATTATGGAAATGTTCTGACCATGAATCATAGAGCGCTCCGTTTTTATAAGCCTCTTCAATCACTGCCGATACTTTTCGATCACCGCGGGCAAGCACGCCCTCGAGGACGGTTAGATCTGCTTCATGCCAGTTGTAACGCAGGCTCTTTCGATTTAGCATTTCTTTCATCTTATGGTTGACAATATAGGCTCTTTCCAAGAACTCACTCTTTGTGCACATCCGTGCCCATTGGAATGGTGTAAATGGTTTGGGTACAAAGAACGAAGTACTGGCTGTCACCTGAACTTTGCCAAAACGCTGTTCCTTTGGAATCTCATAATACTTTTCTGCAACCTTTTCAGATAGTTCGGCAATCCCTTCCATATCTTCTACCGTCTCTGTGGGAAGTCCCAGCATAAAGTAGAGCTTTACCTTATTCCAGCCACCGTTAAATGCCTGGGCAGAACCATTTAGAATATCATCTTCGGAAAGTCCCTTATTAATTACGTTACGGAGACGCTGGGAACCGGCTTCCGGCGCAAAGGTGAGACTGCTTTTTCTTATATCCTGTATCTTGCTCATAACATCCAATGAAAAAGAATCAATACGCAGAGATGGAAGGGAGACATTAATCCCTTTTCCATCAAATTCTTTGATTAGAAATGATACCAGTTCTTCCAGTTCCAGATAATCACTGGAGCTTAAAGAGCTTAAAGAAATCTCCTCATGACCTGTATTCTTCAACATCTTATAAGCCAGTGCCTTTAATTCTTCCACATTCCGTTCTCTAACCGGGCGATAGACCATACCCGCCTGACAGAATCTGCAGCCTCTGATGCAGCCTCGCATAATCTCCAGGACGACCCGATCCTGTGTTACTTTAATAAATGGGACAATCGGACGTTCCGGGTAAAACGTATGTGTCATATCCATCACCAGTTGTTTTTCCACTTTTTCTTTCGCATGTGGATTATTGGGGAGCATCTTATCAATGGTACCATCTTCTTTATAGAATACATCGTAAAATGCCGGAACATAAATGCCGGGAATCTCTGCAGCCGCTTCTAAAAATGCGTTTCTACTGCCACCTTCTCTTTTGATTTTCTTATAGCAATCCATCAGTTCAAAGTAAATCACTTCACCTTCACCGATATAGAACATATCAAAAAATTCAGCAATCGGCTCCGGATTATAAGAACAGGGACCACCTCCTATTACGATGGGATCTTCTTCGGTTCGATCGCAGGCGTGAAGTGGAATTTTTGATAAATCCAGTATTTGTAAAATATTGGTATAGCACATCTCATATTGCAAGGTAATTCCTAGAAAATCAAACTTTTTTATGGGATCCTGGCTCTCTACAGCAAACAGAGGAATCTCTTTTTCTCGCATGATCTTATCTAAATCAGTCCATGGAGAATAAACCCGCTCGCAATAAACATCGTCTCTTTGATTAAACATATCATAGAGAATCTGAATTCCCAAGTGGGACATACCAATCTCATATACATCCGGAAAGCACATAGCAAAACGCACTTCTACTTTTTTAGGATCCTTATTGACCGAATTCACTTCTCCGCCGATGTATCTGGCCGGTTTATCCACCTGCAGCAATACCTCATCTGATAGCGCTAATTTTCTCATCTCTTATCCTCAAAAAATACTTTCATAATAATTACATGCAGTTGCCTTTTATCGTTCCATACAACACAGTTTACTGCATAGTTTTTTAATTATATCATACTTTTTTAGGATACTCCATCAATTTTTATAGATATTTAGCAGCCAAAAGGCTAACCTATGATTGGTTAGCCTTTCGCTTCATCTCCCGGATTCAGTATACTTTCTACCCGGTATACTACCGCATCTTTTGCAATTCCTTTTAGTGTTCTTTCTCCCAGACAGGTAGCTGAAATTCTATCTTTTATACGAAGATAAACTTCCTGACTGATAATCACTTCTCCCGCTTTTGCCTGACTTTCCAGACGCGCCGCCGTATTGACCGTGATTGTACATTTCTTAGACCGAATAATAGGAAACTATCTTGCAAATCATTCGGGAGATTGCAAGATATATCCGGCTCCATTTGCAGTATTTCTTAATAAAGAT
>JAVWRQ010000004.1:58664-71107 GCA_036634775.1 Clostridium sp.
TAAATCAGTTCTGCTGCCATTTTTCTTTACAATAGATTTTATAGTTCCTGTATCCTAATGACGCTCAAATTCTTTTACAATTTCAACCAGCAGTTCTGAAATCTTCTCCAACGACCGAACCGGGATAAATTCATATTTTCCATGGAAGTTATAGCCACCGGTACAGAGATTGGGACACGGAAGACCCATGTAGGACAATCTGGCACCATCGGTACCGCCGCGGATGGGAAGTACAATTGGTTGAATATCCAGAGATTTCATAGCTTCTTTTGCCATATCAATCAAGTACATATAAGGTTCTATTTTTTCTTTCATGTTATAATAAGAATCCTTCATCTGAATCTGAATCGTACCTTCGCCGTATTTCTGATTCATAAAATCAGCAGCCTGTACAAACAGTTTTTTCTTCTCTTCCATCTTTGCCCGATCATGATCACGGATAATATATTCCATATGAGCCAGTTCTACATTTCCTTCAAATTCATCCAGATGGAAAAATCCTTCATAGCCCTCTGTATACATCGGATTTTCAAAAACAGGAAGCAAGTTTTGAAATTCCATGCCCATCAAAATGGCATTTTTCATCTTTCTCTTGGCTGAACCCGGGTGAATTCCGCATCCCTGAACGGTCACTTTCCCGGAGGCTGCATTAAAATTCTCATATTCCAATTCGCCCAAAGCACCGCCATCCACAGTGAATGCCACTTCAGCATGGAAATCGGAGACATCAAAAAGATCGGCACCGCGCCCCACTTCTTCATCGGGGGTAAATCCGATTTGAATCTCACCATGAGGAATCTCCGGATGATTCAAAAGATATTCTGCCATCGTCATGATTTCTGTCACACCGGCCTTATCATCGGCTCCCAGAAGCGTGGTTCCGTCCGTAACGATCAGATCCTGACCGGTACATTCCGTCATATAGGGAAAATCAGCTACTTTCATAATAATGTTCTTCTCTTCATTCAGAACAATATCACTGCCATCATAGTTCACAACAATTCGCGGCTTTATATGTTCGCCTGACATGGCCGGTGCGGTATCCATATGAGCAATAAATCCCAATGCAGGAATTATTTTGTCTGTTGTAGCCGGAATCGTAGCATAAATATATGAATTTTCACTCATTCGCACATTCGAGGCACCTATATTCCGGAGTTCCTCAAATAGATATTTTGCCAAAAATCGCTGTTTTTCAGTGCTGGGAATCGATTCTATGTCTTCCTCCGACTGCGTATCAAAAGATACATACTTTAAAAAACGTTCTAATACTTTACTCATCGCTTATCATCTCCATTCTTATTGATGATCATCTCTTTGCTCCAGATCTTTCTGTAGCTGTTCCAGATAGTGCACATATAAATCTCGTACTCCTCTTATTTTCCACGATTTATCAATCTCTTCATAAGTAAAACTCTTTCGTCCGCCCTCTTCCATTCGCATCCAGTATCGGTACAGATCCGAAAAAGGCAGATAGTAAATTTCATCTAATGCGCTAAATGATACTATAATAAATGCAATTCCCCCCTGCGCTTCAAATTCCTTCATAAACGCCACCTGGTGTTCGTGTACATTCTGTAAGGGAAATGTTTGAACTGCACATTCTTTTGCATCAAAACAGATGGGAATGCCCTGTACAATGCCAATATAATCAACCGTGCTCTTCTGATCAAAATAGGCCAGTGTAATGTGGCGGCTCTCTTTTTCAATTGTAACCGGTGTAATAGGGGTTGGTATTTTTTGAATCAGAGCTAGTTTTTTCTCACGGTAACTGTCATTTGTATGATTAATTAAATCTTCCAGTGCAGAGCCACGCAGCCCTCTTGTATTCCATGTTCCCATATATGTGCTCCCTTTTCAAGATGTCTATTCATGCTGTAGTTCTGCTTCTAATATAGAAAATGCCTTTGGCAGATCCGCCCTGAATTCTTTTCCCTCTAAGTAAGAAAGGGGTGCATCTAACTCTTTTGGCATTACCAAGCGGTAAGAATGAAGCATCTGGGATGTAATGTTATAATCTCTTCGAATCGCTTTGTTGACGGTTTCATCGCCGTATTTATAATCCCCTAATATCGGATGACCAATGGAAGACAGGTGCGCACGAATCTGGTGAGAACGCCCGGTTATCAGTTTTACTTCCAATAGCGTAAAATGTTTTCCAGTTTTCAGTGGGCGGTATTCCGTCTCGATGGGAAGTGCCCCTTCCCGTGTCTGCGCCAAAACAGTCACCTGGTTCGCCCGCTCATCTTTAAACAAATATCCGGTTATCAATTGAGGTTCTTCTAATCGTCCTTTTACCACACATAAATAATATTTTTCAATGGTACGTTCTTTGATAACCTTAGACATCATCTGAAGTCCGGTCAGTGATTTTCCGCAAATCACGATTCCACTGGTATTGCGATCCAGTCGATTACAGATTGATGGTCGAAATGTCTTAAGTTCTTCTGCCGTGATTTCTCCCTGGGAAATCAGATAATCAATCAGATACTCTACCAGAGATTCATCACCCTCTTCAGCTTTTTGTGACAGCATACCGGAGGGCTTGTTAATAAGAACGATGTGTTCATCCTCATAGATGATGGACAAATTTACTTTCTTTACACTCTGTATCTTAGTTTCTGAAAACTTTTCAATCGTTTCATCCGATAGAAAGAGTTTGATTTCATCGCCTTCATTCAATTTTTCGGAGCCGTCACATTTCATGGCGTTTAAAGTAATATTCTTTTTTCGAAGCATCTTATAAATAAAACTTTTTCCGGCTAAATTCAGATATTTAAGTAATAACTTATCCAGTCGCTGTCCTGCTTCATTCTTCGTTACGGTCACTATGCGCATTCTTTATCGTCCCCTTATGCGTTTTACTGTTCTGTAGGAAGCTACATAGATAAACTTCGAAGTAACTTCGCCGCAAACTCCACGCTGCCATCATCGTCATATTCGGATGATGGTTTTAAACTTTTAATTCGTTTTTCAAATGCAAAAAAATCTTTTGTAATCTTTACATTTGGATCCAGTCGCTGCTCTGAAAACATCTCATTTACAGCTTTTTCTGCATTCGGAATATTTGTTTTGGGATTGATACAATAGGCATAAACTCCGGTGGGATGCACAATCACGGCATCCATAGGCAGAACATATTCTTTTGTCGTAATGACTAGGTCATAGAGAATCACAAATTTCTTCTCGTAAGGTGAAATTTGATTATAAAATTCTTTTGAAGACGTGTGATACTTTAAAATAGCTACCAGTGGGGATGCCAGATTGGCTGCCGGAAGTACCGTAACTACTGCCATTACCGTCAATATATTTTTTACAGTCTGCGAAGTCATAAAGTATCTGGCTCCCAACTGTGCCAGAATAAATACCACTAAAATACTTATTTTTAAAAGCTGCCATTGTTTAAAACTGTTTCGGTAGCCATACTCGCCTTTTTTCTTTTTTTTCAATTTTATGATTCCTTTCTTTTGTATCCTATAACACTCCCATTAATTTTAAAATAATGGAATGTGGTAATATCTTGCAAAGCAGTTGAAATGCTTTCATCAAAAATCCATATACGGAAACCGATTTTCCCATCATGCTGTCCCTAAGAGCCAGTCGAACCACTTTTACAGGATCTGCCATGGTAAGACGCTTATATAGAGGAACCGTTCCCGTGGTCTCCGCTATGTCAAAAAATTCAGTCTTTACGGGTCCCGGACACACGGCAGTGACACAGATGCCTCTTCCCCTCAGTTCCGCCCCTAAAGCACGACTGTAACTCAGTACAAACGCTTTTGTTGCTGCATATATGGCAAAACCGGGCTGTGGTAAAAAAGCCGCCGAAGAAGCATATTGGATGATCCGGCTGTTCTTGCTCATATATGGCAGTACCATGTGAGTCACAGCACATAGCGCTGTACAGTTCAAATCGGGCATTCCAACTTCTTCTTCCAGTGAAATAGAACCGACTTTTCCGATTTTTCCATATCCGGAAGCATTGACCAGTACTTTTACATTCGGTTTCACTTCGATGAGAGCCTCTTCTAAACGTTTCAACTGTTGGCTGTCCGTCAAGTCTATATCGAACTTGCGAACCGGAACCGGAAGCTGCGTCTCCAGTTCGTCCAATCGATTCATCCTTCTGGCTACAAGCCATATCTCATTCAGTCCTCCAAAGTGGTCTGCCAGCTGAATGGCTGTTTCACGCCCCATGCCGGAAGACGCTCCGGTTACAATCGCAATTTTCATCGCATCACCTTCCTGTTTTCTTATGAACATTTCGAATCGTTTTTCTTTTAATTGGTTTCTTCTCTTCTTTTATGACTTCATATCTGCCGTTTTCCGACCGTCTGGGACGTATCAGGCATTTCTTATCAAATCCGATTAAATCAGCCCGTCCTGCCGTCTTTAAAGCTTCTGTCACCAGGTCATAGTTCTTTGGATTCCGATACTGAATCAATGCCCTCTGCATCGCTTTCTCATGAGGATTGGTAGGCACATAGACCGGTTCCATCGTTCGCGGATCATAACCGGTATAATACATGCAGGTAGATATCGTAGAGGGCGTAGGATAAAAATCCTGTACCTGCTCCGGCATATATCCCAGATCCCGTAGATATTCTGCCAGCTCAATCGCTTCCTTCAGCGTAGAACCCGGGTGGGAAGACATCAGATAGGGAACCAGGAACTGTTTCATCCCCAGTTTCTCATTCATGTCCTTATATTCTTTCATGAATTCCTTATAGACACTTACTTCCGGTTTTCCCATTCTCTTTAGTACATTATTAGAAATGTGTTCCGGCGCTACTTTAAGCTGTCCACTGACATGATATTGGCACAGCTCCTTTAAAAATTCACGGCTGGAATCAGCCAGCAGATAATCAAATCGAATTCCCGAACGGATAAACACCTTCTTTACTTTGGGAATTTCTCTTAATTTTCTCAAGAGTGCCACATAATCGCTGTGATCAGCATTCAGATTCTTGCATGGCTTCGGAAACAGGCACTGTCTGTCCGGGCAAACGCCATAGTTCATCTGTTTTTCACAGGCGGGGAAACGAAAGTTCGCTGTCGGACCGCCTACATCGTGAATATACCCTTTGAAATCCGGTTCTTCGGTCAGAAGTGTCGCTTCTTCCACGATTGATTCATGACTTCTCGTCTGCACAATTCGCCCCTGATGAAAGGTCAGGGCACAGAAACTGCAGCCGCCAAAACAGCCACGATTACTGATCAGACTAAACTTCACTTCGGTAATTGCCGGAATTCCACCTGCCGCTTCATAAATCGGATGATAACTTCTCATATAAGGCAGTGCATAGATATCATCCATCTCCACTTGACTCAGCGGTTTGGATGCCGGATTCTGAACAATGTAAAGATTTTCTCCATAAGGCTCCACCAACCGTTTGCCGGTAAATGGATCGGTATTACAATATTGCACATAAAAACTTTTTGCATATTCCTTCTTATCTGCCTGGAGACGTTTAAAAGACGGCAGTTCGATTTCATCGTAAACAGATGCCAGAGAAGTGGCTTTATATACCGTTCCTTCAATAAAAGTGATGTCTTTAATATCAATTCCACTGTTTAGGGCATCAGCAATTTCTACAATCGAACGTTCTCCCATACCGTAAGAGATAAGATCTGCCTGCGAATCCAAAAGAATCGAATGTTTTAATCGGCCGGACCAATAATCATAGTGCGCCAGACGCCTCAGACTAGCTTCAATTCCTCCGATAATAATCGGCTTTTTCGAAATCGAACGAATCAGGTTGCAGTAGACCACCGTTGCGTAATCGGGACGTTTTCCCATCTCTCCACCCGGTGTATAAGAATCTTTTGCCCTTCGTTTCTTCGATACCGAATAATGGTTTACCATAGAATCCATATTTCCGGCAGAAACTAAGTACCCCAGTCGAGGCTCTCCCAGGCACTGAACACTCTTTGCATCTTTCCAATCCGGCTGAGCGATAATTCCCACTTTGTATCCATGCGATTCCAGAAGACGGCTGATAATCGCCGTTCCAAAAGATGGATGATCCACATAGGCATCTCCGCTGACATATATAAAATCGCACTGTTCCCAGCCTCTTTTTTTCATGTCCTCTTCGGAAATTGGTAAATAATCGTTTATCATACAGCGTTCTCCCTTAGAAGTAATTCTTCATAATCTTTAATATACCAGTTGGCAAGTTCTTTTTTTTCTGAGGTCAGATTCAAAGAAAAATCATCCTCTATAGCACAGACTTTCATACCGGCCCGGGTTCCGGCTAAGATACCGGCCGGAATATCTTCAAATACCAGACAGTGATCGGGATGCACACCCAGATCAGCCGCTACTTTCAGATAGATATCAGGAGCCGGTTTCCCTGCCGCCACTTCACAGGCGGTGGTCACCAGTTCAAAATAATCTCCAATCTGCAAGGATGCCAGTACCGCTTCTACCATATCTCTGCTGTTGCTGGTAGCAATCCCCATCTTAATATGCTTAGATTTTAAATACTTTAGGAAATCTTCTGCTCCCGTTTTCAACGGTACCTCATGGCGATATTTATCAATCGACATCTGAATCCATATCTGTTTTATGTCATCCAGAGAATTAGGAAGATGGAACCGTTCCTTAAAATAGACGGCTGTCTCGGAAAAACTCATTCCCTCGATGATACGTTGAAGATCATCGGGACATTCATAATGATAACGGCTCAGAAATTCAATATCAATCTCTTTCCACATCCACATAGAATCTACCAATGTGCCATCCAGGTCAAAAATCACTGCTTCTATTCCTTTTAACATGTAGGTTTACTTCCTTCTCTCAAATTCATTAATTCCTGATCGGTAAGAAGTCGGTATTCTCCCGGTTTCAGGTTCTCATCTAATCTTAGTGTTCCCATAGAAAGACGTTTTAAAAAGACAACTTCGCCTCCGACTGCTTCAAACATACGTTTTACCTGGTGAAATTTGCCTTCATGAATCGTAAGATAAACCTCATGCATAGGGAGCTCTTCTTCATAAGAAGATTCTATCAGAAGTTTGGCAGGAAGTACAGATGTTCCGTCAGAAAGCACCACACCTTTTTCAAACATCTCCTCTACATTATCAGGGAGTTTTCCCGCTACTTTTGCAAAATAGACCTTGTCCACATGCTTCTTGGGAGTTAATAATTCATGCGCCAATTTTCCATCATTTGTAATCAAAAGCAGACCTTCCGTGTCCAGATCCAGTCGGCCGACCGGGAACAAATCTCTGCGTTTTGCATCTTTTATTAAATCAATGACCGTTGTATGAAGATTATCTTCTGTGGCAGACACCACGCCCTGCGGTTTATTAATCATAAAATATTCTAAGCGGCTGTAGGCAATCGGTTGTCCATCCAAGCAGATATTCGATTGTTCAGGATCGATTTTTTGATCCGGCTCTCTGCAGACGGAACCATCCACCGTCACTTTTCCCTTGCGAAGAATCTCCTTCACCTGCGTTCTACTGCCTTTTTTCATCTCTGTAAGAAACTTATCCAATCGAATCATCGCCATTACTGCCACCTCCAGCCTGGATAATACTTATTTTTAAGACCGGTTCCGGTTCTTTTTGCCCACCCCAGGGGAAAACCATCCGTACAGATCAGGCACCAACCTTTTGTATTTTTGATTTCATCTGCGTTCAAAGCGATCGTTTCTCCCTTTAAATAACGTAATACTCGCTCATCTTCAGAAGAAAAATCCATCGTATCAGAAAATTCGCATTTTTTCAGACTCATTGCCAATGCCTGGGATGGCTCAAAACGCTTGTTTTTAAGTTCTCCCAATAAAAGCCCGGTCCTCAGATAACGAATTTTTGACAAGAGTGCCTGTTTCGTATGAAGAAATGGCTCCGGCAGATAATAAATGGATTCATTTTTCATATACATACGATTTGAATCGAAGGTTTTATCCATAAGTTTCAGAAAATCGTTTATTATTTCCATATCTCCCTTGTTAATATTTAGATAAGAAGTGAGATTCTCTTTTGAAGTATCTCTCCTCTCCATGGCTGTTTCCTGAGTTTTTTTTAATAAGGCGATAAAATGCCCCTCGCCACTAATCCGATGGGGAAATAATCGCACGCATTCCGGTAAATCGATTCCGGGTTCAAATCCCTCTTGTTTTTCTAGTGGAACCAGGCTCATATCCGAATGATTGTCCAAAATGTAACCAATGGTTCCTTCGTTTTCAGTCGGATCAAAAGTACAGGTAGAATAAATCAGCATTCCACCCGGTTTTAACATCTTGACTGCTTCTTCGGTTATCGTTCTTTGAATCTCGCTGTAATAATCGGGTCCTTTATCCAACCAACTTTTTACCATATTGGAATCTCTGCGGAACATGCCTTCCCCGGAGCAGGGCGCATCTATTAAAATCTTGTCAAAAAACTCTTTGAAATATTCCGATAATTTTTCAGGTGAATCACCGGCGACGCAACAATTTTCCACTCCGAACAGTTCTAGATTTTTGAGCAGAGCTTTTGCTCTGGAACTGCTGATATCGTTGGAAAAAAGCATCCCGGTTCCCTTGAGTCTGGCCGCTAACTCGGTACTTTTACCACCGGGTGCCGCACAGAGATCCAAAACACAATCTCCGGGGTCGATGGGCAGCAGACTTGCCGGTGTCATAGCACTGGGTTCCTGCAGATAATAAAGTCCGGCATAATAATATGGATGTTTGGCAGGAGCGGACTCTTCATCGTAATAGAAACCGTTGGGAATCCATCTGACCGGTCTCAGCTTCCAAGGAGATATCTGAGCAAAACTAACGGCATCGGTCTTTAACGTATTGATGCGCAATCCATGAAAAGGTGCCTCGCTAAAACTGTCCAGATAATCCATATAGGAAGTTCCCAGCAAGCTCTTCATTTTCTCTAAAAAATCATTTGGCAGTTCTCTATAATCCAATGTATTCTCCTTTTTATTTTCCAGATAAATATGATCAGTAATAATAGTGCAGTTTATTTTTCTCTAAATATCTCAAAATCCAATAGGGATTGATGCTTAATTCCTCATAATGATCTGTTTTTATATAAATACCCAGATGAAGATGTACATCAAAGTTTCCAATTGTATTTTCAACTTTCCCATATCCGGAATCTCCCATATAGCCAATCAGCTGTCCGGCAGTGATAACATCGCCTTCCTTAAAATCCTGACTATAGCGATACAAGTGGGCATAATAAAGATAGGTGCCCGATTGGGTGCGGATGCCCAACCGCCAACCGCCCTTTTCCAACCAACCTATTTTTTCAACTACACCATCACTGATGCTGACCACAGGATAAAAGCCACGTTCCCGTTCACTTCCCATGATGTCGCAGCCCTCATGGGAGCGCGTTCCGCCATAGTTTCGCTGTTCTTTCCAGCTATTGTCATATACGGTCTTTGGTGTGTCACTTTTGGTACTGTCAGGAATTGGAAAATACTTCAGATCCTTTAAAATCACCTGATAGGCATTTGCTAATTTTTTATAATCCGGTGCTTTTTCTAAAATTATTCTTTGATTATGGTACGACAGATCCTTACAATTTGTCAAATCAAAATTATGATGTATCATAAGCGCTGCGATTTGTTCATAGTTTAGATGTTCTAGTTCAGTCAGTGTCCCTCCCAGCTTCATATCGCGAAATGGCTCGGTTTCCCATGTATATGGGGTCAACTGATAAAGGCACGGATTCTCACCCAGATAATAAAACATAGTCGAACTGAACAATGCCAGCAATAAAATAAATATTAGTATCATAACCGGTCCTTTTTTGCTATATATTGTATAAACTATTCTATTCGGGCGGCTATGAAAAAATCCATTTTACCGGTGCTTCTTATTATCGTTTTATTTTTCCTGCTTCTTTTTCCTTCCTTATCCTTTGAAGGCGCCAAAACAGGGCTGCTTCTTTGGTTTAATATTGTATTTCCCACCCTTTTTCCATTTATGCTGTGTTCCGGACTGCTTGTTGCACATGGAGGAGCCGCCCTTCTTATTCGCCCCTTTGCACCACTTCTAAAACGGTTCCACCTGTCAAAAAACGGGGGATATACCTGGCTCTGTGGATTGCTCTGCGGATATCCCATGGGTGCTAAAACAACAGCGGATTTTATAAAAAATGATGAACTTTCACCCATGGAAGGACGGCGATTATTAGCGATGTCCGGATGTCCCAGTCCTATGTTTCTGACCGGCTATATACGAAACTATATTCCCGGTGATGTTCCATTGATCTATATGGTCGTGGCATTGTATCTGCCCATCCTGTGCATCGCCGGAATCAGTTCCTATCTCTATAAAATGCCTGCAGACACGGGCAGTCACCATTTGTCCGGGGACGCGGTGCGCACACCTGATTCATTTGATGAAATACTGATGAACTCTTTAGAAATCATGGTAAAAATAGGTGGTTATATTATGATATTCTCCATCCTTGGGGTGTTTATCAATCATTTTTTCCCCGATTGCTTTTCTCTTAAACCTATTTTATTGGGTTTTATTGAAATGACGACCGGAATTCAGTCGATTTCCCGGTCTATGTCAGGACGTTCTGCCGTTGCTGCCATGATGGCCTCCGCTGCTTTTGGCGGTCTATCCGGTGTATTTCAGACAAATACGGTTATAAAAAATGCCGGACTGTCCATCCGGCATTATGTATTCTGGAAGCTGTTTCATGCAGCACTCACAGGGATCATTATCATCATTCTGCTGTAGCAGCAGCTTCATTGTTCTCATCAACAGTCACTACACTTCCGGACAGTTCATTCCGGTTAGAAGATACAATCTCGTAACTAGACTGCATAGAATTCATAAAAGCATCAAATCTGCCTTGAGCACCTTCCATGGAGTGATTGATAATCGTCTGTAAGCCTCGCAGCATATCATCCGTATATTGAACTGAGTCCTGACGGATTCCGTTTGCTTCATTAATTGCATTATCCATGATAATCTGTGCCTGCTCATTCGCTTGCTCAATAATTCCATTCGCCTCAGCATAAGCACGCTGCATAATCTCATGTTCATTCACTAATTCATTCGTCTGTGCCGTTGCATCTGCGACCATAGCATCTGCTTGTGAACGGGCTTCCTGTAAAATAGCGTCCTGATTGCTGATAATTTTCTGATATTTCTTGATTTCTTCCGGGATGCGCAAACGCAATTCCACAAGTAATTCTTCGATCTCCTCTTTATTCACGAGTATCTTAGCGTTAGACAGTGGTTGGAACTTACAAGTGTCAATATAGCCTTCAATTTCAGTAATAATCTGTTCAATTCTGCTCATCGTTTTCCCCTAACCTTTCATCACTTTTTTTATGGAATCTGTACTTTTGCCTAACTTCTTCGGCTACGTCCGGATGCAGGAAAGCTGAGATATCTCCGCCATACATAGCAACCTCTTTGACCGTGCTTGAGCTTAAATAAGCATATTTTAAATTTGTGGTTAAAAAAATTGTATCTATCTCAGGTGCAATCACACGATTCATCTGTGCCAACTGCAATTCATACTCAAAATCGGTAATGGCGCGAAGTCCACGTACGATGACATCCGCTTGATTCTCGCGCACAAATTCAATCAGTAGCCCATCAAATGATTGAATCTCTATATTTGGTAAATCCACAGTTACTTTTTTTAACATATTAACACGTTCTTCGACTGAAAATAGTGGCGATTTTGCGCTGTTTTTTAAAACACCTACAATTAATTTATCAAAAATCTTAGAAGAACGTTCTATAATATCGTAATGTCCAAGCGTAACCGGATCAAAACTACCGGGATAAATGGCTGTCCTCATTCTTACTTTCTCCTTTGGTAATAAATAAATGCTTGTTGGTCTTATATTCTTTTGTACGAACAAGCGTAAAACCTAATTCAGGAAGATAATTTGTCTCTGTTTCTTTCGACGCTTCTGTAATAATAATTGTATCTTCGTCAATCAGAGTTGAATGAGACAGGTACTGAAGTACTGCCTTTTCATGGAGATTGTCATAGGGCGGATCCATAAAAATAATCTGAAACCGTAAATTTTGCTTTTCCATGTTACTGAGTGCCGTTATCACATCGCAAGTCATCACGATTGCTTTATCTTCTAAATGCGTGTGCGTCAGATTCTCTCTGATACACGCGATTGCCTTCGGATTGTTTTCTACAAAGACAGCTGATTTAGCACCACGGCTCAATGCCTCAATACCAATCGATCCGCTTCCGCTGTAGAGATCGAGAAATGTACAATCATAAAGACTCGGTTGAAGCATATTAAAAAGAGTTTCTTTTATTCGATCGGTGGTAGGTCTGGTATCCATCCCATCCACTGTTTTCAAAAGCAGCCTTTTGGCGCTTCCGGCTATTACACGCATACTTATACCTTTACCTCTAAAAAAATTTTACCATATTTATTATAGTATGTATTTTGTTTATATACAAGCTGTATTTGGGGAATAATTCTTATT
>JAVWRQ010000005.1:0-69755 GCA_036634775.1 Clostridium sp.
TGCGTATACCTTTCCATCGTTAAGGGCATCTGCCAGATCTTGTTCCACAATCAACGGGCCTCTGGAATTATTAATAATAATTACTCCATTCTTCATTTTAGCAATATTTTCTTTATTAATGATTCCCTCCGTTTCCTGAAAAAGTGGACAATGTAGTACAATTACATCCGATTTGGCAAGTACCTCGTCCAGTTCTGCATAGGAACAGGTATCGGTCTCCAATGCGGGGTTTTTATAAGCATCATACGCCAACACCTGCATTCCCATGCTCTGGGCAATGGCTCCCGTAGTCTGCCCAATTCGTCCGTATCCGATAATTCCCATGGTTTTTCCCGCTAATTCAATCAATGGATAGTCCCAAAAGCACCAATCCTCACAGTGTTCCCAAGCTCCACGGTGTACCGCCTGATCATGATGGCCAATGTGATGACAGATTTCCAGTAATAAAGCAATCGCAAACTGTCCCACTGCCGCTGTACCATAGGTCGGAATATTGCACACGCAGATTCCACGTTTTTTTGCTTCTTCCGTATCTACTATGTTATAGCCGGTTGCCAGGACTCCAATAAATTTGATATTAGGGCTGGCTGCCATCTCCTCCCATCCTATGAATGTTTTATTGGTATAAACGACATCTGCCTCCTTCATTCTCTCAATTACCAGATCTTGAGATGTACGGTCATAAACGATAACTTCTCCCAGTGCTTTTAATGCATCCCATTTCAAATCTCCCGGGTTTAATGTATATCCATCTAAAACTACTATTTTCATTCCATCACTCCTCATCGATATTTATCTAATAATACCAAATACTCCAACAAATGCCAGTACAGCTAAAACTGCAATACATGCCACTGCCCATTTTATCATTTCCAGGAATAATTGATTCGTACTTTTTTCTTTTCCATAAATTGGATCCGCTTCATACGCTCCCATGATAATTGCACCTGCCGTAGATGCCGGACTAAGTCCTGCTACCGATGCGAAAATAGCAATCGTGCTGGTTAACGCCATTGCCGACGTATTCCCACCCACTTGACTTACAATTGCACTCACCGTTGGAATCAGCGTTGGAAATACAACACCAATGGCAGATGAGAACCAAGACATGACCGCTGCGGTAACCCCGATAATCCCAGGTGCTGTGCCGCTTGTCATAATCGAAGCCATCGCACTTGCCAGTACATCGATGCCACCGGTGCCAATGACCATCTTCATCAGTACACCGACCCCGCAAACCATCATAAGTGTTCCCCACGGTACATTTTTAATTGCTGTTTTTTCATCACCGGCTCCCGTAAGAGCAAGAACCGCTGCGGCTAAAAATGAAGCCAGTCCTACATCCATATTCCATACGATTACAATGAATATCATCGCTGCAATACTAACCAACGCCAAAATCTGCTTCCATCCAAATTTCTCTGGATCTCCCAATTCTTCTTTGGATTCAACGTGCTCAGCAGGCTTAACCCGGTACCCCTTATATACAGCAAAAACAATCACGGATAACACAATGGTTCCCACTAAAGCATTCATAATAATTGGAAACATATTAGCGGTAATTCCTTGTTCTTTTAAAAGCTGAGTAATCAGCACCCCTTCCGGAGTAATTGGTGAAAATCGCCCGGAATAGGAACCCATATCACCAATGATCATTAACATAATTGGATTATATCCGGTCTGATGGGCAAGTGGAATTGCTACCGCTGCCACAAATGCCAGTGCAGGCACGCACCCCGGTCCAATCGCTGCCAAAGAAAATCCCACTGCATACATCAGAATCGGGATAATCCAGATCTGTCTGCCAAATAACCTCACTAATTTCTTCATGACCAGTTCAATGCAGCCGTTGGATTGTACCAACCCAAAAAATAAAGTAACACCTAAAAGTGTCATAAATAACGAAGCGCTAAATCCTCCAATAATATCTTTTGCCGAATAAAGTCCGGTTCCATATCCAAATGCAACCGCTACTGCGATGGATAAAAACCCTACATTTATCTTCCTCCAAAACCCTACCGCTACTACTGCAAAGAGCAGCAGTAAAATCAAGAGCCCCATATTCATACTAATCTCCTCCTACTATCTAGCTATTTTATAAGAATCACTTCATCGTTTTTACTATTTTTGTGTTATTACACATGGATGTTCCGGAATATTAATATGATGACCGCTGTAATTTCCATCTATCATCCTTTTTGTATATTTAGCTGCTGCAAGGAGCTTATCAAAATTAATTCCGGTATCATATCCGCATTTCATCAGTAGATAAACCAGGTCTTCGGAAGAGGTATTACCGGTCGCCCCCGGTGCAAATGGACATCCTCCCAGACCTCCGATTGCCGTCTGAGCACTATCAGCTCCACATTGCAGCGCTGTATAACTATTTAAAATTCCCATATTTCTGGTATCATGGATATGTACATTAAACTCATCCTCTGGGAATTCTTTTTTCACTGATTTAAATACCTGCTCAATCAGAGTTGGATAGGCAAGTCCTACTGTATCGCAAAGTGTAAATGCATGGATTCCCAGGTTTCTAATTTTCCCAATCAGCTCCAACAGGGCTTCCACCGGCATCTCGCCCTCAAAAGGACAGCCAAAAGCGGTAGCAATATCCTGTGTTATTTTAATATCAGGATAGGCATCTCTGATTTTCTTTAATTCCTCAATCGACTCTTCGTGTGTTCTCTTTACGTTAGCCATATTGTGACTGAGACTTAATGACATAACCGGTGTTATTTCTTTTAGTCCCGCTTCTACCGCAGCTTTTGCCCCGTAAAAGTTAGGTACTAATGCAAAGAATTCTACTCCCTCATAGCGTTCTAATACTGTTTTTGTGATAATTGCAGAATCCCGCATCTGTGCAATGGCTTTCGGGCTTACAAATGATGTAATCTGAATTTTACTATAACCCGAATCTACCAATTTGTCGATAATTTCAAGTTTTACCTCGGTTGGAATAAATTCTTTCACATTTTGGAAACCATCACGAGGACCTATTTCTACTATTTTTACTTTCTTATTCATCGGTTCCCTCTCTTTACAGTGCTTTTTCAACTAAAAGCTGCTCATATTCTTCATGACTGATTCCCAGTTTTTCAGCTAAAACCATCTCAGTATGCTGTCCCAGCAATGGGGCTGGAGTATCAATGCTGATCTTTTTATTGGTAAATTTCAGCTGATTTCCCGTTACTTTCATTTTTCCTGCTACCGGATGTTCCAAATCTACAAACATTTCTCTGGCTCCCGCTATATGGGGATCGGCCACTACACGGTCAATCGTATTAATTGGTGCCGACGGAATTCCTGCGTTCTGCAAAATTTCTACAATCTCATCTATACTCCGTTCTACCGTCCACACTTCTATAATTTCTTTTAATGAAGCATGATTCTTAACACGATCCACATTTGCCGCATATAGTTCGTCTTCCATTTCCGGTATTTGCAGAACACCTTTTAGCAGATTATATAACTTGTCATTTCCACAGGCGATAATCACCATCCCGTCTTTTGCTTTAAATGAATCATAAGGATAAATCGCCTCATAGCGGTTGCCAATTCTGGTAGGTACCCGTCCGGTGCAAAGATAAATCATATTAATGATTTCCAAAGATGATACCATCGAATCTACTAATGATACATCTACTTTTTCTCCCTCTCCTGTTTTTAAACGATTTACATAAGCAGCTAATACACCGGTACAGCAGCTAATGCCCCCCATAACATCGGAAATAGCCGTTCCGGTTCTGGTTGGTGCTCCATCCGGCCAACCGGTCGTACTCATCAAACCGCTCATTGCCTGTCCCAGAATATCGTACCCCGGTCTGGAAGAATATGGTCCATAATGACCGAATCCCGACACAGCACCATAGACAATAGCCGAATTCAATTTTCGTAGTTCTTCATATCCCAGTCCTAATTTTTCCATTACACCGGGGCGATAATTCTCTAATACAATATCGCTCTGTTTTACCAGTGCTCTAAATATTTCCCTGCCTTTTTCACTTTTTAAATTTAATGTGATTCCCTTTTTATTTCGATTCAAATTCATGAAGTAAGCACTCTCTCCATTTACAATTGGAGCATTTCTTCTAGAGTCATCTCCTTTTCCGGGAACCTCTATTTTAATTACCTCTGCCCCCATGTCGGCTAACATCATTCCACAATAAGGTCCTGCCAATACTCTGGTTAAATCCAATACTTTTACGCCATCTAATAATCCTTTTCCATTCATTTTTTTCTCCCTCTTTTTATTCAATACTTTTATCTAATAATGTTACATTTAACTCTGCTTTATTATATAGCAATAAATATGCCAATTTTTTTTAACTGTAAATAATACGCTCTTTTTATTAGTATTTATATTATAAGTAGGTTTTATTGATTAAAAAAGGTAGATAACTTCTGATTTTTTAAATTAAAATCAGAAACTATTTACCTTTTTATTTCTTTTTGTATCATTTTGTTTCTTGTGTTTCTTTTTGTGTCACCTCTGTCTTGCATCATAATTGGATTTTATATTTTTTTATTTTTCGCCATAGTGTGCTACGGCTCATTTCTAAACTTTCTGCAGTTCTTCCCATCTCTAGTTTGTTTTCTTTAAGCGCAGATATAATTTTTTCTTTCTCCCATTCTTCAAGATTTTCCTGTTTTTTTTCTGTCAGATTTTGTTCATTTTTTTTGCCAAATAAATAGCTTCTAATATTTTTTTCCACAAAATCATAAGTTTCTTCTTGAGATAGTAATACATAAATCCGTTCCATCAAATTCCGTACTTCCCTTACATTCCCAGGCCAAAAATACTCTTCTAGATTTTCTAATAGTTTAGCCGCAAAGCCCCAATGTTCTTCATATTTTTTTTCATCGAAACTTTTAAAAATATTCAGGCCAATCGGGATAATATCCTCATGTCGTTCACGGAGCGGAGGTATTTCTATATTCAATACATTTAATCGATAAAACAAATCCTCTCTGAATTTATTTTCTTTGATTTCTGTATATAAATCTCTGTTTGTTGCTGTAATGACTCGAATATCCACCGGTGTCACCCGATCACTTCCCAAACGTCTGATTTCTTTTTCTTGTAAGACACGTAAAATCTGAACCTGCGTTTCTAATGGCATCTCACCAATCTCATCCAAAAAAATAGTTCCCCTGTGAGCCATCTCAAAAAGTCCCATTTTCCCGCCTTTGATTGCTCCTGTAAAAGTGCCTTCCTCATATCCAAAAAGTTCTGCTTCTAATATATCTCTTGGGAGCGAACCACAGTTAACGGCCACAAATGGACCACTTGAGCGCAGACTGGCGTTGTGAATACTTTGAGCAAATAGTTCTTTCCCGGTTCCTGTTTCACCTTGGATCAAAACAGTGGCATCCGATTTGGCAAATTTAGCAGTCATTCGGATCAATCCTTTTATTTCCTCGGAATTTCCAATAATGTCTTCAAAGTGATATTTGGCCACTAGACCTTTTTCATGCAGTTTCACACGAATTTTTTGTTCGCTGTCCTGAATTGTCTTAATATCTTGAAATGTAGCCACAGCACCTTTCACCTCACCATCTACGATAATCGGAAGGCGGTTGGTAGATACCAATGTACCACTTATGTTCATCAACTGATTTAATTCTTTTTTTCCCGATGCAATAATCTCTGTTATTCTCGTGTTGGGGATCAAGTCATCAATTCTCTTTCCCACAAATGGCCGCTTCCCCGGCTGGATAATCTTCTCGGCACCTCGATTTAGCACATCGATCATACCTTTTTCATCTACTGCAATAATGGCATCGTGAGTATAGTTAAAGATTGTTTCATAGCGTTCAATTCTAATTTTTAGTTGCTGTTGCTTTTCATTTTCTTCTTTCTTAAGTTTTAAGAGCTGCTCTGCCATCGCAATCGCCCGAAGCAGTGATTCTTCCGAATTCTCCACGACCAGATGGCGAAAGCCCTCTTTATTCGCATAAATAGCTGTATCGGCACCGCCAATACCCAATATCGCCCCCGCTGCTATGGCTTCAGACACAATTCTTCTACAATCCTCTAGTGTGTAAAACGAGTAATAAATTGCGTCTATTTTAAGCAGAATGCACATGGCTCTGACATCCTCAGGAATATTTCCATAGCTAAAAAAAGCTACTTTTCCCTTCACCTGTATCGCCTCTTCCATAATGGGAATATAGTCTCCTAAGGATAAACCAATCTCCACAACCTGAATATTATACATTTCTTCTATGCTTTTCTTTGTTCCCTTTCTACTGATAAATACCTGTGCGCCTGTAGCAATTAATTCTCCCACTACCTCACAGGCATCCGAAAGAGACGCTTGGAATATACTGATATCCTTGTTGTATTTTTTCACCACACCGGCACTTTGTTCCTTTAGTTCCCATGTGGGCGCAATCAAACAAATTTCAGTTACTTTTCTATCCATGTTTTCCCCATTTATCCCCAACTCATGTTTTCCCACTTTATTCCACCCCCACAGAAATCTTCAACACAAAATTCTCTTCCGCCGATGATGCCAAATAACTAATTAAATCCTGAACATAGGCATGTCCATTCACTACTAATTCTTCGTTCTTTATGTAACAAAGTAGTTTCTTATATGTTTCCGTAAATGAATCATAGTCCCCACGGTGTACGATTACGGCATAACGCCCGGCCGGTTTTCTGATAATATGTTCACATTCCATCGTTTTCGGCACTTTGCTGAAAAAATAGCTTTCCTCTTCTCTTCCCTTTAAAACCTCTTCTTTCATAATGATAGAACCCAAAGGGAACTTGTCTACGACACTGTATTCCTCGCAACGGTCAAAATGTTCTCCCAACCGCACGGCAATTCCATCGGGCGAATCGCCCTCTCCCGGTGCCAAGCGCACCACCAGAAGAGATTCTCCCTCCTGCATTTCTACTTTGGGAATATCATAAGAAGCTTGCAGTGCATACTCGGTCATTGAAACAGTATGTTTTAGCATTTTCTCCATTTGAAATAATTCCTGCTGCTGCTTTCTTATCTGTTCCTCTTTTTCTTTTAATATTTTCAAAAAATTTTCAGCATTGTAATGTTTCAAATACCATCCAATTTCCTTTAGTGAGCTTCCGGCCTGTTTTAACACACAAATCAAATCATACTCAAAAAATTGACTACTACTATAAACGCGATAACCATTCTCTTTTACCTTTTCCGGTTTCAAAAGTCCGATTTTATCATAATAAAATAATGTCTCTTTCGTGGTTCTGCAAAGCCCGGCAAATTCTCCTGTATTAAAACTACGCTTTCCATTCTCATTCATTTTCAAAATCTCCCTTGACTATAGTGTCACACTATAGTTTATCATTTGAGAGACACACTTGCAAATATTTTTTTACAAAAAGGAGTTTTGCATCATGGAGTTACAAGAAAGTCACAAACAGTTATTTGGCAATACACCAATTACAAAATTATTTTTTAAATGCGCCATTCCCAGTATGATCAGTATGGCCGCCGCTTCTCTTTACATGATTGCCGATGGCATATTTGTAGGGCGTTTTATTGGTCCCGGTGCCCTGGCCGCCGTCAATCTGGTCATGCCTATTATTATGGTCACTTTTGCCCTCTCTGATATGATTGCCATAGGCTCGGCTGTTCAGATTTCCATTCGTCTCGGCGAACAAAATAATAAAAAAGCCAGTTTAATTTTTTCATTTTCCTGCAAAATGATTTTGGCTATTGCATTTTTCGCAGGAAGTATCTCCTGGGTCTTTGCCCCATTCCTTGTATCGCTGCTCGGTGCCGAAGGCGAGGTGGCCACTATGGCGGTTACCTACATGCGGATCTATGCATTTTTTTCGCCTTTGATCATGGGATTCTTTGCTATCGATAACTACCTGCGGATTTGTGGCAGAGTCCGCTACAGCATGGTGATGAATCTATTTACTTCTGTCGCTAATATTGGTCTGGATTGGTTATTTATCGTTAAATTTAGATGGGGCATCGGTTCTGCCGCCTTGGCTTCCTGTCTCTGTCTGGCGCTGGGGAATCTTATCTGTCTCTATCCATTTGTTTCAAAAAAGATGGTGTTGTACTTTACAAGAGGTCATATGTCCCGGGCACAAATAGGCAATATTTTTGCCAACGGAAGTTCTGAATTCTTCTCGAATATCGCTGCTTCCGTCTGCATGGTTTTATTCAACGCCGTACTTATGCGCATGTCCGGCTATATGGCCGTTGCCGCTTTTAGCATTGTCATGTATATTGACAGTGTCGTAAAAAGCATCATATTTGGAATGAGCGATTCCGTGCAGCCCGCTATCAGCTACAATTATGGTGCCATGCAAACTAACCGTGTTTTTGCATTAGAAAAAAGAGCCCAGCTTTCCGGATTTATTATATCTTTTTCGGTTATGATCTGGATGTTTTTAAAGGGCGATGGGATGATACGCCTATTTTCCGATTCAGCTAATGTCGAACTAATTACCATGAGCACCAGAGCGATGAAATTATTTTCTTTATCCTATCTGGTAAGCTGGTTCGGCATCATCTCCGGTTCCTTCTTCACCGCCCTAAACCGACCGTTGGCCTCTCTGGCTGTCTCTTTTTGTCAGACCTTTGTATTCCCGGTATGTCTTCTACTCTTCCTGCCAACCATTCTGGGACTGGATGGAGTGTGGCTGACTTCGTTATTTGCAGGAATTCTCACCTCATGTTTAACCGGTGTGTTAATGATGAGGGTATTAAGATAAATTAGTCATACTTTCTTTATCATTTTTATAAATACTTTATCTCACGGTCAAACTTCAGTCACATTTCACCTGTATACTATCAATTACAAGGTAGTTAAACAAAGCCTTTTAAAAATAAACTTTTTCATACTCATGCCGGAGGAACTAAGTTCCCCCGGCTCCCCCCCTTTTTAAGGGGCATTTTTTTTGTAATAGGAAACATACCCCCACTATAGATACGTGCTCCACGCCAAAGGCTGTGTAAAGTAGAGTTTCGTCAACTCCATTTTACACAGCCCCGTTATCACTTATTTAATTCTTTCACTGCTTTTATTGCTTCCTGCAGCTGATTATCCTGCTCTTTCGGAATTATAGCCATCTTGGCCGCATCTTCATTCAGCTCCACCGTTATATCCGGAGCAATGCCTTTACCATGAATATCCGTACCGTTTGGTGTATAATAATGCGCGGTTGTAAGTTTCACTGCACTGCCATCGGACAGGGGCAGCATCGTCTGCACAATTCCTTTACCAAATGTGTTGGTACCCACGATGGTCGCTGCCTTATAATCCTTTAAAGCTCCTGTAAATACTTCTGATGCACTGGCTGAGTTGCCATTTACCAGTACAACGATTGGAATGTCCAGTGAATGACCATCACCTGATGATTTCACACTCTGTGTTCCATTTTTATCGGAAATGCTGACAATTGTTTTTTCATCCGGAATAATATAATCCACCATCGATACCACGGTATCCAGTTCTCCACCCGGATTATTCCTTAAATCCACAATCATCCGTTTCATTCCCTGTTCGGTCAGAGTCTCTATACCGGTCTTAAATTGATCCATCGTTACGACATCAAACTCCATAACCGAAATATATCCGGTTTCTTCATCCAGCATCTCAGTTTCGACTGTCCGTACATCCAATTTTCTTCTTGTAATCACAAAATCCTTGTATTCATTGGTCTTTTCTCTGTACATCGTAATCTTTACATCGGTGCCCTCTTCGCCCTTTACATAATTGTTCACCAGTAAAGAGAGATCCAGATCGGTTACATTAGTTCCATCTACTTCATAGATGATATCACCCGGAAGTACCCCCGCGGCCTCTGCCGGAGAATCTTGATAGACACGAATGATTGTAGAAAGTCCTGTCTCACGGTTTTGCGATACCATGGCACCGATTCCGCTGTAGCTTCCCGTGGTGCTGTCCATAAAGCTTTGCCGCTCTTCTGACGTATAATATGCCGCATAGGGATCATTGAGGCCATACAAAAATCCTTTATAAATACCTGCTTCCTTCTGGGCTGCATCCGTCTGATCATCAAACAGATAGAGTTGATTCACGATCGTATCCAACTGGCGCAGTTTCTGCCCGATTCGGTCTACATCAAGTACTTCCGCGTCCCCTGCCGGCTTTCCTGTAGAATTTCCCTGTTCGGCTTGGATTCGGCTCTGGTTATCAATCGCGCGACGTCCAAACATATAGATTCCCAGAGAAGTCCCTACTGTAACAAGACATGCAAATGCCGTAATAAGCACACCGGTCATGACACCTTTCCAAAATTTATTCTTTTCATCCATTATTTCTATTTCCTCCTATTAGGAACTCGCATACTACCTACGGACTCACATACTTTGTCGGATTTAAATAGCTGCCATTCAGTCTTACTCCAAAATGCAGATGAGGACCTGTAGAATATCCCGTGGAGCCGACTTTTCCAATTGTCTGACCTTGTTTTACTGTAGCTCCCGGTGATACTAGCAGCTGAGAACAGTGCATGTATACAGTCGATACACCACCACCATGGTTAACCATAATGTAGTTTCCGGCTGAATAACTGTATGTAGCAATGGTTACGGTTCCATCCGCTGCAGCTATAATGCTGCTACCCGTAGGGGCGCTAATATCAATTCCCTGATGATTACTGGAGGCACCTTCTGTCGGTGCACTTCTCGCTCCAAATCCGGAAGAAATTCTTCCACTGGATGGACAGGGCCATTTAAACTTAATATTCCCAATACTTACCGTATTATACTTCTTTCCTGCTGCTTCTGCCCTTTTTCTGGCTTCTTCTTCCTGTCGTTTGATCTCTGCCTCAATCCGTCTGATTGCATCCTCTTGTGCTTTAATATCAGCCTGATAGGAAGCTGCTTCCGCTTCCTTACTGTCAATCTGCGCTTCGAATTTTTTTAGCTCAGATGATTTTTCATTCACTAATTTTTCTACGGAATCTTGTTTTGCCTTCGTCTGATCCTGTAGATTAAGAAGCTCCTTATGTTCGGTTTCAAGTCTGGACTCATCGGAAGCAATCTCTTCTTTTGCCGCCACATATTTATCCAGCATCTTTCGGTCATAGGTTGAAATCTGTCCAATATACTCCGAGCGGTTTAACAGTTCCGACATCGAACGCGACTGCAGTAAAAGGTCTAAATAGCTGCTTTCGCCCTTTTCATACATATATTTAATACGCATCTTCATAGCATCGTACTGTTTTGTTTCAACGACTTTGGCTTCTTCCAGTTTCACCCTAGTCTGTTCAATAACCGTTTCTTTATCTGTTATCTTTCCGGACAGCGCATCTAATTCATGGTTCAATGCATCCAAATTTGAATCTAATTTTTTTACATAAACTTGTGTATCCGATTTCAATGCCTCTAAATCCTTAATCGCCTGCTCTGTTTTCTTCTTTTCCTCTTCCAATGAAGAAATCTTCCCTTTAGCACTGTCAATATCTTTCTTACCGGCACCATAAGTCGGTATTACAGTTAGAACTGCCAGCAGAAGAATCAAAATTACCCGCATCTGTTTCTTTTGTATTGTCTTCTTTTGCATGCTGCTTCTCGCTTTCCCGGACTTTTCTGCCGTTTCTTATACCTTCAAATGTTTACGGATTGTGAAGAAACTTCCTACGAATCCAATCCCCACTCCCAGTGCCATCGCTACGACAACCATATAAGGGAAAATACTGTTAATCGGTATAAACTCGATAATATTGGATAAGATATTGAATTTTTCCATCATATACTGAACCATATCACGATAGAGAACGTATATTGCGGCCAATGGAAGTGCGGCTCCCACAAACCCAATAATAATTCCCTCTACAACAAAAGGTGCCCTGATCATGAAGTTCGTTGCGCCAATAAAGCGCATGATTCGATTCTCATCTTTCCTAAATGCCGCTGCCGTAGAAATCGTATTACTAATCAGGAATGTAGCTACCGCCAGAAGAATTCCTATAATTACGACTGAAACAAGACCCAGCATCTTATTGAAATTAGACAGCCCCGCTGCTGTATCATTCGAATAATTAATCTTTCTGATACCGGGAATCGTCTTGAGATAGGATACCATATCGCCTTGACTGGATATATCTTTAAGGAAAATCTCATAAGACGAGGAACCGGCCAGTGGATTGTCATCGGAAAATCCTTCTGCTAAATCTTCTACATCTTTAAAATAATCCTTTTTAAATGTATCCCACGCCTGCTCGGCAGAAATGTAATTGACTTCCTTTACTTCACTCCGGTTGCTTATGTCATTACCAATATTCTTTATCTCATCTTCACTTACGTCTTCATTAAAAAATACAGTAATTCCCACCGTTGTTTCCGCACTTTTTACCATATACTGCACATTTCCCACTAAAGCAAAAAACATGCAGAACAAAAAAATACAGGCAGAAATAATCGCCGTAGATGCCAGTGAGAACCATACATTTCTGCTTATATTCTTTATTCCCTCTTTTATGCAAAATGCCAAAGTACTAATTCTCATGCTCGTTACCACCCTTTATCTCATCATCAATTATAATCTCCTTATCCAATTCTGCACCTTCATCCAACTCTGCACCTTCGTCAAATTCTACATCTTCATGGAATTCTGCTTCTTCACGAAATTCTGCATCTTCGTCAAAGTCTACATCTTCGTCAAAGTCTGCGTCTTCATGAAGTTCTGCTTCTTCATCTGATTCTATATCTTCATGGAATTCTGCTTCTTCATCTGATTCTACTTCTTCATGAAGTTCTGCTTCTTCGTCCGATTTCACGTCTTCATCTAACTCTACATCTTCATCGGATTTTGTCGCCTCTGCCTGATCACCGGAAACCAGACCACGATCTAGCGTAATGACGCGTTTCTTCATCCGGTCTACCGTTTCCTGACTATGCGTAACGACGACAACGGTCGTTCCCCTACTGTTAATTTCCTCCAAAAGTTTCATGATTTCCATCGAATTATGAGCATCCAGATTACCGGTAGGCTCATCTGCTAAAAGAATCTCCGGACTATTAATCAGAGCTCTGGCAATGGCTACACGCTGTTGCTCTCCACCGGATAATTGATTGGGAAACGATTTGTATTTAGAAGAAAGCCCCACCAGGCGAAGCATGGCCGGAACTGATTCTTTGATTACTCTGGATGGAACTCCAACCACTCTTTGGGCAAATGCTACATTCTCATAAACTGTTTTGTCCTTTAATAACCGGAAGTCTTGGAACACAACACCCAGTCTTCGTCTGTATTTTGGCACATAGCGCCTTGGCATCTTCACTAAATCCATGTCATTGACTACAATCTTACCGGAAGTCGGTTCCACTTCCTTTAAAAGCAGCTTCATCAAAGTAGATTTTCCGCATCCGCTGCGCCCCATGATAAAGACGAACTCTCCATCGTGAATGGTTATATTGATATTCTTCAGGGCTTTATTGCCTGTTTCATATGTCTTATTCAGTCTTTCAATCTCTATCATCACTGTACCTTCAATTTTTAATTTTTTCTAATTAGTAATCCATGCTTTCCATATATTTCATATACTTAACAACCATTAATGCAATCTTAAAAGTAATGGCATCTTCAAACACACGCAAATCAAGTCCTGTGCTTTTTTGCAGTTTATCCAAACGGTATACCAACGTGTTTCGATGGATATAGAGCTGTCTGGAGGTTTCCGATACATTCAAGCTGTTCTCAAAGAATTTATTAATCGTAGTCAGCGTCTCTTCATCAAAATCATCCGGCGATTTTCCCTCGAAAATCTCCTTAATGAACATACGGCAAAGAGGCAGCGGCAATTGATAAATCAGGCGTCCGATACCCAGGTTACTATATGCGACCACATTCTTCGTACTATAGAAGATCTTCCCCACATCGAGAGCCATCTTGGCCTCTTTATAAGAACGAGAAACATCTTTCAGTTCATTGACAATCGTACCAAATGAAACACTCACTTTGGTCAGTGCCTCTGTATTCAGCATATCCACGATCATACTGGCCGTCTTACCCAGTTCATCATAAGTTTCGCCCGGTTTGACCTCTTTCACCAGGATAATGTTCTTCTCATCTACCGCTGTAATAAAATCTTTGGTCTTTGTAGAAAATAGACTTCTGACCGTTTCTAATGCATTCACATCTTTTTCATGCTGTGTTTCCACAATAAATACGACACGTTTTACATTTGTCTCAATATGAAGTTTTTTCGCACGATTATAAATATCCACCAATAGCAGATTATCCAATAATAAGTTCTTTATAAAGTTATCTTTATCAAAGCGTTCTTTATAGGCAACCAAGAGATTTTGTATCTGAAATGCTGCCATCTTCCCAATCATATAAACGTCATCACTGCCACCTTTGGCAAGTAATATATATTCTAACTGATGCTCATCAAACACCTTGAAAAATTGATATCCCTGAAGTACCTGACTGTCTGCCGGTGAATCTATAAATATCGAAACTGCACCTTCATATTCTTCTGCTCCCGTAAACGTAGAAGCTAAAACCTTACTCTCCGTATCACAGATACATAAATCAACTCTTGTAATTCCTTTTAATCCTTCAATATTTGTCTGGAGTATTTGATTTGATATCATATTCTTTCTCCTTTTTCTAATTCCCCTGAGGTTCCAAATTTCCCTAAGTACTATATTAATGCAAAACACAAAAAATTAAAAGAGCATTCATGAAAATTTAATAAAAAAAGCAAACTTTTACCGATATAGCCGTAAAGTTTGCTTTTTAACACTTTTACTTTATGTAATTATCCAATATTCATTGATTAATGTAAAATAACCAGTTCTGTCTCTTTATCGAAAATATGAACTTTTCTCATGTCCAATGCAAATTTCACAACATCACCCGGTCTGGCAGTCGTTCTTGGATTTACTCTGGCCGTGCAGTTTGTCTCTTCGATATCAAAATACAGGAATACCTCTGCGCCTAACATCTCGTATACACGAATCGGCACTTCAATCGTACAACCGGGAGCTGCATTCACCGCATCTTCTTCATCATGCAGGTCTTCCGGGCGAATCCCCATCACTACTTCTTTACCAACGTAGCCGAGTTCTTCCAGCTTCTTGGCTTTTTCTTCCGGAAGTGTAATCTTATTATCACCAAATGACAGGACAATATTCGATCCTTCTTTGCTGACCATCGAATCCAGTAAATTCATCTGAGGTGCTCCGATAAATCCTGCTACGAACTTGTTGACCGGCATATCGTAAAGATTCTGAGGTGTATCCACCTGCTGAATCAAACCATCTTTCATAACAACAATTCGAGTACCTAAAGTCATCGCTTCTGTCTGATCATGAGTTACGTAAATAATGGTAGTACCCAGTCTCTGATGAAGTTTGGAAATCTCGATACGCATCTGTCCTCTTAACTTGGCATCCAAGTTAGAAAGCGGTTCATCCATCAGGAATACCTTCGGATCGCGGACAATCGCACGTCCCATCGCCACACGCTGTCTCTGACCACCGGAAAGTGCCTTAGGTTTACGATCTAATAGATGGGAAAGATCCAAAATTCTGGCGGCTTCCTGCACCAGACGATCAATCTCATCTTTTGGTGTCTTACGCAGTTTCAAACCAAATGCCATATTCTCATAAACAGTCATATGGGGATACAGGGCATAGTTTTGAAATACCATCGCGATATCACGGTCTTTCGGCTCTACATCATTAACCATCTTTCCATCAATTAGCATCTCACCGGAAGTAATATCCTCAAGTCCTGCAATCATACGTAAAGTGGTAGACTTTCCACAGCCGGAAGGACCTACAAAAATAACAAACTCCTTGTCTTCAATGTCTAAATTAAAATCCTTAACTGCTACAAACCCGTTAGGATACTGCTTTGTCACATTTTTTAATGATACACTTGCCATTTTTCTTTACCCTCCGCATCTATATGTTGATGTTTTTATTCTAACACAAGCATAATGTTGAACCTATATCCCAAATGCCAAAAATTTCTTTTCCCTTTTGGGCACTTTGTATATGAGCTGTTAAAACTGGCAATTATGCCGAAATACCATAAACTATCTTCTGCCATTTTCCTCAATTTTGTTATAAATGATTGGATATAAAATATTTTTGTGAAAACTCGACAAATTTCAAGAGCCTACACTGTGCAAACTTCTCATAAAATAAGGGGGTAAGGATAAAGAGTACCGGAGCAATCGAGCGATTTCCAAAAGGAATTCCCGTTTGTCCCGGTACCACATAGTTTGTCTCTCAATTTTCCTCAGTTAATTCTTCACTGCAATCGCTTCCATCTCCATCAGTACATCTTTTGGCAGTCTGGCTACTTCTACGCAGGATCTGGCTGGGCAGTCGCCCTCAAAATAAGTAGCATAGATCTGATTAATCGTAGCAAAATCATTCATATCTTTAATGAACACTGTCGTTTTTACCACATTAGCCATCGTCGTTCCTGCTGCTTCTAAAAGGTTCTTTACATTCTTCATGACCTGCTCTGCCTGTGCCTCAACGCCGGTAGGAATCTCACCGGTAGCCGGATTCACCGGTATCTGTCCCGATGTGTAAACCATTCCATTTACCTCAATAGCCTGAGAGTATGGGCCGATAGCGGCCGGTGCCTGATTTGTGCTGATTACGTTCTTCATGAATCATTCCTCCTACTTTCTTACTGATTTATTTTATTGTTACTTTTGATTCCTCATTTACACCGCTCTACTCTTCAATCTTTCGAATACTGGTTTCTGTAATCTCAATCTTTCGTTCTTTCAGCAGATGACCAACGGCACGTTTAAATGCGTTCTTGCTCAAATTAAATTCTTTCTTTAATGTATCAGGATCTGTCTTATCGGTAAATGGCAGCACACCGTCAAATTTCTCGATGACTTCCATAACGATATCTGCATCGGAATTCATCTGCAAATAGGATTTCTCCCTCGGAGTCAGATCCAGTTTTCCATCTTCTCTTACCTTTGTGACGCGAGCCTTTATGATTTCTCCCATCTTACAGGTTCTATACATCTCCCGCTTTGGAATCAAGCCGAAATACTTATCATCTACTGCCATAAAAATGCCCAGATTATCATTCTCTTCGTAGATGCGTCCTTCTACCCAGTCTTCCTTTTTGTAAGGAGATTCACTGCTTAAATAGGGATATACATTCATCGTTGCGGCCAAACGGCTGCTCTTATCCACATAAAGAGCTACCAGACATTCCTCCCCCATTGAAACCGGATGGTTCTGTTCTTTAAATGGAAGGAGTAAATCCTTCTCCAGTCCCATATCCAGAAATGCACCAATTTTGCCTACATCCTTCACGGTCAGAAGTGCTACCTCTCCCACTTCCAGTTTTGGTGATCCGGTCGTGGCGATCAATCGATCCTCTGAATCCTTATATATAAAAACATCCACTTTGTCGCCAATCTTCATCCCTTCGGGAACTTGTTTCTTCGGAAGCAGTACGGATTCCTCCGCTAAGCCTTTTTCTCCCAGATATACACCAAAATCCTTCTCACGAATAATTTCTAATTCCTGTCTTCTTCCTAATTCAATCATGTCTTTCGTCCTCTCTTTTTTCTGCCAGCCATATATTGGCAAACACTTTCTTCTCTTCACTTCGAAGAGAAATCACATACCCCTCCGGTATCCGACTAATATCGGGAATCATTACATCCCCCAAAACAGCTGCATTCTTATATTCGGTGCGGAGTTCTCCTATCACAAACTTCTCCGGTATAAACTCTCGGGCAATTTCCACATACTGCGCATTATTCACATGGAAATTGGTGTCCAGATGATGGCGGGCCACGATGACCGGTTCCCCCGTCTCATGCTGTAAGGGTACCTGAATCTTTCGTGGTGCAAGTGGTAATTCCAACTGTGCCTCCCCTTCACCATATCCCCGAAGTTCGTCCGGTGTCACTTTGACCGGTCTATTATTCTCCAAATCATAGAAAAACCAGTTTGAATCCGCTTTTACCAGATCATTGCCTGCCTTATCTCTGATTGTAAAATTTCGATAACCAAAAATCCCTTTAAATGCATAGGGCCACGTGGAAATAGTGATTGGTTCGCCCATGCGTGGATAACGCTCTATCAGTATCTGCCAGGTGTTGAGCCACCATGCTCTCTTTTTCTTTTTTAAATATTCCAATCCCAAATGGATATCTTCCGATTGAAATGTAGAACAATCCTGAAGATAATTCATTATTCCGGTCACGGATAGACGACCAAATTCATCGGTTTCACTGTACCTGACCCGGCTTTCAAATGTATACATACGATGCCTCTCTGTAAATTCCTCTATTATTATATATGATTCTGTCATACTTGTCTATCGGTGCATGAGCGGTATTTGTAATAAAATTCCAAAAAGTTTTTTTAAAACTATTGACGGATTTCCATTCTTAACGTATAATACAAATCGTTGTTCAATTGGGCCATCGCCAAATGGTAAGGCAACGGACTCTGACTCCGTCATTCTGAAGGTTCGAATCCTTCTGGCCCAGTTCTCAAAGTAATTTCAAAGTTAAAAGCAGAAAATCTCTCTTACAAAAGAAAGATTTTCTGCTTTTTCTGACTCTTATAAAAATAATTCCGGTTCAGCTCTACGCTCATATCCCAGCTCTAACTCTGTCTTGTGGTACAGATAACCCTCGTCATCATAGTATTTTGCTTCTACCGGACAGGATTTGATGCATGCACCGCATTTGATACAGATACCGGTCAGTGCCGTCACATCTTCACGGGAAATAGATCCCATCGGGCAGACATCGGCGCAGATCCCACAGTTAATACAGTTTGACTTTGTCTTCGGCAGCACTTTTCGAATATCGATCGAGTTACCTTTTCTATCTCTTGGCTGGTAATAAGTACGAATCGGTGTCTCGCCCTTAACTTCTACCGGCTGTAAAGAAGCAAGATCGGTAATGTTCTTAATTTTCGCAGCTACCTTCTTTCCAAAGCTTCCGGCTATCATCATATCTTTTACATCGGGACGATCTTTTGCCAATATCTTGGAGAATGAATGTTCACCGATGAAAGCAGCTCCTGCAATCGTATGAAATCCATTATCTTCTAATAAATTACGAAGTTCAATCAGAGAATCGTCAAAATTACGGTTGCCATACAATGCAATCGGAACTGCCAGTGCGCCATCTGCCTTGACCGTTGCCAGATACTTTAAAAGTACATTGGGAATTCGTCCTGCATACGTCGGAATACCAAATACTACAATCTCATCTGAAGCAAAAGTAACCCCTTCTTTTCTTACTTGCGGTGGTGTAAAGTCATACTCCTCTTGGGGAAGTTGTAATTCAATACTAATGCAGCCCGCAACTGTCGTTACGATTTTCTTAGTTGTACCGGTTGGGCTGAAATAAACCGCCCTAACTTTATTCCATGTGTTTTCCATATGTACCTCCTATTTTATCTATCTAATTTTCAACCTTCGGTTCTTTACAGTGTATCACATTTCCACTGTTTTGAAAACGGTTTACCACATAGATTCCGGCGCTGACCAAAAGAAGCGCCAAGATATTTTTCCCACTAAATGCCTGTCCGCCTTCGCCTAGAAGAAGAGCCGATAAAAGCACGCCGACGACCGGATTCATAAAGCCAAAAATCGTCACTCTGGATACCGAATTGTACTTTAAAAGGAGGCTCCACAGCGTATATGCTACGGCCGATAACAGTGCCAGGTAGAAAAGCATCGCTGCCGCAGATGCTGTAAAGGTTCCTATATTTCCTCCCATTAACAGTCCGACCGTCATAAGAATCACTCCGCCTGCAGTAAACTGCCATCCACTGAGCATCACTGGGTTTTCATTGACGGAATACCGCTTGATCAGTACCGAAGAAAAAGCATAAGAAACCGCGGAAATAAAGATAAATCCCTCTCCATTTAAATGAAACGTAAGATCAGTGGAACCGCTTCCACCCATATTCGCTAATGCAACACCTATGAATCCCAATATACAACCGGTCATCTTAGGAATCGTCAGTTTCTCCTGCCGAAAAATAAGACTGGCTATTAAAATCGCCATCAGACTATTGGTGCCTGTAATAATCGCACTTTTTACTCCGGTAGCATGGGCCAGTCCCATATAAAAAAACAAATATTGAATCACGGTCTGCACCATGCAGAGTTTAAAAATCTTAGGAATCGATGTCTTCACGGGAAGCAGAATTCTTCCGGATGCCAGACTTCCCATTGCCACCGTAAGGATACCTGCCAGAGTAAAACGAAGCCCAGCAAATAAAATCTGTGAGCCCACCGCATCCGGCAGAATATGAAACAGACGATACCCGATCTTAATACACGGAAAGGCACTGCCCCACAGGGTACAGCAAAGCATGGCCAGTGAGCACACCACCCACGGTTTTTGCAGCATTTTATTGTCTATCGTTTTATTTTCCATGGTGTTATCGCCTCATACCCTTAAAAAATGTGAATACCAGCCAAATCAGGATAATCGGACCCGCAAACCGGAAAAAGAGGGAGAAGATTCCGCCCAGTACGGTAAATACCACCGAAAATACTAACATCACTACTATCGCCAAAAGCAGTTTCCAATACCATTTATTTAAATTAATATAGCGTGAATTCATCGTTGAACGTGAACTCTCGTTGCTGCTTCCGGTCTCATTACCCGAATAATACGTATTGGCAGATTCGCTTCCATCTTCTGCCGCATCACTGCTGTCGATGATTGTTTTTGCAATCAGTCTCGGTCCGCCGATTTCTTCGATCACCTCATCTTCCGTGCGCCCTTTTTGCGCTTCCTGGGAAATGTAATTATCGTAATATCTTAGATTTTCCTGAATTACAGCCGGAGAAACTTCCCCTTTTAGGGCTTCCTCCAGCTCCTGTAAAAATTCTGTTTTTTTCATGCAATTCTCCTTAAAACTGTATCTTTTCCCCTATCTTCTATTGAATCTTCTATTGAATCTTTTCTTTCAAAATACCTTCGCGATAAGCGGCAACTAATTCCTTTAAATCCTCAATCCGGTAGGATAACTCTTTTCCCACATCGGTATCGGCCACCATCATCCTAGTCTGCATCTTCTCTACAATGCTGACTTTTGGTGTGTTTTCATGATCCGGATCAAATGGCTTATGTTCTGCCAGTGCCAGATGTCTGGAATTAAATATCAGTGTATACCCGGCGATTCCCGTCTTACTCTGATATGCCTTGGACAGACCGCCATCTATAATAAAGAGCTTGCCTCCGGCCTTGACCGGTGTCTCCCCATCCTTGATTTTAACCGGAACATGCCCATTAATAATGTGAGCGCCTTCAGATGGAAGCCCAAACTCCTCCAGAATCCGATCGCAAGTCTCTTCTTTGAGACTTAATTTGTAATATGGATTCATCGTTTCTTTCGCGGCTGCCTTATCTTCTATAAAATAATGCTCAAATGTGGTCATCTTATCCTTACCATAGACCGGTGATTTGGCACCACACCATAAATACCATAAGAAATCGCGGCTGCTTTCCTTATCCGGAGCATTCTCCGGAAGAAAATATGCATTCTGTACCTGCTTATCTATAAAATCCAGAAGTGCCCGACCCTTATAATGCCCCCCGTCTATCACCATCTCATCAAAGCTTCCGTCTTCCTTCATCGGAATACAGCCATGATAAAGAAGGTTGGAATTGCAGCATTTGTACATACTTCCGTTGGAGTACAGGAACTTAATATGTTTGTGAAGAAGTGCGCTGTGGCGGAAAGAAAGCCGCAAGGTATGTAAAAGTTCTTCTTCTTCCTTCGTAAGCTGTAATGGATCAGCGGGATTAATCGTAGGAAAGTTCATATCTAGCATTGGATACTCGACGCCCTCGACCATAACCGTCCCCTTCTCGTAATTGACAGCGGTCAGGAGAATCCTGGCATCCATATGATACTCCGGATGACGCCTTATGATCTGGCCTTCCACCTTGAACTGAATGACCGTAATCGCTTTGTGCATCTTCGCTGCCAGTCCCGGATCCACGGCATCATAGATGTTCTGATCCAGAATATGCGGCATAAAATGAGCACAGGGGTCTTCTCTATAGGTATGAGCCGCGAACATGGACAACGGGCGGATATTAATGCCATATCCATCCTCCAATACGTCAAATCCATTATAGCTAATTGCAATTCTCAGCACATTACAGATACATGCCAGATTTCCCGTAGATGCTCCGATCCAGGATACATCATGGTTGCCCCACTGGATATCTACATCATGAAACTGCATTAATTCTTCCATAATGATATCGGCTCTTGGTCCTCTGTCAAAAATATCACCTATGATATGAAGATTATCAATGGTCAGGTTCTGGATCAGACAGCAGAGTGCTGTAATGAAGCTCTCGCCCATCTTGATACCAATAATCGACCTTATAATCTCATTATAATAAACTTTTTTGTTATCATCGTTATAGTCCACGTGAAGCAGCTCGTCAATAATATAGGCGAATTCCGACGGCATCTTCTTACGGACTTTAGAGCGGGTATACTTAGACGATACTTCTTTACAGATCTGAACCAGACGAAAAATAGCGGTTCTCTGCCAATCCTCTGTATAACTATGTTCCTGCCGTAGCTGACTGATCATCCGATCCGGATAATAAATCAGATTAGCCAACTGCATCTCGTCCTCTTTTGAAATGATGTGTCCAAATGTTTCTTTGATTTTCTCACGGATAATACCGGAAGAACTACGCAGAAGATGGATAAATGCCTCATATTCTCCATGCAGATCGCTGAAAAAATATTCGGTTCCCTTCGGCAGACAACAGATTGCCATTAAATTGATAATTTCACTGGAAGCCGATTTTATCGTTGGATACTCACGTGCCATTAATTTCAGATACGCCAAATCTCTCATTTTACAATACTCCCTGCTGGTGTAATGACACACCGGTTGCTTTTATAATGATTTTATAGTAACATATTATATAAAAAAAAGAAAGTTTAATCAGTTTAATTTACACAGGAGGGCTTTTCATGGAGAAAGAATTGCTTTATGTCTTTGGAACGGGCAACGCCGCAGTGACCCGATGCTATAATACCTGCTTTGCTATAAAAGAAGCCGATGAATTTTTTATGGTCGATACCGGTGGCGGTAATGGTATTTTAGGGATTTTAGAAGATATGGAGGTTCCACTGCAAAAAATCCACCATATTTTTATGACTCACGAACACAATGACCACCTGCTGGGTATTGTATGGATGGTTCGCATGATTGCCACCAAGATGCTCAAAGGTGACTATGACGGCGATTTGAATATTTACTGCCATGACGAACTCCCCCATACCATTTCCACCATATGCCGACTGACTTTACAGAAGAAGTTTTACGATCTCATGGGAAAGCGGATACACCTGATTCCTGTAATTGATGGGGAAGTAAAGCAGATTCTCGGTCTCGCTGTCACATTCTTTGACATTCACTCCACCAAGGCCAGACAATTTGGTTTTACGACTGTTTTAAATAACCAAAAAAAACTTACCTGTATTGGGGATGAACCTTTTAACGAATTATGTCTGCCTTATGTGGAAGGAAGCTCATGGCTGCTTCACGAGGCCTTCTGTCTCTATTCACAGCGTGAGAAGTTTAGTCCCTATGAGAAGCACCACAGCACCGTCAAAGAGGCCTGCGAGCTGGCTGAGCGGCTTCATATTCCCAACCTGGTTCTGTGGCACACCGAAGATAAGCAGATCAAAGAACGAAAACAACGTTACACTGAAGAAGGCAGCGCATTCTATCATGGCCACCTTTTTGTACCGGATGATAGAGAAATCATAAAACTATAGTCAAAAAAGTATAAACGTCCTCCTGTCCTCATATGATTATAAGAGCTGCATTTTGCGATTGAACGCTTGTAAATAATCATAGCTATTTGTGACAGGAGGTTTTTTTATTGCGCCATTTTCTTAAATCGCTTTCCATCAAATACGAACAATTTTTACTGTTTTTACATAAATACCGCACCGGATTCATCATAGGCACCGAAGTTTTTATGATCTCACTGCTGCTTCTCGGATGGTATATGGAAAAAAAATCTGCTTTTATTTCTACCGTATTATCTTCCGGGGAAGAGTCCGATTCCGACAAAAAGAAAGATTATATCAAATGGGTCGATTTCACCGTTCCCGCCGATGCCATGACGCGAGCCTTTCGGTATGATGTAGCCACCTGCCAGGAATCCTGTCATTTAAACTGGATTGAACTTCTGGCCTATCTGGGGGCAAAATACGGAGGGGATTTTTCTCACTATACATCTGCCGATATGGAGCGGTTGGCAACCCGATTACAAGAAGGCATCACCATGGAGGAACTCACCAAAGATTCCAAGTATTATAGTTATTACAAAGAAGTCTATACCGCCGTTCTGGATGGCATGGTAGGCTATTATGAAATTGAGATTCCCAAGTCAGAAGCTCCCGCTTTCGCTCTGACCGATACCCAGACCTATGAGACAGATCCCGGTGCCGCCGGGCCTTCGTCTTCCGATCAGATTCCCACAAATGAGTCCGAAACGGTCTGGGTGACGAAATACGGGTTAAAGGCATTTCACCCTCTGGCAAAGAATTTTCCCTATAGTCACTATGATGACTTTGGTGTTTCCCGCTCCTATGGTTACCGGCGTCAGCACCTAGGGCACGATATGATGGGTCAGACCGGAACGCCCATTACCGCTGCCGAATCCGGTACAGTGGAAGCGATTGGCTGGAATCAGTATGGGGGATGGCGTCTGGGAATTCGAAGTTTTGATACAAAACGTTACTATTATTATGCCCATCTAAGGCAAAATTACCCTTATCAAAGTAACTTAAAAGAAGGCAGTATCGTCACTGCCGGTGATGTCATCGGATACATGGGGCGCACCGGATACAGCGCCAAAGAAAATACCAACAATATCGATGAAACCCATCTGCACTTTGGTATCCAGTTAATATTCGATGCATCTCAAAAAGAGGGGAATGGGGAGATATGGGTGGACTGCTATCAGATCATTAAATTCTTAAGCATCAACCGCTCCGAAACCGCCAAGGTCACCGGCACCAAAGAATGGAGCCGGATTTATCAGATGAAAGACCCTGCCGTAGAAAAGCAAATTAATATTATGTCAACCGGTGAATAAAAATCCCACTTCTGAGCTTCGGCTCGAACCAAGTGGATTTCGGAGGCATCAGAAGTCCCGCATCCGCTACCCGGAGCAGTTCATCCATGGATGTGGGATACATCGAAAAGGCAACTGCCATATCTTCTGATACGCGGCGTTCCAGTTCGTTCAGTCCCCGAATGCCCCCAATAAATGCGATCCGCTGATCCGTTCGAGGATCCATAATTCCCAGAATCGGTCCCAACAGATAATCCTGCAATATCGATACATCCAGACCGTTGACCGGATCATCGCTGCAAATCGCCGGCTTTGCGGAAAGTTCATACCAGATGCCTCCTAAGAACATGCCAAATGTACCCTTTTTGCCAGGCATATATCCGTCTGTTTTGGCTTGTCCTTCTATCTTTACCTCAAAGTTTCTTTCTATCGCTTTTAAAAACTCCGTTTCAGATAAACCATTCAGATCTTTTACCACTCGATTATAGGGTAATATCTGCAGTTCCGTATCTGGAAAAAGCACCGACAGAAAATAGTTGAACTCTTCGTCCCCGGTGTAGTCCGGCTGTGCTTCCCGCCGTTTTAATGCCACCTTGACCGCCGATGCCGCCCTGTGGTGTCCGTCGGCAATATAAGTACAGGCCGTTTCTTTCATCGCCTCTGTAATCCGTGTTAAGCGCTCTCCTTCCGAAATTCGGAATACCCGGTGTCCAATTCCATCGGGAGAAACAAAATCATAGATGGGCTCTTCTTTTTTTACTTCTTTTACAAGTTCTCCCAATTCTTCCCGAAAACGATAGGCCAGAAAAATAGGGCCGGTATGGGCATTGGTCACATCCACGTGGCAGATACGATCCTGCTCTTTGTCTTCCCTGGTATTCTCATGCTTTTTTATCACTCCATTTAAGTAGTCATCTACAGAAGAACAAGCTACGATGCCGGTCTGTACATGGGTTCCCATGGTTAATTCATACAGATAATAACAGGGTGTCTGCTCTGTGATCAATGTACCGTCCTGTATCATGGCATTTAGAGTCTCCCCCGCCTTTTTATAGACACAGGCATCATAAGTATTGATCTCATCGGGAAACTGCGTCTCTGCCCGATCGATCTTAAGGAATGAAAGCGGTTCTCTCTCGGTCTCTGCTTTGGCTTCCTTTCGGCTGTACACATCATAGGGAAGTGCTGCCACATGAAAAGCTGCATCGGCACTTGGCCGGATGCAGCAAAATGGTTTTATCAAAGTCATCTTATATTCTCCTAAATAAGTGGTTCAATCTAGTTATAGATTCAAGTTATGGATTCAAGTTATTGAATCACACGTACCCGCATCATGCCTTTAATCGTGCTCAGTTTCTGAATCGTAATTGCATCTACTTCGGTCTCCAGATCAATCAGCGTATAGGCATACTTATCTTTGCTCTTATTGGTCATATTGGCAATATTCATATCGTTGGCTGCCAAAATCGTAGAAATCTGTCCAATCATATTCGGTATATTCATATGAAGCAGACCCAGACGATTCACGGAGGTGCAGATTCCCATATCACAAGTCGGATAATTAACAGAATTTTTGATGTTGCCATTCTCCAGATAATCCATCATCTCTTTTACTGCCATAACGGCGCAGTTATCTTCCGATTCTTCTGTAGAAGCACCCAGATGAGGAATCAGGATTGCCCGCTCCATCTTCGATACCTTTGCGGTTGGGAAGTCGCTGACGTAGCGTTTTACCTTACCAGAAGCAAGTGCCTCCGCCATATCGTCATCGTTCACCAGCAGGTCTCTGGCAAAGTTGAGAATCACGACACCATCTTTCATCTGTTCTAAGCTAGCTTTATTAATCATGCCCTTTGTGCTGTCCAGAAGCGGCACGTGAACCGTGATATAATCACATTCTTTATAAATGGTATCGGCAGATGTGATGTGTTTGACATCGCGGGATAACATCCATGCAGCACTGACCGAAATAAATGGGTCATAGCCATAAACTTCCATCCCCAGACTGGCTGCCGCATTCGCTACCTCTGCACCGATGGCACCCAGGCCAATCACGCCAAGTTTTTTACCTTTAATTTCACAGCCGGCAAATGCTTTCTTCGCCTTCTCCGCATCTTTTCCGATATTTTCATTCCCCTCCTGGCTCTTACACCAGTCTATGCCACCGGCAATATCCCGGGAAGATAAGAGAAGTCCCGCCAATACCAGTTCTTTCACACCATTTGCATTGGCCCCCGGCGTATTAAACACCACGATGCCCCGTTCAGCGCAGGTATCTAAAGGAATGTTGTTGACACCGGCACCGGCTCGGGCAACTGCCAGAAGCCGCTCAGGAAGTTCGATTTCCTGCATCGATGCACTTCGGACTAAAATTCCATCCGCATCTGATATGCTGTCCACCATCTTATATTCATCGGTAAGTAAATCAGTCCCCAATTTGGAGATTGGGTTCAGACAATGTATTGTTCTCATGGCAAAAATCTCCTGTCTTGTTTTATATCGATCTTATTTTCTATCAATCTTATTTTGTATGTTTATTCTCAAAATCTTTCATAAATGCAACCAGTTTCTCCACGCCCTCTATCGGCATAGCATTATAAATACTGGCTCTCATACCGCCTACACTGCGGTGACCTTTTAGGTTCACAAATCCGGCTGCCTTGGCTGCCTTTATAAACATATCATCCATCGCTTCGTCTCCCGTTATAAACGGAACATTCATCAGGGAACGGTCTTTTTTCTCTACCGTACCTTTGAATAAGCTGCTTGCATCCAGAAAATCATACAAAATCTGTGCTTTTTTCTCATTGCGTTCCTTCATCGCTAAAAGACCGCCCTGTTTCTTCAGCCACTTGAACACTTTTCCACACATATAGATGGAATAGGTTGGTGGTGTATTATAAAGAGAATCGCTGTCTGCATAAGTTTTATACCGAAGCATCGTAGGAGTGCCGGGAAGCACTTCGTCGCTGATTAAGTCTTCGCGGACAATGGCAATGGCCAGACCGGCCGGACCCACGTTCTTTTGGACTCCGCCCCAGAGAATGGCAAATTTGCTCACATCCAGAGGTTCTGACAGGAAGCAGGACGAAATATCCGCTACCAGATTTTTGCCCTTGGTGTTGGGAAGTTCTTTAAATACAGTGCCATAAATCGTATTATTCAGACAGATGTAGACGTAATCCGCATCCTCATCAATCGGCAGATCAGAACAGTCCGGAATATAGCTGAATGTCTTGTCGGCACTGGAGGCAATGGCATTCGCCGTGCCAAACATCTTGGCTTCCTGATAGGCTTTCTTAGCCCACTGTCCCGTGATAATATAATCGCCTACTTTATTCTTAAACAGATTCATAGGAACCATGGCAAACTGCATATGACCACCGCCCTGAATAAACATCACTTTGTAATTGTCCGGAATATTCATCAGTTCGCGGAGATCTTGTTCAGCGGTTTCGATAATATTCTGAAAATCCTTCGAGCGATGACTCATCTCCATTACTGACATCCCGCAGCCCTGGTAATCCATCATCTCTGCTGCTGCTTCCTGTAAGACTTCTTCCGGCAAAACCGCCGGTCCCGCCGAAAAGTTATAGACTCTGCTCATAATTGTCCTCCTGATTTTATAATGCTTTTATAAATGTTTTTCTATTTTACATCTGTTCAATCTTTAAGTCAATCTCATCAAACGCATCTTCTATCGGTTTTCCGGCCGGAACCATAGGAAATACCTTGTCATCACAGCCAATCTGGCAGTCAATTACCACCGGTACATTCAGAGAAATCGCTTCGCGGAATACATTCTCGAATTCTTCCGCTTCTGTCACACGGTAGGCTTTTGCCCCCATGCCCTCTGATACCTTCACAAAATCCATCTGGTCATTCAGCACCGTGTGTGAATAACGTTTTCCATAAAACAGGGTCTGCCACTGGCGTACCATCCCCAGCACATGGTTATTAAGGATGACCTGGATAATCGGAATGTTGTAGCGGGTTGCTGTAGCGATCTCATTCATATTCATGCGGAAGCATCCGTCCCCGCCTATATTGATGACCGTCTTCTCCTTGCAGCCCATCTTAGCACCTATGGCTGCGCCTATACCGTATCCCATCGTGCCCAGACCACCGGACGTGAGGAATTGTCTTGGTCGTTTGAATTTGTAATACTGAGCGGTCCACATCTGATGCTGCCCCACATCGGTACTGATGATTGCGTCGCCTTCCGTTATCTCATAAATCTTCTCTATAATAGAGGGACCGGTCAGGACGTCTTTGTTATAGCGCAGAGGATACATATCTTTCATTCGTTCAATATGAGCAATCCATTCATCGTGGTTCATCGGATCCAGTCTGGCATTTAATTTTCTTAAAATCACTTTCACATCGCCGATCACACTGGCATCTGTAATAATATTTTTATTGATTTCTGCCGGATCTACATCCAGTTGAAGAATCTTTGCGTTTCCCGCAAAACGGGTCGAATCGCCTACTACACGGTCGCTAAAGCGGGCACCTACTACAATCAGCAGGTCACATTCTGCCACACCAAAGTTGGACGTCTTCGTTCCGTGCATCCCCAGCATACCGGTATAGAGTTCGTCGGTTCCCGAAAATGCTCCTTTACCCATCAGACTGTCAGCCACGGGGGAGTGAATCTTGTGGGCAAATGCAGACAGTTCCTCTGCCGCATCCGCCAGCACGGCGCCGCCGCCTACAAATACAAATGGTTTTCTGGCCGCTTTGATCATATTCAATGCAGTCTCTACCTCTTCTTCTACAATTGTATCGGTCTGACGTTTTACTTCTTCCGGTTTTTGATATTCATAGTCGCACATCGCCGCCGTAATATCCTTAGGAATATCAATCAATACCGGACCCGGACGACCGCTCTTTGCAATAACAAAGGCACGCCGAACAACCGATGCCAGTTTCGTCACATCTTTTACGATAAAATTGTATTTGGTAATGGGCATCGTCACACCTAAAATATCAATTTCCTGAAAGCTGTCTTTTCCCAATAAATTGACTGCCACGTTGCAGGTAATTGCAACGATGGGAATGGAATCCATATATGCCGTAGCGATTCCCGTCACCAGATTCGTAGCTCCGGGACCGGAAGTAGCCAGACAGACACCTACTTTCCCTGTTGCTCTGGCATAGCCATCGGCCGCATGCGCCGCTCCCTGCTCATGTGCTGTTAGTATATGTGTGATTTCCTCCTGGTGTTTATAAAGTGCATCATAAATGTTTAAAATCGAACCGCCCGGATATCCAAATATGGTATCAACTCCCTGTTCTTTCAAACATTCGATGACAATCTCTGCTCCATTTATTGTTTTCATCTATCGTCCCTGCTTTCTCTGACCTTATTTTCCCAATATCGATTACTTCGGAATCTCCAGAATGGCGCCCCGGTTTCCACTGGTCACCATCGAAGCATAGCGTGCCAGATAGCCGGTCGTGATCTTTGGTTCTCTCGGCTGCCATCTAATTCTTCTCGCCTCTAACTCTGCATCTGAAATCTGAACATTCAACGTATTTTTATTAATATCGATTAAAATGATATCGCCTTCCTCTACCATGGCAATTGGACCGCCCACGGCCGCCTCAGGTGAGACATGGCCGATGGAGGCACCTCTGGAAGCGCCGGAAAAACGTCCATCGGTAATGAGGGCCACGCTGGAACCCAGTCCCATCCCTGCGATAGCGGATGTGGGATTGAGCATCTCTCTCATACCGGGACCGCCTTTGGGTCCCTCATAACGAATGACGATCACATCGCCCGGCACGATCATTCCGCCCTTAATCGCAGCAATGGCATCCTCTTCACAGTCAAACACTCTGGCCGGACCCTCATGCCTTAGCATCTCAGGTGCCACGGCCGAACGTTTGACGATGGCTGTATCAGGTGCCAGATTGCCTTTTAAGACGGCAATCCCTCCGGTCTCGCTATAGGGATTCTCGATTGGACGAATCACTTCCGGATCTTTATTCACGCAGCCTTTTATATTCTCCCCTACTGTTTTTCCGGTCACCGTGATACAGTCCAGATTCAGCAGGTTTTTCTTTGCCAGTTCATTCATCACCGCATACACGCCGCCTGCTTCGTTCAGGTCTTCCATATAAGTAGGTCCTGCCGGTGCCAGATGGCACAGGTTCGGCGTACGTCCACTCATCTCATTCACCATATCCATATTGAATTCCACACCTGCCTCATGGGCGATAGCCGGCAGATGCAGCATGCTGTTCGTGGAGCATCCCAATGCCATATCAATGGTCAAGGCATTTAAAAATGCCTGTTCTGTCATAATATCCCTTGGACAGATCTGCTTCTCGTACATCTCCATCACTTTCATACCGGCATGTTTTGCCAATTTAATTCGCTCAGAGTAAACGGCCGGAATGGTTCCATTGCCCCGTAGTCCCATGCCCAAAGCTTCCGTCAGACAGTTCATACTGTTTGCGGTATACATCCCGGAACAAGAGCCACAGGTCGGACAGACTTTGTTCTCAAATTCTGTCACTTCCTCTTCGCTCATCGTACCGGCTGCATAAGAACCCACGGCCTCAAACATACTGGACAGACTGCGTTTTTCTCCATGAACCCGCCCTGCGAGCATAGGACCTCCGCTGACGAATACCGTAGGTACATTAACCCGGGCTGCTGCCATCAACAGTCCGGGTACATTCTTATCACAGTTGGGAACCATGACCAGAGCATCGAACTGATGAGCAATCGCCATACATTCAGTGGAATCGGCAATTAAATCTCTGGTCACCAGCGAATACTTCATACCCACATGCCCCATAGCGATTCCGTCACAGACAGCAATCGCCGGAAATACGACCGGTGTTCCGCCTGCCATCGCTACGCCAAGTTTTACGGCTTCTACAATCTTATCTAAGTTCATATGTCCCGGTACGATTTCATTATAAGAGCTGACAATTCCCACCAGTGGTTTTTTCATCTCTTCTTCCGTCATCCCCAAGGCATTAAATAACGACCGGTGAGGTGCCTGCTGCATGCCGGTTCTTACTGCATCACTCTTCATATGTTCCGTTCTCCTTTTTCCTCATCATTGTTTTATCTTCTATAATACCGCATTCTTTCATTTTTTTCACTATTTTTATTGGATTTTTCCAATAATTAATTCTCCCATTTTCCTTGTACCCACAAGGGCACACTCTTCTGACATAATATCTGTGGTTCTGTAACGTTCATTCAATACCTGCTGCACGGCGTATTCTATCGCTGCCGCCTCCTGTTCCAGATTAAATGAATAGCGGAGCATCATCGCCGCAGAGAGAATCGTAGCGATGGGATTGGCGATATCCTTCCCGGCAAGATTGGGAGCTGAACCATGACTGGGCTCGTAAAGTCCAAAATTTCCCTCTCCCAGACTAGCCGAGGACAGCATCCCGATGGATCCCGTAATCATACTGGCCTCATCCGAAAGGATATCTCCAAACATGTTCTCAGTGAGAATCACATCGAACTGACGGGGATTCATAACCAGCTGCATCGCGCAATTATCTACCAGCATATGGCTTACCGTCACTTCCGGATAGTCTTTTGCCACCTCTTCTACCACTTGTCTCCAAAGTCTGGAAGAATCCAGCACATTTGCTTTATCTACGCTGATCACTTGTTTTTTACGTTTCATAGCCACGTCAAAGGCCTTGATTGCGACTCTTCGTATCTCGTTTTCATTATAAACAAGCGTATCTACTGCCCGGCGCACTCCATTTACTTTAGTCGTACTCCGTTCTCCAAAATACAGTCCTCCGGTCAGTTCTCTCATAATTACCATATCAAAACCATCGCCGATAATCTCGCTCTTCAGCGGACAGGCTTTAGCCAGCTCCTGATAGAGATAAGCCGGCCGAATATTAGCAAAAAGCCCCAACCCTTTTCGGATCGCCAAAAGTCCCGCTTCCGGTCTCAGATTTGGTGCCACGGCATACCACTTGGAATTTCCCACATCTCCACCCACAGCCCCCAGCAGCACTGCGTCGTTTTGTCTTGCCGTTTCCAATGCCTCATCTGTTAAAGGTACTCCGTGAGCATCAATGGATACCCCTCCCATGAGCACTTCTGTATATTCAAAGTGATGTCCATAAACTGTGCCGATTTTATCCAGTACACTGCAGGCTTCTCTGACAATCTCCGGTCCGATTCCATCCCCCGGAATTACCGCAATATTATATTTCATTCTTTATTCCCCCTCAATCTATATTTCGTTACCTGTTTACACACGAGCTTAGTGTACATAATATCCTATTTTCCTGTGTTTTTCAACCACGGCACTCTATTTTGCGCCTCCTTGTATATAGTAATTTGGAATTTGTTATATAACTTGTAGTTATCTGATTTTTTTATGCTCATTTTTTGTAAAATATAGCATTATATTGTAATTTAGTACATTTTTTTATATGAAAATGGTATATTAAAAGTACAAAACTTATCAAATGGGGAAAGGAATCAGAATCATGGGGAAATTTTTAATTAAGAAAACGGAGATGGGAATTGTATTTCATTTACGTGCTGCCAATGGGGAGACCATTGGAGTTTCACAAGTATACGAATCCGAAGAGGCATGTAAAAAAGGGATTGAGAGTGTTATGAAAATCGCATCTGCAGCAGGAGTTGAAGATCAGACCCGTTCCAGATCAAAAGAATTGAAAAATCCAAAATTTGAAATCTACAAAGATAAAGGCGAAAAATTTCGTTTTCGTCTAAAAGCACACAATGGTCAGGAAGTTCTTGCATCTCAGGGATACACGGCCAAAGCCAGCTGCAAGAATGGCATTCAAAGTATTATCGCCAATGCTCCTTCTTCACCAATCATTGAACCGGATAAGACCAAATAAATGAAAGTTGTGACATCAGCATAGTAAAAGAGGAAGTCCTATATGCAACAAAGGACTTCCTCTTTCTATACATGCCTAATTAAAGCTCCGGTTTTTCTACCTGCATAATCGCATCTTTACGCATTGGAATACGACAGTTTTTATTGCTGCCGAACTCTACGATTACAGTATCATCTGTCATATCGATAATAACGCCGTAAAAGCCGCTGCTTGTCAATATACTATCGCCAATTGCAACACTCGCCATCAGTGCCTGTGCTTTTTTCTTTTCTTTCTGCTGCGGTCTGATTGCGATAAAGTACAAAAGTCCGATGATAAAGATAAAATATAATACCCAACCTGCTGTGCCCATTGAACCCATTCTTTTTTCCTCCTTGATTCCAGATCCGCCGCCTTGCTGCGCAATCTTTATTTTATTTTTTCGGGTACCTGCCGAATCAATCTTCTCCGGCTGCCATACCCGAAAGCTTGGCTTCTCTGTATTCGTCGAAACAGTGATGATCGATTGCGTCGCGAATCTCTTCCATCATTTTATTATAAAAATACAAATTATGCAAGACACATAATCGCATAGCTAACATTTCTTTGGCTTTGAATAAATGTCTGATGTAAGCTCTGCTGTAAGAACGGCAGGCCGGACATCCACATCCCTCTTCAATTGGTCGTGAATCCAATTCATATTTGGCGTTATAGAGATTCATCTTTCCATGGTTTGTATAGGCATTCCCATGGCGCCCATTCCTAGACGGATACACACAGTCAAAGAAATCCACACCTCTGGCCACACCCTCTATAATATTAGCAGGAGTTCCCACTCCCATGAGATAAGTCGGCTTGTCTTCCGGTAAATGGGGAACCACTTCGTCTAAAATATGGTACATCTCTTCATGGGATTCTCCCACGGCCAGACCTCCAACGGCATATCCGTCTAAGTTCATCTTGCTGATTGTTTCAGCATGTGCAATACGAATATCGCTATAGATAGCGCCTTGGTTGATACCAAATAGAATCTGCTCTTTATTCACCGTATCCGGCTGCTCATTCAGTCTCTTCATCTCAATCTGGCAGCGTTCCAGCCATCTGGTCGTTCGGTCTACCGACGCCTGAACATACTCTCTGGAAGCAACACTGGAAGGACATTCGTCAAATGCCATCGCAATCGTAGAACCCAGATTCGACTGAATCTGCATACTTTCTTCCGGCCCCATAAAAATCTTATGTCCATCAATATGAGAGTTAAAGTAAACGCCTTCTTCTTTGATTTTCCTAAGACCCGCCAACGAAAATACCTGAAATCCACCTGAATCCGTTAAAATCGGGCGATCCCAATTCATGAATTTGTGAAGTCCACCAAACTGCTTAATCAGTTTATCACCGGTTCTCACATGAAGATGGTAGGTATTGGAAAGCTGTACCTGAGTACCAATTGTCTTCAAATCATCGGTGGAAACAGCACCCTTAATTGCAGCCACTGTCCCCACATTCATGAAAACAGGTGTCTGGATGGTTCCATGTACCGTTTTCATCTCAGCTCGCTTCGCGCAGCCATCCTTTGTCAGAATCTTATATTCCATAAATTACTTCTCTTTCTTAGGCTTCATCTTAGATTCGGCCAGAGCCGCTGCCTTTTTGTCCTTATGTTGATTAAAGATATACCACATACTTCCGGTCAGACATACGGAGGAATACGTACCACAGACAAGACCTACCATAAGTGGCAGAGCAAATTCGCGGATAGAGGATACACCCATGATATACAGGACAAATATCATAACAAACGTAGTCAATGAAGTATTAACACTTCTGCTCAATGTCTGGCTGATACTTAGATCCACTATGTTTTCAATGGTCTGTGTATGCTTCTTCATCTTCATATTCTCACGGATACGGTCAAAGATAACAATCGTCGCATTAATCGAGTAGCCGACAATCGTCAGCATACATGCGATAAAAGTAGAACCTACGGACCACTTTAGCACCGCGTAGAACGTGATAACGACCAGTACGTCATGAATCAGTGCCAATACCGCACTGGCTGCAAAAGTAATATTACTGAAACGGAACCAGATATAAATAAGCATACAAATCGTCGCGATAATGACGGCAATCAACGCATCCTGTTTCATCTCAGCACTGATTGCGCCGGAGATACTGTCTGCTGTGATCTTCTCCTGATCAACACCAAAGTTGTCTGTTAATGCCTTATCCAAAGTTTCTCTCTCATCAACGGTCAGTGTTCTGGTCTTGATGATTACTTCATTGCCGCCTGCCACTTTCTGTGTCTGGGTTCCGGCTTCTCCTGTAATCTTCTCTACCACAGGAACCACTTCCGAAGAGATACGTTCCAAGCTCATGTCTTCGTTAAAGGTGACATTCGTTGAAGTACCGCCCTTGAATTCCATGCTGTAATTCAGCATAGAACCAGTAGATGATGAGTTGTATCCCATCGCTACCACTCCCGTCAGAATCAGGACTGCGGAGCATGCGAAGAATATCTTTTTGTATTTTAAGAATGGAATCACTTTTGCTTCTTTACGGATACCGTAGAACTTCGGTGACTGAAGTCCAGCTTCATATAAACAATTCAGAATGAACTTTGTCACAAATAGTGCGGTAAACATCGATAAGATAATACCGATTGCCAGGGTAGAAGCAAAGCCCTTAACCGTACCGGATCCTTTTAAGAAGAGCACCGCTGCTGCGATAAGCGTAGTTACGTTACCATCGATAATCGCGGAAAGTGCTTTTGCGAAACCGGTCTTGATCGCTGATTTTACCGTCTTTCCCAGACCAATCTCTTCCTTGATACGGGTAAAGATGATAACGTTGGCATCTACTGCCATACCGATAGAAAGCAGAATACCTGCTACACCCGGAAGGGTCAGTGTTACCTCAAAAGCAACCAATAAGATCAAAATCAAGCCTACATATAAACAAAGGGCAATGGCTGCTGCCACACCCGGAATCAGGTATACAGCAATCATAAATACAATAATAATAGCAAAACCGATTACACCGGCTTTTAAGCTGGTGGAAATGGCTTCCTGACCCAACTTAGCGCCTACTACGTTAGAGCGCAACTCTTCCAGTTCCAGAGATAGAGAACCGATACGAATGGTAGATGCCAGATTATTAGCTTCTTCGTAATCTTTCATACCATCGATACGGCACTGTCCGCCGGTAATTGGCTCTTTTACATTCGGTGCGGAAATGACCTGGTTGTCATAGACAATGTAAATTGGTTTTCCAACACCCTTTGTAGTAGCATCACCAAAGGCCTTGGTGCCGGCTTCATCAAAGGTCAAAGCAACCACATACTCTTTTTGACCATTGGCATCTTCCATACCGCCTTTGGCACTCTTTACCTGCTTGCCATCTAAAATTTTATTGCCATCGGAATCCATAAACATCAGAGAACCCGGTTTTCCAAGTTCCTTTAAGACAGCATTTGCATCGGATACACCGGGGATATCAACGTTAATACGGTTGTTGCCCTCTTGATATACCTCTGCTTCTGTGCTGTAGTTCTGAACTCTCTGCTGCAGCTTGTAAATCGTATCAGACATGTCCTCTGCTGATGGATCCTGATTCTTTGTCTGATAAGTAATGCTAACACCGCCGGCCAGGTCTAATCCCAATTTAATGTCATTCATGGTAGAGTAACCAAAATAACCAAAGACACCGACAGCAACGAGCATGAGTAACAGCCCTACCAGGCCTTTTCTTTTACCGTTCTTCATCGCTTTTTCTCCTCTTTTATTTAATTCTCGTCGGCCAGAGCCGCCTTTATCATAATTGCACACTCAATGCGTTTTTTCTGCATCTCGCATCCAATCTCATACGTATCCGTAATAGAACCGTGGAAATTATAAGAATTGGCCGCACAGCCGCCACTACAGTAAAATCTTGCATAGCAGTCTTTGCACTTGTCCTTGGCATATACATTACACAACTTGAACTCATCGCAAATCAATGGTTTTGTAATACCCTCGTCTACATTCCCCAACAAGTATTCTTCCCGGCCTACGAACTGATGACATGGATAGAGGTCTCCCCACGGTGTCACTGCCAGATACTCAGTGCCCGAGCCGCAGCCCGACAGACGTTTGGCAACACAAGGTCCCTGTGAAAGATCCAGCATAAAGTGGAAGAATGTAAACCCACGGCCTTCTTTATGTCTCTTAATATACTCGACAGCCAGTTTATCATACTCTTCCATAATCTTTGGAAGGTCTTCTTCCTTAATGGCATATGGTTCTTCCGGAGCAGCCACTACCGGTTCAATGGACATTCTTTTGAAGCCCAAATCGGCAAAATGAAGAACATCTTCCGAAAAATCCAGATTATTTCTTGTAAAAGTTCCTCTAATATAGTAGTCCTTGTCGCCACGCAGTTCTGCGAACTTCTGGAACTTAGGGACAATCAGGTCATAACTGCCTTTTCCATTCCTAAAAGGTCTCATCTTATCGTTGACTTCTTTTCTGCCGTCCAGACTCAATACCACATTACTCATCTCTTTATTACAGAAATCTATGATTTCATCATTCAGAAGGACGCCATTCGTAGTCAGTGTAAAGCGAAAATTCTTATCATGAATCGCTTCTTGGGAACGGCCATATGCTACCAATTGTTTGACCACATCCCAGTTCATCAATGGCTCTCCACCAAAGAAATCCACTTCCAGATTTCTCCGGTTACCGGAATTAGCAATCAGGAAATCCAGTGCCTTCTTTCCCACCTCATAGCTCATAAGTGCTCTGCGTCCGTGATATTCGCCCTCTTCTGCAAAGCAGTAAGTACAGGCCAGATTACAGTCATGTGCGATATGCAGGCACAATGCCTTGACCACCGTCTTGCGTTTTTTGAAATCCAGGACATATTCTTTATATACATCTGCCGCGAAAAGCTCTTCCCGGTCGATCAGCTCCTGAACGTCGGAAAGTATCTCGGAGCTCTCCGATTCCTCACATCTTCCCTTGAGTAATAATGCTGCTTCTCTTTTAAGTTCTTCCGGAATTGGAGCCGGACTCTCCATATCTTTCATCTTTCCCGAAAGAAATTCGATTGTTTCATACATCAATGGATCTACTACATGAACAGAACCGCTGTTAACGTCTAAAACAATGTGATATCCATTACTTATATATTGATGAATCACAGGTTTTTCTCCTTATCTGTGCAGACAACACATTAACCCCTACAATCATAAGTGGACCGTAGGGGTCATATCCATCCGCCTTATTCGTTCTCAGGCTTCTGATGATTATCGGTTCTTGTTCTCACAGCTCTGGTTTCCTACTGTACAAGATGTCTTACATGCAGACTGACAAGATGTCTGACATTCTCCACAAGCGCCTTTTTTCATTGTATTCTTTAATGTGTTAGTACTTAATGTTTTTACGTGTTTCATCGTTCTATGTCCTCCTCTTTAAAATTCGATGTAAATTCTTTCAGATTATACCACATGTTTTCTTCATGTGCAAGCGAAAAAGCCCCCTAAAACCTCTTAAAAGCCCCTTAAAACTCTGCGGTATGTCCGCATATCTTCACCGTAAACTGAATATACATGGAGCAGATAGAATAAAAATCAAGGAGCAATTATGGGAAAATCAAACCTGCGGATTATGATCCGGACAATATTTATCACCTATATCCTCACGGCTGTGCTTCTGCTGATACTGGCCTTTTCACTGTACCGCTTTCATCTGAACGAAAATCAGATCAATATGGGGGTAAACTTTATCTATGTCGCCGTATGTCTGTTCGGCGGGCTGTTAGCCGGCAAAGCAGCGAAACGCAAACGATTGATCTGGGGAAGCCTGACTGGTGCCCTGTATGTTCTAATACTTTTTGTGATATCGATGCTGATACATAAAGGAATCGGAAGTAGTGCCAAAGAATTGCTGCTTATATTCGCTATGTGTACCGGTAGCGGAGCCATCGGAGGGATGGTCAGTTAACATACAAATGTACTTTATCAATTCGATTCTTATCCACCTGATCCACGACGAGGCGGACGTTGTCGATCACGACTTCTTCCCCCTCTTCCGGCAGGCGGTCTAATATACCAATAATCGCACCGCCCACTGAATCATAATCCTCTGATTTCAGATTCAGATCTAAAGAGTCATTCAAATCATCCAGCTTCATCGAACCATCGACTACATATTCCCTCGATGCGATCTTTATAAGCGCTTTTTCCTCATCTTCGTCATATTCATCACGAATCTCGCCTACGATTTCCTCCAGCATATCCTCTAACGTGATCAGTCCCACCGTAGCACCGTATTCATCTAGCACGATTACAATGTTCAGTACTACTTTCTGCATCTCGATCATCAATTCGGAAACCTTCTTGAATTCATAAGTGTATAGCGGCTGACGCAGGTAATCCCGAACGGAAAACTCGCCCTCCCGATCCGCAAGGAACACATCTTTAATATTGATAATACCGATTACATTATCGATCGTATCTTCATATACCGGGAAACGTGTGTATTTTTCTTTGCGAAAGAACTCAATCAGTTCATCGTATGTGGCGTCTATATTGACAAAACTCATGGCAATACGAGGTACCATAACATCTTTTGCCACTGCGTCCCCGAAATCGAACACATTATTAATCATCTTCTTTTCACCGGATTCAATCACACCTTCTTCATGGCTGACTTCCACGATGGTTCGAAGTTCATCTTCTGTGATGGCATCGGCCCGCTTATTGGGATCGATACGACAGATCTTGAGTACCAGAAAAGACAGATGATTGACCACAAAAATCACCGGTGTCAGGATAATCATCACAACATATATAATTTTAGCAAAACGAAGTGCTATGGATTCGGCAGAAATAGTAGATATTGTCTTTGGCGTTATCTCACCAAACACTAAAATAAGCAATGTAAGAACACCCGTTGCTAGTCCTATAATCTGATCTCCCCAGATTCGGCTAGCCAGTATCGTAGCCAGAGAAGAAGCATATAGGTTTACAATATTGTTCCCGATTAGAATCGCACTGAGCATCTTCCCCGGATTTCCGACAATTTTCAAAACGACGATAGCCCTTGCATCTCCTGCATCGGCTAAGTTCCTCATTCGGATTTTATTAACGGTGGTAAGTGCTGTTTCTGACGATGAGAAAAAAGCAGATAAAATCAATAAAATTACTAATATAATCACTTGTATCGCGGCGTCACCAGACTCCAAAAATATCAACTCCCATTTTTTTATATTTATTCGTGATTGTACAATATTTTCAGAGTTCTGTCAATGCTATGCCGATAACAAAAGACTCTAGTCTTTCATCAAGTCACGAACCGCTAAAATTAATGCTCCTAAAAAGATACAGATATCACCAATATTAAAGACGATTTTTTTTAAAAATCCAAACTGTGGGCTAAAATAATCTACCACATAGCCACGAACCAGACGGTCGTATAGGTTGCTGGCTGCACCCGCCACAACCAGAGAAAAGCCCAGTTTATGAACCGTCTCTCCTTTTTTTGTCAAAAGCCATGTTAGGATACCGGCGGCAGCGGACGTGAAAACGATGGGAATCAGCGTCACCAGTTCTTTGTTCTTCTTTAAAAAGCCAAAACAAAAACCATCGTTATGATTCTTATAAATTCGAATCTTCCCTCCGGTTCCCTGCATATCCCGTGGGAATGTTTCGGTATCCTGTGCTTCAATTTTTCCTTTTAAAAATATGTCCAGACCAAACAGTCCTGCCATGAGTCCCAAAAATTCCATCGCTGCACCTCTTTCTTTTCTACACCACATGATATGTTCTCTACTCAATCTATTTATCGTACCATTCTTTTTTGCTCCCGTAAAGTCTCCCGATTATTTTATTCCTCTCTATTTTTTAACCGTGATGCATATATTATTAAAAATGAGATGAATCGAGGGAATTTTCATGAATTGTGACAAAAATACCGCATCGGAGAAAATAGCCGATTTTATCGCCAGATACTACTCGTTTTCTCCCCTTCCCTCCATTCCCGGAAAACCGGAATGTGTGGACTTTGTCAGTGGTCAATATGCAATTACCCATCTTCCACTATCTGATATTCTGCCTATTTCTATGGAAAATTATCAATACTACACGATTCCTAAACTTTACACCCTCCTCGACACTACCAATATGGAGGCTTCCGGGATCCTCAAAACCCTAAACCAGCCATCTCTCGGCTACAAAGGAAGGGGAACGATCTTGGGAATCATTGACACCGGCATTGATTATCAGAATCCATTATTTATAAACAGCGACGGTACCGGCCGAATCCTGGGAATCTGGGATCAGTCTTTAAAAGGAGAAGGAATTGCCGAAGAAGATCCCCTACCGGCGCTTCACTATGGCACCGAATATACGAAAGCACAAATTGATGCGGCCTTACAAAATGAATTTCCGCTGACGATCGTGCCCTCCACCGATACCAATGGACACGGCACGTTTCTGGCGGCCATAGCGGCCGGAGGCGAATTGCCCACCTCCCCATTTACAGGGGCAGCACCGGAATGTTTTCTCGCTGTTGTCAAACTAAAACCCGCAAAAAAATATCTTAGGGACTATTATTTTATATCCCCGGATGCCATCGCCTACCAGGAGAACGATATTATGCTGGGGATTAAGTACCTGCTGACGCTCTCCAAAGAATATATGCTCCCCATCACCATCCTTCTGGGCTTGGGAACCAATATGGGCAGTCATGATGGAACGGCTCCGCTGCCCTCCTATATGAGTGCCGTAAGCACCTCTCCCGGCGTTGTCACCGTCGTGGCCGGCGGCAATGAAACCGGATTCAGTCATCATTATTTTGGTCTTATATCCGACAGTGAACCCTATGATGACGTAGAACTTAAAGTAGCCGCCAATGAGCCCGGATTCACCATTGAATTATGGGCCAGAGAACCGGAGCTATACACCCTTTCCTTTATTTCTCCCAGTGGAGAACAGATTCCACGGGTTCAGGATTGGTCAAATAAAGAACACCGGCTCACCTTTCTGCTGGAAAAAACAGTTATTTTCCTAGATTACCAAAGAGCAGAGAGTGAAACCGGCAGTCAGTTGATTTTGATGCGTTTTAAAGATCCGGCACCCGGTATTTGGCGGATACGCGTATCTAATTCTCTTTATATCCGAGGCGAATATCATATGTGGCTGCCCATCCGGGGTTTTATTTCCGATGAAACATTCTTCCTGCGTTCAAATCCAAATACAACGATTACAGAACCGGGGAATGCGCCTCTGTTAATTACAGTCGCCGGCTATGATCATCATGATGACAGTCTCTATATTCATTCCAGCCGCGGCTATACCAGACAAAATGTCATAAAACCGGACATGGCAGCTCCGGGCGTGGACGTAAGTGTCCCCGACCTCCCCAATCGAAGCGGAACCTCGATTGCCGCCGCACATGTGGCAGGCGCCGCTGCCAATATTCTGTCCTGGGCTTTCACCGGTCAGAATGATCCCTATATGACTACTTCCTCCGTCAAATCATTCCTCGTGCGCGGAGCCAGACGAAATCCGATTTTTAATTATCCAAATCGTGAGTGGGGCTACGGCATCATGGATCTATATAACTCCTTTATCCAGCTGCGGGGATAGGCTTATCTTCTGATTTCAATCATCGGTCCGCCGTTCTTCTCCAGATATGCCCTCGTAATAACAACGGTTCCGATGCTGGGATCCTTGGGTATCTCATACATGATATCCAACATAAATTCCTCTATAATCGCACGCAGTGCTCTGGCACCGGTTTCTTTCTTGATGGCTTCTTCGGCAATCCACTCCAGTGCCTCATCCTCAAATACCAGACGCACTTCATCTAATTCCAGCAGTTTTATATACTGTTTTAAGATTGCGTTCTTCGGCTCCTTTAAAATCTGTATCATCAGGTCTTTGGTCAATGCCTGCAGCGTGATCATAACCGGCAGACGTCCCAGGAACTCAGGAATCATACCAAATGTGCGAAGATCCTCATTTGTCACCTTGCTGAGAATGTTAGGGTCTTCCTTGGCCTGATTTTTTAATTCTGCCGCAAAACCCATAGAAGACGATTTGGTCAGTCTCTCATTAATAATCTCTCCCAGATCAGGGAAAGCACCTCCACAAATAAATAAAATATTACCTGTATCCACCGTCGTCATGGGGGTCAGAGCATTCTTCTGGTTAGAGCCTACCGGCACTTCCACCTGGCTGCCCTCCAGAAGTTTTAACAGCTCCTGCTGAACCGATTCTCCGCTGACATCTCTGCTGTTGGTGTTCTTCTTCTTGGCGATCTTATCGATTTCATCAATAAAAACAATCCCGTGCTCTGCTTTCTCCACATCGTTATCCGCTGCTGCCAGGAGCTTAGAGATAACACTCTCAATATCATCGCCGATATAACCGGCTTCCGTCAGGGACGTAGCATCGGCAATCGCCAGCGGAACATCCAAAAGTCTGGCCAGCGTCTTGACCAGATAGGTCTTTCCACTTCCCGTAGGTCCCAGCATCAGGATGTTGGATTTCTCGATTCGGGTAGTGTCACTCTCCTCCTTCGTGTCTTGGAAAAATACTCTTTTGTAATGGTTGTATACCGCTACGGAAATAATCTTCTTCGCCTGTTCCTGACCAATGATATATTCATCCAGCATTCCCTTGATTTCGTGAGGTGCCGGGATATCTTTCAGGGTGAATTCAGGTTTCTTCTTGTCCGCATCTGCCTTTTTCTTGATCTTATTCTTCTTGGGAATCTCCATGTTCATATTCTCCATATTAGGAAAATCACTGAGATTCATATTCATATATGGCATATTCTGTAGTTTTGACAGATCCAACCCGCCATTTGTTACCGTGTCAAATGCCTTCTGCATACATTCGTGGCAAAAATTCATCCCGCCCGGCATGCTAATCATCGAGCCGGCTTTACTCTCCGGTCTGCGGCAGACATAGCAGACTTTTTCATACTCATCGTCATCTTTCGATGATTTTTCTGTCGGTACAGCCGGTTTTTCCTCTACTTTATCTTCCGTTTTTTTGGTCTCATCTGTACTTTTTATTTCTTCTGTAGAGGTATCTATAATATCCTTTTCTTTATCGTCCAACGTATTCTCCCTCGATTTCTCTTCTCCTTCAATTTCCATAGGAATATCTCCTTCTTGCATAATCATTGTTTCTTATTTTTCATTGCTCTGTTCTCAAGTATACAATATTTGCATCCAAAAGTCATTTATTATAATCTAAAAAAATAGGCAGATGTTATGAAATTTTCATAAACAACTGCCAACTTTTTCTTAGTTCTGTGCGTTTTGTGGGTTTGCATCGCTTTCCCGATTCACGCTGTCTTTTCTGTATCCCAGTTTTACGGCTACCTGCCGTTCCACATAAGCTCCATTTTCCAATGACTGTACCGTCAGAGTCACATCGGTGCCTCCTTTATAATAAGTCATCATTCTTTGGAGTTCTTCTCCCGTTTTAACCGTTTCACCATCAAATTTTGTGATAATATCCCGTTCACGTAAGTCGGAAGAGGCTGCAGCTCCGCCTTCTACAATTTTATATACATAAATACCCTGGGGCATTCCATAAGATTTTTCCATCTGACTGTCAATATTCTGAAGTTGAATCCCCAGATATCCCTGCTGGTCAGCTGCCACTTCTACTTTGGTTGTCTTATTCATCAAATCTCCGATGATGTCTTTTGCAAATGAGATAGGAATCGCATATCCGATGCCTTCCACCTGTGTATCTGAATATTTGGCTGCATTAATACCAATCACTTCGCCCTGTGTATTAAGAAGGGCTCCACCGCTGTTGCCGGGGTTGATTGCTGCATCTACCTGAAGCAAGGTTCGCTCCACACCGCCAATGTTTACTTTTTTATTTAAGGCACTTACATAACCTACCGTTACGGATTGTCCCTGACCCAGTGCATTACCGATTGCAACTACGCCCTGACCCAGTTTCAGTACATCAGAATCTCCCAGTATCGCCGGTTTGATCTTTGCCTTTGTTTCCGCTGAAATATCCGCAAGTGGTACTGCGACTACAGCCAGATCGGAATCGGAATCGGTTCCTTTTACCGCTGCCTTGATATTAGTACCATCAATAAATGTAACTGAAAGCTGTTCGGAATCTGCCACAACATGGTTATTGGTTACCACCAGAAGTTCACTGTCATTCTGCCCTGCTATAATTCCGGAACCGCTCCCCGGAACCTCATACTGCTGTTTTCCAAAGAACCAGTCCTCCTGTGTATAAACCGTTGTGCTATTAATAGCTACTACAGAAGGCATTGCTTTATCGACGATAGTCGACACGTCATTTCCAATTGATACCGGAATTGCAGTGGCTGCAGTCGTACTTGGATTGATTGGAAGAATCATCTCTGACTCTCCGATCTGGGTACCCGCCTCATTCTTCTGTAAAAAATGTCCACCTATGGCATTCACGCCTACCATGGTTCCTCCGGCTAAACAGCCAAATAGAATTCCGGCCGCTGCAATCCCTGCCACTCGTTTTGCCGTAGAACCTTTATGATTATGTGAATCTTTTGAGTGTTTGGGCTCCTCCGGAATATAGCTTCGATCCGGTTTTCTCTCATAATATTGGTCATCCGTATAGGCACCTTCTGTGTAATTAATATCCTGATCCGAATTTTGTTTTTCTCTTCTATCGCCACCGTCCGGATACCGGTCGTCTTCATTGTCGTTATACATATTTTATCGCTCCTCTCTGAACTGATGTACTCAGTTTATCAGTTATTTGTGATAAATATGTGAAAAATGTATCAATAAAATGTGTTCTTGATTCTTTTTACAATACCATACACCAAAGTGGAACCGTAATCATGGATAGCAATGTGGAAAATACAACACATTTTGTTGCAAATACGTCATCGCCTCCATACTTGGATGCTAAAATTGCAGTTACACTGGCCGCCGGCATACCCGACAGCACCACTGACACCCCGGTTATGAGAGGATCAATTCCCACCACTCTGCACCCCAGTAATACAAATCCCGGAATTATAAATAAGCGAATCGCCGAATAATAGCAAGTCACTTTATTTACTAACTCCGAAGGTTTTGCACTGGCCAGCACGGTTCCCACAAACATCATGGAAACAGCGGTATTGGCATTACTCAGGCTTTTCACCGTAGCACCTAAAAAGCCCGGCAGACGATACTGACAAAGCATCATTAAAAAACCAAAAAAAACGGCCAATATACACGGATGTGTACATACCTTTTTAATCAATGTTCTGCGGTTGGGAGCCTCTGTGAAATACGTCATCCCCAAAGACCACATAACCGCTCTTTGCGGAATTAGATAAATAGAGGCATAAAACAGCCCCATCGATCCGAATATCCCTTCTGCAATCGGGTTGCCCAGAATTCCGGCATTGGATGTCATCGTAGCATAGCGAAGTACTTTTTTCTTGGCGGGCTCCATCTTTCCATAGACAAACAGATTCAAAATATAACATCCTGCCTGAATCAGGCAGGATATCATCAAAATCACAATGCTACTTTCTATGATTCCCCGGTTGAACTCAATTTCAAATGATTTGAGAATACTGCATGGCAGTGTTACATAAATTACAATATCTGCCAGGACACTCTTCCCCTCATCGGTAATAATTCCGATTTTCTTAAGTACCGCTCCGATTATCATCAGGAGGAACAGCATGCCCTGCATCTCATATAATCCACTAAAATTCACATTTTACCTCTTCTATTGACCCAAAGGACCGGTAAATTCTATATTACCGCTTCCCGAATCAGGTGACTGTCCACCACCCGGTGCATCCGGTGTATTGGGGCTGCTTTCGGTATGTCCGCCGCCCGGTGTGCTCGGACTGTTTCCGGTGTTTCCGCCGCCCGGTGCACTCGGATTGTTTCCGGTGTTTCCGCCGCCCGGTGTGCTCGGACTGTTTCCGGTGCTTCCACCGCCCGGTGCACTCGGATTGTTTTCGGTGCTTCCACCACCCGGTGTACTCGGATTGTTCCCCGGCCCCAGGATGATCCCGGTGTCCGTATCCGCGCCCGGTACACTTGGTTTTTCATTCGTTCCCGGTTTCGCTGTATCGCTTCCCGGTTTCGTCGTCCCACTGCCCGGTTTCGTCGTCCCGCTTCCCGGTTTCGCTGTATCGCTTCCCGGCTTTGTGGCTCCCGTATCCGGCTTCGTCGTTTCGCTGCCCGGCCTTATCGTTCCATGTTCCCACTCTGCAGAGGACGATTCCATCTCTTCATCTTTTACCGTTTCTTTTTTTGTTTCCTTATCGTTATCCTTTTTATCCGATTCCACCGTTGCCTTTGGCACACTTCCGCCATTTGTATCGACGTGACCCACCGGTTTTGCAGCTTTCGCCAGACCGGTATCGGATATAATCTTTTTACTGATTGTTCGAACGGTGTCCGTAGGAGTATAGTCACTATCGCCAAATAGGAATTTGTGAAGTTCCTTTACATTATTCTCTAAGGTCTGTGGAATGACACAAGCTCCTTTGCTGCCCATATTGGCATCCCCTCTGGCTTCCGGGAATCCCGAGGACTCACCCAAATGAAGTTTTCCGATATCGCGTCCCATCCGAAGGACATCGGGAAGTTCAACGCTGGTGGCTACCTGCGGGAATATCGTCTGTATAATATTATTAAGCGTCGCCCAATCGGCCTTTTTGGCCTTATCAAAAGCCAAAGAAATCACTTTTCTCTGACGTTCTGTCCTGGCGTAATCCGTATCCATCAGACGCAGACGTCCATAGGCTACTGCCTGTACTCCATCCAAATGCACCAGACCGGCATGCTTTACCGGTTGAGACGGAACACCTGTTGCTTTTACGGTTTCCGTGACAAATGCATTAATGTAATAAAATTCTGCTTTGCTTAATGTCACATCAATTCCATCCAAAATATTAATCGCATCGGCTACCGCTTTCCAGTTAAAGGTTGCGTAATCATCAATGTCAATATCCAGATTCTTATTAAGAGTCTTTACCGCCTGTTCCGGTCCACCCTGAAGATAGGCAACATTCAGTTTATTGTACGTGTTCTTTGAGCTGACATTTAAATACGTATCCCTAAACACAGATACCAGTTTGATTTCTCCTGTGTCCTCATTTATATTGCATATAATATTGACATCGGAATTGTTGCCTTTTCCTACCGAAGAATTACGGCTGTCTACGCCAAATACGGCAATCGTCCAATAGCCCTTCATCTGCTTTTGTTTTTCCTGAGAGATCTCTATGTTCTTTATATCCTGAGGATCCCAAGGCAGTCTCTGTATCATGCTCATATTTTTATTCAAATAGGAATAGGCAGCAAACACTAATACACTGATTAAAATAATCAGTTCTATCAAAATAATCAGTATTTTTCTCCGTTTTTTCTGCATCTTCTTCCGGTTTGGCGTATGATAAGCTCCACTGATGTCCTGTTTTGTCGCAGCGGATTGTCTTCGTGACTGACGTTCCCGGTCTTTATGCTTTTTTCCCTCATATTCCGGGTTTTTACTTCTTCTGTACTCCGGTTCTCTGTCCCCCGGTCTTTTCACCGGCTGACGTGCTCTGCTCTGGTGCCTTCCGGAACGATTCGTTTCGTCATCATACCCCATGTAGCTAACCTCATTTTCATTTAATAGGCATTCTTATTAATAAATCCCTTAAATACCGTTAAAAATAATATTTTAAAATCAAATCCCAGTGTCCAGTTTTCAATATAATACAAATCATGTTCAATTCGTTTAGCAATCGAAGTATCTCCACGATATCCGTTCACCTGCGCCCATCCGGTCATGCCGGGACGCACCTGATGCTTAATCATATAGCGGGGAATCTCTTCTTTAAAACGTTCTACAAAAAATGGCCGTTCCGGTCTGGGACCTACCAGACTCATATCTCCCTTCAGCACATTAAAAAGCTGAGGCATCTCATCGATACTCGTCTTCCTGATAAACCGGCCCACCGATGTGACTCTGGAATCTCCGGGGGTCGTCCATTCACTTTTTTCTTTCAATGGCGGCTGTACCTCCATCGAACGGAACTTGTACATCTTAAATGATTTATTATGAAGTCCGATTCGCTCCTGACTATAAATAAGAGGACCATGGGAAGTAAGTTTAATTCCAATCGCTGCCAAAAGCATAATCGGAGAAAATAAAATCAATGCCACAACGGCACCGAATACATCCACCATTCGTTTGACCGTGGCATTCATCATGCTGGTCAGTGGTACGTGACGAATGTGAATAATCGGCAGTCCCTGCAGATCTTCCATAAATGGCTTAGTGGGAATAATGTTATTATAATCCGGAATGAACTTCGTATGCACACCTGATTTCTCACAGGCACTTACAATCTGCTCTAATTTCCCATATTCTTTAATACTTAACGTAATCGCAATCTCATCCAAGGTATTAAGATCCAGAATTGTATTCAAATCCTCGGTCTTACCAATAACTCGGATTCCTTTGTATTCCCTGCCCCACTCCTCATGGTCATCCAGAATTCCTCTTACCGTATAACCCCAATCCTGATTGGTAATGACGCGGTCGATAAACCCTTCTGCTGCACGACTGTAACCCACTAGGAGGATATGCTTTTGATTATAGCCTTTTGTACGCATAGAACGCAGCATGAGCCGAATCGCATTGCGCTCGATAAACTCGCTGACTACGTTAATAGCAAAAAACCAGAACACCATCGGACGGGAAAAATGATAGAAATACGGGTTTTTCCCACCCAGGAAAAGAATCAATGAAATCACCAAAAGGCCAATCGTGTTGGCCTTTAATATATTCCCCAGTTCCAGACGCCTTCCCTGTACACGTTTTGGCGTATACAGGTGAAAAAAAGCGTAAAGAACCAGGTAAAATGGTATGATGCAGATAGCTGTGATTAAATAGACCACTGCCATCGCCTGCTTGTTCTGTATCGTAACATGAGACCAAGCACTGCCGATTTGAATATACCATGCCAGAGCGTAGGAGAATATAATCACCAGCGCATCCAAAAGTACATGAACATTATTCAGTCGTTTCTGATTATCTTTTATCATAGTATCTCACTCGCTTCTGCTGCTATGCATATAGTCAGGCTAAAGATCATGCCCCCGGTCCCGAAGCCGGTGCTTCTGTTGTCTCCGGTCTGGCATCCGGTCTGGCACTTTCTGAACCCGGTCCCATGGTTGTACCGCCATCTGCTGCGGTCGTTGCTGCCGGACTGGTCGGTGTTCCCGGCTTAGTCTGTGTTCCCGGTTTAGTCTGTGTTCCCGGTTTAGTCGGTTCCGGTCTGGTCGAATCCGGTCTTGTGGGTTCCGGTTTGGGCTGTGTTCCCGGTCCGGCCGATCCAGGTCCGTTTGTGCCCGGTTCCTGATTCCAGTCGTTGCTCCACTCTTCTTCATCCCAATTGCTGTCACCACTACTGCTTTCCGTGCTCTCTCCGGTCGTCCCGGACACATCTGTCGTTTCTTCTGTGGACACAGTCGATTCTTCCGTACTGGATTCTTCTGTTGGTTTTACCGTTTCTTCCGGTTTGTTCTTCTGTTGTTTTTTATTAATATATGATTTAGAACTTACACCCTGATCCACCGGCACATGTCCAATGGGTTTGCCCTCTTTATACATACCGGTTGCTTCAGAAATATGTTTGCTGTATTCCTTGACATTGGAAGGAATCTTATAGTCCTCTTCACCAAAGAGAAAACGGTGCAATTCTTTCACATTGGTTTCCAGTGTCTGAGGAATGACACAGTCACCAATCTTACCTACCGTACCTTCCCCTCTGGCCGATGGAAATCCTGCGGTTTCTCCGATATGGTATTTGGCAATGTTTCTGGCCAAAGGAATCAGATCCGTTGGTTTTACATTCGTCGCCAGCATCGGCGTAATCGTCTGTATCAAATTGTTAAGTGTAGCCCAATCGGCTTTCTTCGCCTTATCAAATGCCTTTTGCATAACAATACGCTGGCGTTCTGTACGTGCATAATCGGTATCGCCCAATCTTAAACGGCCATATGCCACTGCCTGTACACCATCCATGTGCACCAGACCGGACTTCTGAAGCTGTACCGAACCAATCCCGGTCTCTTTGACCGTTTCCGTGATATAGGCATTGATCCATGAAAATTCATTCTTGCTGATTTCAATGTCTACGCCGCCTAAAATATTAATAGCATCCGCTACTGCTTTCCAGTTAAACGTAGCAAACTGCGTAATATTCAATCCCAAGTTTTTATTTAACGCCTTAACGGCCTGCTCCGGTCCGCCCTGAGCATAAGCTGCATTAATCTTATTATAAGAGTTTTTGTCACTGATATTCAAATAGCTGTCTCGAAATACCGAAACCAGACGGATCTCCCCGGTCTCCATATTCACGCTGGCTATCAGATTCACATCTGCATTTGTCCCTTTACCTACATTCTGCTTGCCGCCCACACTTCTGGAATCCACGCCAAAACAAGCGACATTCAGATAGCCCTTCATCCCCGCCAACTGCGCATCGGTCAGGTTAATATTCGCTACATCCTGCTCATTAAATTCAATCTTCTGCAGTGAACCAAATGTCCGCTCATAGAGATACCAGCCTGCCGCTCCTGTGACCAGTAACACCAAAACAAGAACCTCAGCCACTATAATCATGATGCGTTTCTTCTGGTTGGAGCTCTTTCGTCTTTTAGAAGATGCCCGGTATTCTTTACCTCCACCGGAAGTACTTTGTTTTGGACCGTTATATCCTGATTTAAATGTATCGTCTGAGCTGTGCCCGCCGTTTTTACGTTGCTCCCGGCGAGCCCTCATACGATCTAATTCATCATCCTCATAATTCATAAAATACCTCGTCTTTCTGTAATTATCTTTTCTTCAGTCTTCGAATGGCAAATTCATACATATATAAAAATGTGCCTGCTAAAAGTTCCATCTCAACCGTAAAATAATTCTTCAGATTTCTCCATTGGAATTTTACTTTTTTACAATTCCGTGCTGTCCTGATTCCTTCTTTTAGCCCCTCAACATAGTCTTTTTCAAATCCATTTTTTTTAAAAAACATGTATTTAAGGAAAATTCCCACTATAATTGGTATACTATTTATAAAAAGCTGTAAAAATGGCATGTTTTTATAATTTACATATAAATTATTCCGTGCTGCTAATTTCACTTTAAATGAATTGTACTTGGAGCCGCTGGTTCCGCTTCCCACATGGTACACGACGGCAGCCGGCGTATAGATGTTATCATATCCGACAATCTTTGCCCGATATCCCACATCTAAATCTTCTAAATAGGCAAAATGCATCTCATCAAAATAACCAATCTCATCAAAAATTGCCCTGCGATAAATCGCAGCACCCGCACAAGCGGAAAACACCTTTGAAGCTTTCCTGTAATACTGAATGCTCCGTCCGACCCCTCTTTGGTAGGCCCACCCCAACAACGAATACATATCACCGGCATCATCCAGCAAATTGGGATTCGACATCTGAATCATCCGGCTGGATACAGAGAATATGCGCTCTGATTGTTCAATCGCCCGCACCATCTCGGCCACATAGTATTCATCCACTTTTGTGTCATTATTCAATAAAATGACATAGGGGGTGTGTGACGCCCTGATTCCTATATTCACCGCACCGGAAAATCCGGTGTTCTCTTCTAAAAATATACTGTTAATTCCCTGTTCCTCAAGCCACCGGACACTTCCATCCACAGAGCCGTTATCCACGACCAATATCGCAAAGTTTTGGTAAGTCTGCGCACGCAGTGCCTTGATGCAGGCATCTAAAAAATTCAATCCATTATAGTTAGGGATAATAACTGTTGTCGTAACTGACATATTTACTTCCTTTTTCATCTAAATCTCCAGCTTATAAGGTTCCCCGATTGCTTCCTTCTTCAGGTCCCGGAGTGCAAAATCAGACTTTCTCAGTGTCAGGTTCGGGTTGTAATAAGGATCCCCCTCAGCCAGAATATCCGGCCACTTATCTGCAAAAATCTTGATTTCCCGATTGAACCGAGCTACCTTTTCCGGAGTATCTTCGAGTCCTCTGGACTTCGATTCATAATGATACAACAATGCATATGGATTGTAAACCACAAGTTTTCCAGCTGCCCGCACTTTCATACAATAATCGATATCATTAAAGGCAATCGCCAAGTCTTCTGAAAAACCACCCACCGTTTCAAATACACACTTCTTGCTCATCATACAAGCTGCCGTCACGGCACTGTAATCCTGTGTACTCATCGCACGATGGAAATAACTGTTCTCCGCTTTGTGCAGTCCGATAAATGTGTGACCGGCAATCCCACCAAATCCCACAACGACTCCCGCATGCTGAATGGTATCATCCTGATAAAGCAATCTGGCACCTACCGCGCCTACGTCATCCCTCTGGCAAAGTCCCAACATCTCTTCTATAAAATCAGAGGCAATCAATTCTGTGTCATTATTCAAAAATAAAAGATATTCTCCTTTTGTAAAACCCACACCAAAGTTATTAATCGCAGCATAATTAAATTCAGATTCCCACTTCACTACGTGGACATTCGAAAATTCTTTCTGTATCTTCTGATAATAATCAAACGTCTCTTTATCGGTACTGTTATTCTCCACTACTATAAATTCTACATCCTTATAAGTTGCCCGTTCTGCAATCGAACGAATACAAAGATCCAGATCCTGGTGATGATCCTTATTTGGTATAATAACCGAAATCATGGGGTTTCCTAAAATCTTATATCTCGTGTGATAAATCCCATAATCCACACCCTTTTCCACCTTCAGTGCCTGAATGCCCACTCTGGCATAGTGCGCCATAATCGCCTCTCCGCCTGCATCAAAGGCATAGAGTTTACTCTCCGGGTTGCTGGCAGTAGAATCCTGATGGCATCTCCAGTGATACAGCACCTTGGGAATGTGATGAATCTTCGCAGCCTGCTCCGTACAGCGGAAAATAAAGTCATAATCCTGTGCCCCGTCAAACTTGCGGCGAAAACCACCTGTACGTGCAACCAGATCGTGACTGACTACAAAAAGATGACATATATAATTGACACTGCACAATAAATCAATATTAAAATCCGGTTTAAAATGGGGATCAAATAAGGCGCCCCCATCCATATCCATCTTATCTTCATCTGAATAGATGACATCACACTCCGGATCTGCATTAATCGCTTTTACACACTCATACAATGCATTCGGTGTCAATGTGTCATCATGATCGGCCAAAACGATAAAATCTCCGTCTGCCATATCCATCGCGGCGTTTGTATTACCGGCAATTCCTTTATTCTCACCCAGAATTACATATTTGAATCGGCGGTCTTCCTTGGTATAATGGCGAAGAATCCGTTCCACGCTCTCTCCGCGGGGACTTCCATCCGCCACACAGACTTCCCAATTTCCATAGGTCTGAGCCATGACTGAGTTCAGCATCTCTTTCAGATACCGTTCCGGCGTCTTATAAGCCGGGATTACGATTGAAAGTTTCGGCATATAATCAAAGGTCTCGTGTCTCTGACGTTCCAATTCTTCATCCGATGGTTTGGTCAGTTTATACCACTCACCATAATCATAATCATTATCAATTCCTTGTAATTTATGTTTGGATTTAAGAAGCAACGCCTTTAAGCCGTTCTTCTTAAAAAATTCGGTTGCTACATGAACCGTCTCCATATTCATCAGATCTTTTATCTTCTGCATCCGCTTATGAGCTACGCTGCTCCGCTTTGCAATCAAGTCCTCATTATACTTTACACGGATCCGCCGATTCTCTCCACGGATGACCAGATAATAATCCAGTCCTCTCTGATACGGAAATTGGATGTCAAATCCAAACTCCCGTTCCAATACCTTACCAAAGTATATCTGGCTCACATCATCTCTTCTGGTCGGCACATATCGGTGAGAAAGTGCTTTTCCTTTTTCATCCTCCACGGCGAAACTAATCACGGTGTCCGGAGTTTTCCCGACCGCCCAACCGTTTAACTGTATGGAATTTTCCCGTATCCTTACTACGTCTACATTAAACTTCATACTCTTCACCTATCTTCGCGGACTTTACGCTCTGCATCTGTCTCGTCAAAATTAATTCGTTCTTCTTCTACTACCAATGGCCGCTTCATCACCCTGGAATTAATCGAAAGAATATATTCTCCTACCAGTCCAATGAAAAAGATCTGAATCGATCCCAAAAAGCACATGCCAATCAGAACCGGTGCCATGCCGGCCGGAAAATCATACCAGTACAGCAGTTTCATCACTAAATATACGATTGCTACGATCATGCTGATTGCCGCACAGATACTTCCAAAGATCGTGGCCAGACGCAACCCCACCTTTGTATAAGAAGTAATGCTCAACATCGCAGCATCATAGAGTTTGTAAAAGTTGTTGTGGGTCTTGCCCGCACGTCTCTGAGGCTGAATATAGGAAATTTCTTTTCGCTTGTATCCCAGTTCTGCCACGATTCCACGCAGGAACGGGGTCGGGTCATCCAACCCTCGGAGTATCTCAATAAAATCCCGATCATAAAGTCCTGAACCCGTAAAATGCTCAATCTGCTCTACATCGGAAAGTTTCTTTATTAATTTATAATAGCAGCTTCTGAGTCCATACATGATGGGGTTCTCTTTACTGCCCTTTTTTATCCCAATGACAATCTTATAACCATTCTCCCATTCCCTCACGTACTTGGGAATCAATTCCACCGGATCCTGAAAATCAGCTACCATACTGATGACACAATCTCCGGTCGTCTGGAGCATCCCATAATAAGGGGAATTAAACTGACCAAAATTCTTTGCATTGAAAATGGCTTTGATTTTATGATTCTCTTTACACAACTCTCGTAATATAGGTCTGGTTCCATCGGAAGAGTCATTATCAATAAATACCAGTTCATAATCATACTCCGGCAGATCGTATTCCATGGTGTTCACTATCTCTTTACTGATGGGACCTACGTTCTCCTCTTCGTTATAACAAGGAATTAAAATACTAATCTTCTTCATATGAAAATCTTGCTCCTATACTTTATTGCCATTTGTTTGTACTTGTCTATATTTTAATCGTCTTTATCTCATTTGACAACCTACGATTTTCTTAATATCTTAAGAATCCCCTGTTCAAAGCTGATTGTAGGCGTCCATCCTGTCACCTCAGCCATCTTTTGGATGTCCGGAATCAGATTCACCGTGCCCTCGGCATTCGCCGGATGTACCCCATATCTAAGGGTTCCCCTGCTGCCGCACAGCTCATGGACTTTCTCCACAAACCCTCTCAGAGGTCCGGTTTCTTCCATAGGCCCCGCCAGATTATATACACAGCCAAAATCACCGAGCTTGCCACGATACTCTGCCAAATCGGCAATTCCCCGTGCTGCATCCTCTATCTCCATGAAATTCCACATCTGAGTACAATCCGAAAGTTCCATACAGCCCTCTTCTTCAAAGGTTCGTATACATGACGAAATAAGCGACCAAGGGTGGTCTCCGGGGCCATAGGTGCTGAAAATCCGTATGTGGCCATAGTCTAGATCCAGTGCTCTGCACCGTTCCTCTGCCCGATACCGAACCTGCAATTTGGCTTCACCATAGGGCGATGTCGGGCGGCAATCCGTCTCTTCCGTCATCCGTGCATCATGAATTCCATATTCTGCCTGTGAACCGGTAAAAAGAAACCGTTTGCACCCTAGTGCTTTTGCCGTATCGGCTGCGCACATGGCATCTCTGACACTTTCTGCCTGCACGCTGCGATCTCTTCTGGAGTCGCTGCCTGCCCCTCTCCACCCCATGTGGAGGAACACATCACATACTTCATGGATCCGGGTAGTCAAATGATCAAGCGTACCCAGATCCTCTTCCAATATCGTAAGACCTGATGGTATCTTCCCCTGTTCAAGAAGTTGATCTGACTTTGCAGAATGAGTGCGAAGCACTGCATATACATGATGCCCCCGTCTCAAAAGCTCCTTTACGGTCTCCGTGCCCACAAAGCTGGTGGCACCTGTCACTACTATATTCATCCATATTCCTCGTCGGTTTTATATTTTATACTTTGTATTTTATTTCTATTAATCTTTTATTCTGGGGATAATCATAATTCGATCCATCTCTTCTTCCGGTAAGAATGGTGATAAGTCCTCTAATGGCGGAGATACCATCGTTCCATCCGGCAGCTTCTTCGCCGATGATTTGGGTTCAAAGTTCTGATCCAGTGTCACAAATACCTCACAGATCACCGGTCCGTCTATCGCCAGAGTTTCCTCTACCCGTTCCCCGATCTCTTGATTATTATGAATCGACACATAAGGAAACCCATAGGCCCATGCCAGTTTTTCCAGATTCGGGAACGTCAGATCTCCACTGTCCATACCGATACCAATCAGTGGTTCTCCGAAGAAATTCTTCTGTGTCTGGCGGATTGAATGATAACCGCTATTATTAATAATGAAAATCTTAATCGGCAGATGATACCCGATCACCGTCTGCAGCTCCTGCAGATTCATCTGAAGGCTGCCATCGCCGGTCACCAGTACCGTATCCTGTGCACGATCTGCCACGCAGGCACCGATTGAAGCAGGAAGTCCATACCCCATGGAGGCAATGCCCGAATTCGATATAAAGCGCTGTCCCTTCTTCATCATACTGCCATGACCGCACACGACATTCGCAGAACCATTCCCCACTACCACGATCTGACCTTCATTCAGGCGATGGCTCATCTCATAAGCAAATGCATAGACATTCGCTTCAGTGTCCGTGCCACCTTCCAACTGACGTCTTAATACCACCGGATAGTCGTGCTTCCACCCCTGGCAGATCGTCACCCATGATTCATGCTGACCGCCTGCCGGCGTTTCGGAACCGAATTCCGTATCCAATACTTCTTCCATGACCGTCAATAAATCCTTCACATCGGCGTGAACCTTAAGGTCTATATGGAGTGTTGGTTTCTTAAGCTCCTCGGCATCGATGTCATTTACAATCACATATGCCGCTCTGGCCCATGTGTTAAAGCGGTATCCAATCTGGCGAAAGCTCAGACGGCTGCCCAAAGACAAAACTAAATCACTGTTCTGAATGGCAAAGTTACCGGGGCGGTCACCTACATTACCCCCCTTTCCTATATAAAGTGGGTGTTCATCATACATACAGTCCACACTGTCGGCACCGGTCACCACCGGAATCCCCAGCTTGTCCACCACGCGCATAAATACCTCATAAGCTCCGCCAATACGGATTCCGTTCCCCGCATTAATCACCGGACGCTCTGCGCTTCTTATCTTATCAATTATCATCCGAGCAGTCTCTTGTGTCACCTTCGGTGGAAATACTTCCCGATATTCTCCGGCTCCGCTTTGATCTGCCGCAATTTCGGGAATCTTCGAACCAGCGGAGACTGCCCAACCGGTTCCTCCTGCATTATAATCATCTGCATCAAATCCGACCAGATCGTCTGTCTCGATCAAAGCCGCCTGAACATTCAGCGGTATGTCCAACCATACAGGGCCCGGACGGCCTGCATAAGCTAAATAAAGTGCTTTCTCTATACAAAAGCGGATACGCATGGGGTCAATCACCATCTCACAGTACTTTGTCATGCGGTCCACCGATTGTGTAATATCGTATTCCTGGTCGCCCATCCCTCTCAAATGAAGTCCGGTGCTTCTGGCTGTCGTATCATAGCGAACCTGTCCCGATATGATAAACATGGGAATCGAATCCATGAATCCTCCGGCCACACCCGTCATGGCGTTAATCCCTCCGGGTCCCGTCGTCACACATACCGCAGCGATCCTGCCTGTGATTCTGGCATAACTTTCCGCTGCCATGGCACATGCCTGCTCATGGTGATTAAACATGCAATGCAGACCTTCCTGATGCCCCAAGGCATCATTTAGATGCATCGCACCTCCGCCTGTAACCATAAATACATTCGTAATACCTGCGTCTAAAAGTTTTTCCGCGATATAATTGGAAACCTTCTTTTGCATAATCCGTTTTCTCCTCTTTTCATCTATTAGGTGTTCACATTATACCACTCTTCCTACTAAAAGCCTATGAAGTTTTTCTTACTTTTAATAATAGAGGATATAGGTATTGTGTTTTTCTCCATTTCTTTCTATAATTAGTCCATGATATAGGGGAACTTACGGAATAAAGGAGGCGCAGCAATATGCATGTTGTGGGAATCATACCGGTAAGATATAACTCGACCCGCTTTCCGGGTAAAGCTCTAGCACTTTTAAATGGACGCCCGATGCTCTGTCATGTCTGTGAAGCTGCACGCTCCTGTCGCCTGTTGGATGATGTTTATGTGGCTACTGACAGTATTCGGATACAGGACATAAGTCAGTCCTTTGGTTTTCCGGTTATTATGACTAAACGTCCTCACCTTAATCCAACTTCCCGTGTGCAGGAAGTATCAGAGCAGATAGCGGCCGACCTGTACGTCATGATCGGTGGCGATGAACCATTAGTCACAGCCGATGATATCGAACAAGTGGTAAACACCGCACGATGGAGATATTCCGTATCTACTATGACCGTAGTCAATGCTGTCACCACCATAGAAGATGCCGCTGAGTGCTCCGATGTGACCAATATCAAGATAATCGGAAGAAAGACCGACCGATCCGAAGTTTCCGAGATGCTTTATGCCTCCCGGGCACCGATTCCTTCATTCAAGGATATTCCCAGTACTGCCTGCCAAAAGTTTGTCAGTATTGGTGCTTATACCAAGAAAGCACTGGATTTCTTTGTCAGTGCTCCCATGGGACCCTACGAACTGGCAGAAGAATTCGATCTGCTCCGTTTCATAGAGCAGGGGGAAAAAGTATGGCTGAACCACATCGGCAATCATACATTTTCAGTGGATACCCCAGCTGATTTGGAACGGGTAAAACACATAAAACAACACTCATAAAGGAGATTTCATGAACGATACATTACCGCACTACAAAGGAGTTATTTTCGACTTGGATGGCACGCTCTTAGATACAGCAGAGGGAGTTCTCTCCAGTGTCCGCCACGCCATAGATACCATGGGTTATACTCCTCTTTCAGATGAGGTGATGCGCACCTTCATCGGACCTCCGGTCAAGCGTTCTCTGCTCGCTACCTACCACCTCAGCGAGGAAGAAGCCTGTCAGGCGACCGAAGTCTTCCGGAATCATTATAAGGACTATGATCTCTTAAAAGCGGTTCCTTACGAAGGTATCATGGATTTTTTAAACGTATTAAAGAGCCGGGGAATCAAAATTGGCGTGGCCACCTTAAAGAGAGATGACTATTCCCACACCCTTTTGGAGCATTTTCACATCGCCGAATACTGCGATTCCATATGCGGCAGCGACATGGCCAGCAAGATGCTCAAAATCGACGTTTTAGATCAATGCATGGATGAGATGGGACTGCCAAACGATCAGGTGGTTCTCATCGGTGACACATCTTCCGATGGGGAAGGCGCCCAACAGGCCGGCATCGATTTCATCGCTGTGACCTATGGATTTGGTTACCGCACAAAGGAAGAGTGGAGTCGATTTCACCCGGTATTTACAGCATCCCATGTAAGCGAAATCATAGATTTCCTAAACATGTAAAAGCATTTCTACGGATAAACTATCATCATTTCTACTGATAAACTATATTTTAATCGAGGTAAAGCATATGAAAGAATTAAAATTACTGGACTGCACCCTGCGTGATGGCGGTTTCGTCAACGATTGGGATTTCGGACATGATAATATTGTCAATATCTTCGAGCGTATGATCAGTTCCGGTACCGATGTACTGGAAATCGGTTTTTTAGATGAACGCCGTCCGTTCGACAAGGATCGCACCATGATGCCGGATACGCAAAGTGCCGACCGTATTTTTCAAAAATTGGATAAAAAGCAGGCGATGATTGTTGCCATGATTGACTACGGCACCTGCAGTATCGACCGTCTGGCACCCTGTTCCGAAACATTCATCGATGGTATTCGCGTCATATTTAAAAAGCAGGTGATGAAAGAAGCACTGGCCTATTGTGCACAGATCAAAGCACTGGGCTATCAGGTATTTGTACAGGCCGTTTCCATCACCAGCTATTCAGACCGCGAACTTCTGGATCTGATTGATATGGTAAATGCAATGGATCCCTATGCGCTGTCGATTGTAGATACCTACGGGCTGATGCACCAGGAGAATCTGATGCACTATTTTGAACTGTTAAACCACAATCTGCACCTAGAGATTGCCATTGGCTACCATTCGCACAACAACTTCCAGTTAGCCTACTCCAACAGCATTGAGATGATGAAGAAACCAACAGAGCGTACCATTATGATCGATGCGTCCCTCTATGGTATGGGAAAAAGTGCCGGAAACTTGCCGATTGAATTGATTGCCATGTATATGAATACCAATTATGGCAAGCACTATGACCTCAGCCAGATGTTGGAAGCCATCGATATTAATATTATGCCATTTTACGCTAAGACACCGTGGGGCTATAACTTATTTTTCTATATCGCCGCGTCTAATAACTGCCATCCCAGCTACGTACGCTTCCTTATGGACAAGCAGACACTGTCCTTAAAATCCATCAACACCATTTTAGAGCGCATCGAACCGGAGAAAAAGCTGCTTTATGATAAAGATTATATAGAACAGCTCTATGTGGATTATCAAAATATGGAATGTAACGATCAAGCCGATATTGCCGTACTAAAAGAACAATTATCGGGAAAACCACTGTTACTTCTGGGACCGGGAAAGAATATGGAGCTTCAGAAAAAGAAGATTCTTCGCTATATCAAAGCAGAATCACCGATTATTCTGTCTGTAAACTACATTCCGGAAGATATTGATATTGACTACGCATTTTTGAGCAATTCCAGGCGGTATGTGCAGTTGAATACCAGATTGCTGGAGCTAACGGAAGAATCCGCAGGACGGGTAAAAGTCATCGCCACTTCAAATGTGACCAATGTAAATGATCATTTTGATTACACCTTAAACTACAACTCACTCATTGACCGAAGTGCCGAAATCATCGATAACTCATTTGTCATGCTCTTAAATGCTCTAGTAAACATAGGCGTCACCCACGCCGCCTGTGCCGGATTTGATGGTTATAAAAGCCGGGGCGACAACTATTTTAACGAAGCTATGGATTATCGCATTGGTGCAGAAAAATCCATGGGCGTAAACAAACATGTGATTCGGACACTTGAACGTTTAAAAGATGTACTCTCCATCGAATTTGTCACTGACTCCTACTACAAGACCGAAGAATAGAATAACATTTTTACAATCTCCTTCCATTATTGCCATACATCTGCACTTTCGCGATGCATAAAACTCAGGTTATAATTCGAGAGTAATGCAACTACGGATTTTCAGCCGCGAACACATAGCAAAAAAGGAGAGATTGTAAAATGAAAAATCAAGCAAAATTTATGACTGTATTATCTGCTGCAGCGATTATCACTGCAGCCGCACCGAATATGACGAATTTCAACAGCACCGCCACGGCATTTGCTGCCGCCAAGGGCTGGGCACAGGAAGAAACAAACTGGTACTTCTATGACGAAGACGGTTACAAGGAAACCAGTACCTGGAAAAAGAAAGGAAGCGACTGGCTTTATCTAAATGAAACCGGCGACGTGGCCGTCAATCAACGAATCGATGAGTATTATGTGAGTTCCGATGGCCGAATGGTCAAAAATCAGTGGGTTTCTGCGGAAGGCGAAGAAGAATATGATACACCCGACTCCCCCGGAACCGGAAACTGGCACTATTTTGGCAAAGATGGCAAAATAGTCATTTCCAAATGGATGACCATCGGGGATAAAACTTACTATTTCGGCGATGAAGGACAGATGATGACCGGACTTGTAGAAATAAACGGCGAAACCTACTATCTGGGTGATGAAAATGATGGTTCCAGAAAAACAGGCTGGATTCTGTTAGAAGATATGACACATGAGACCGACGATGAAGAAATCTGGTGCTATCTGGATGAAAACGGAAAAATGATCAAGGACCAGATGGATCGGAAGATTGGTGACTACTATTATACATTTATCGATGGTCAGATGCAGACCGGCTGGGTCAATCTGATTGAAGCGGGCTTTGTAAAACCAGCTGCCGCTCCTGCTACAGACAGTGATGCATCTGCAAGTGAAACTGCAGCACTTTCTTTAAAGAATTTCCGCTACTATGATGCCCTGGAAGGCGGCAGACGCGCGATTGGCTGGTACACCATCGAAGGGGCTCCTGGACTTAGTGAAAGTGACAACACCTATACATTTTACTTTAAGAATGGGGTTGCCTTCCACGCTGCCAAACCGGGATTGGAGCTATTCACGATCAATTCCAAAAAATACGCATTTAATGAATATGGAGAAATGCAGACCGGCCTACAGCAGCTTGCAGGTGACAACGGTCATAATTCTACCTTTTATTTTAATGAAAACGGAGAAATGATGACCGGAAAGCAGACAATCTATGATGAGGATTCCGAAGAGAACCAGACTTGGTACTTTATCGCAAAAGGATCACTTAAAGGTCAGGGATTCCACGGAGAACGTGAAAATCAGGTTTATTTAAATGGACTTTTACAAAAAGCCGATGCAGAACTCCGCTATAAAGCCGTTACTGTTGGAGAAAAACAGTATCTTGTCAACACGGGTGGCAGCATCCAGAAATCCTCCTCCGCCTCGACTTCTACCGCAAAACCAGAGTTGGGAAAAGGATTTAAAGATATCAAAGATACAAATGATACCATCTGGACAGTTGACAGTGCCGGAATAATTCAGTAATATAACTATGTCATCCGTTCAAAAATACCGCAGGCCGGACATTCCGGAACCACGGTATTTTTATTATAAAAAATTATTTTTAAATATTTTCAATTATTCGGTTCTGTTTTGTAGTTTCAAACGTTTAATATAGGTAGCCCTATAATTTTATAGTGAGATATGCTACGGACAGGAGATGAAAAATATGCGTAATTTAAATGTTTACTATTGTCCCGCATGTGGTAGGTACGGATATTATCAACTGACACACAATGCCGTTTGTCACGATTGCCATGAAATTATGAATTTGCTTCCTATGTCTTATCAAAGTTTTATGAATCTGGAATTTGATATGAGGGACGTTCTTATTTCCAGTCAGATATCCGGTGACCTAACACCTCATTCCTCTGTCGTGCAGCGAATTACAGAATTGGAGAAAGTCTGTGATCCCCAGTCAATTATCCATCAGTTGGAAGGTGAAATTGAAGAACTGCAGTTTCAAATACGAACACTCAATATTCAAAATGCAGAACTTCTCTTGGAAAATCAAGAGCAAGAAAATACCATTGGTTGGATGCATGATTTGATCTGGGATATGACAAAAAGATTAAAAGAGAAGTGAAACTATTTATGAAGAAAAAGACGGAACGAACCATTGTGAAAATAATGGATTGTTTCGTCTTTTTGTTTGTCGTTTTACTATTTTATTTATTGTCATTTCCCACAATGTAACGCTCAATCAAACAATTAATACTGTTTCTCATCCGACCCACCACTTTAAACAGTACTTCGTTTTCTTCTTTTAATTTGGAATTTTCCGCCTCCAACAAGGTGATTTGCTTTGACTCTTCCATAACTCTGCCTCCCTTTATCTTTTCTGTAAACACTATATTTATAATGCATTTAGCAAAAAAATGGAAGTAATTTCAGTCGCAAGTTTCGACATGGAATGCTCAAATGAAATAGGGAGCCAGAACAACACCGGCCACTGCCGATAGTGCAATATAAAAAACAGGATGCTTTTTATATCTTTTAATTAGAATAAATATGATAATAAAATAGATTATTTTCCCCCATGCGATTTGATCAACCAGAGAAGTATCGATTGCCGTACTTCTGAAAAATGTAATTTTTAAAACAGCAAATCCCGCTGCCGCGATTAATCCGGTTACCGCCGGTCGGAGACCATAGAAAATATAATCGATTTTTTTATTATTACTGAATTTTTCCAGAGATCTGGAGACGAAGGTAACGATGATAATCGCCGGAAGTATCTCTCCCAGAGTTGCCACTACCCCACCTAGGAGACCGGCCATATTATACCCCACATAGGTTGCCATATTAATTCCCATGGGACCCGGGGTAGACTCGGAAATGGCAATCATATCGGTGATAAAACTGACTGAAAACCATCCGGTACTCTCGCTCAAACGCTGAAGGAACGGAATCGTAGCCATACCGCCTCCGACCGCAAACAAACCGATCTTAAAGAACTCAATAAACAGTCTAAGTAATATCATTTCGGCACCTCTTTATCTCCGGATAATTTAATACTTTTTAAAACAATACCCAGAATTCCGGCCGCTAGGATGACAAACATGGGCGAAATAGAAGTAAACTCAGTAATTGCAAAAACGGCAACACAGATGAAGATCCCCCAAATATCTTTTACTCCTTTTTTCCACAAACCGATCACTGAATCTAAAATCAAGGCTACTACGCAAATGGAAATCCCCGCCATAGCATGTCTGATGATTAAATTATCCTGGAAATTAGAAAGAAATTCGGCAATAATACTAATAATGATAATGCTGGGAGATACACACCCCAGTGCCGCAGCGATACCGCCGCTGACTTTCTTCAGACGATAACCAATAAAAACCGATACATTGACCGCAATAATTCCGGGGAGTCCCTGACTGATGGCATAATAATCCATCACTTGTTCCTCCGTGATCCAATGTCTTTTTTCTACACATTCTCTTCTTAAAATCGGCAGCATGGCATATCCGCCTCCAAAGGTCACACCTCCCATTTTAAAAAAGGCAATATAAATCGCAATTAGTTCCTTCATGTAAATCTCCTCTCAAATAAGTTTCGGACAAGATTTACCAGACTGCTACCGTTCCATCTGCTCTGGAATCGGTCGCACCGATCAGCACGCCTTGCTCATCCTTCCATATAATTTGTCCACGGCCAAATGTCAGCGATTCAGGAAGTACTTTTATATCGTGTCCACGCCTTACCAGTTCTTCGGTCAGCGCATAGGGAAATCCCCTCTCCACTTCAATCGTTTTTCCGCCCACCCACTGCCACCTGGGGGCATCCAGTGCCTCTTGAGGATTCATGTGGAAATCCAGTGTATTCGTAATCACCTGAACATGTCCCTGCGGCTGCATGAATCCACCCATCACCCCAAATGGGCCGATGGCTTCTCCACCTTTTGTTACAAATCCCGGAATAATGGTGTGAAATGCTTTTTTCCCCGGTTCCAGACAATTTTCATCTGCTTTGTCGAGTGAAAAACTATAACCCCGATTTTGCAGACTGATGCCGGTACCCGGAATCACGATTCCGGAACCAAACCCACAATAGTTACTTTGGATATAAGAAACCATATTGCCTTCACCATCTGCCGCACACATATATACCGTCCCACCGCATCTGGGATCGCCGGCTGACGGCTCCATAGCGTATGCTCCGATGAGTGCACGACGTTCTTTCGCATACTGCTCTGAAAGAAGGTCTTCTACGGTGACCTTCATTACGGTCTCGTCCGTTACATAGGTCTTTCCATCGGTAAATGCCAGTTTCATAGCTTCTAACTGTTTATGAATGGTTTCTGCCGTATCCCGTTCTGTAAACCGGAAACCGTTCAAAAGATTCAGCGTCATCAGGGCAATAACTCCATTTCCATTAGGTGGAATCTCCCAAATATCATAGTCTCTATAATTGGTATGGATTGGATCGACCCACCGGCACCAATAATTTTCCAAATCGGATTTTTGAATATATCCACCTGTCGCTGCAGAAAATGCGTCGATTTCGTCTGCTAATTCGCCTCTGTACATGCACTCTGATTTTGTTGCGGCAATTTCTTTAAGGGTCTTTGCCAATTCTTTTGAACGCCAGATTTCCCCTGCTGCAGGAGCATGTCCACCGGGTGCAAATGTGTCAAACCAAGGTTTATATTCTGCGCCCGAACATTCTTTTGAAAACTCGTCAAATGCGTTTCCCCACAGTCTGGATATAATCGGTGATACCGCATATCCTTCTTCTGCATATGTAATCGCAGGCAAAAGAACTTCTTCAAAAGGCAATCGCCCATATTGTTCGGAAAGTTCTGCCCATGCCGAAGGAGCCCCCGGCACCATGACGGGAATCCATCCTCTTTTTGGCATCTTGTCATATCCTAAACCTTTTACCGTATCCGTGTCAAGTGTCATAGGTGCCTTACCGCTGGCATTCAGTCCATGCAGCTTTCCCTTCGTCCAGACCAACGCAAATGCATCGCTTCCAATTCCATTCGAAGTTGGTTCCAAAACCGTCATGCAGGCAGCCGTAGCAATCACTGCATCAATGGCATTGCCACCTTTTTTGATCATATCTAATCCGGCCTGTGCCGCCAGTGGCTGGGAAGTACATACCATACCCTTGCGGCCATAAACTACGCTTCGGCGAGATGGATAACTGTATTTTAAAGCATCATAATTCATAGGGAATCTCCTGTTTTGTCACTGCTTCCCATCCTGTTTTTTGTAGATTCCCTTAAGATCATCTCCACCGGAAGATATTCGGTTACAAATTCAGTATCTCCTCCATCAATCCGACTTATTAGTTTTTGAAGTGCCATTTGCCCGATTTCCTTTACTGACTGCTTGATTGATGTAACAGGCGTATAAAGAATCGATAAATAAGGCAATTCATCAAAACAAATTAATGAGATGTCGTCCGGTACTTTTATATTATGGTCACGAAGGCACTTCATGACCCCCATAGCAACAATTGCATTCAAAGTGATAATGGAATCCGGATGATCATTCTCAAGAATCTTCTCAGTTTCTAAAATTCCATTTTCGATTTTCGGAATAGTCTCTATAATCCATTCATCTTTATACTTCATATTCTGTTCTGTGAAAGCATGCTGATAACCACGAATACGTTCTGAAGAAAGTAAAAGTTCCCGATTATCTGTGATGAAATAAATTTTTTTTTCACCATGTGAAATCAAAAACCGAGTGGCCTCATACATTGCATTCTCAAGATTTGACATCACGCAGTCAGCCTGAATGCCTTTATAACTACTTGTAACAAAAACGAAGGGAATTCCTAACTGTTTTAAGTGATACAGATGTTCTAAATCTTGTTCTCCATCGCGAGAGGGAACAATTAAAAGACCATCTACCCCTTGATCAATCATATATTCAATAGTCTTTTTTTCTTTGTATACCTCATCCCCAGAAGTACCTAAAAGTAGACGGTATTCTGTTTTTTCAATAGCATTTTGTACTTGAATAATAAGTTCGCTAAAAAAAGGATTGTCTATATTGGTCACAACCAATCCCAGTACATACTGTTTTTTACATACTAATCCTCTTGCTATTGGATTTGGAATATATCCAAGGGTCTCAACAACCTGGAGGACTCGTTTTTTTGTTTCTGCACTGACACCGGTTCGGTTATTTAACGCCAAAGAAACTGTTGCCGGAGATACATTTGCATATTTTGCGACATCTTTTATTGTTGTTCTCATTTCAGTTTTCCACCTCTAATATAATTCAATTCTATATTTTTATAGTATATCATGTTCACTAAGCTCGTGAAAGACCTCACTAAGTGTCCAGATGTGCATTCTCACTAAGCTCGTGCATAACCTCGCTAAGTGTTCATAGTATATCATGTTCACTAAGCTCGTGAAAGACCTCACTAAGTGTCCAGATGTGCATTCTCACTAAGCTCGTGCATAACCTCGCTAAGTGTTCATAGTATATCATGTTCACTAAGCTCGTGAAAGACCTCA
>JAVWRQ010000006.1:0-67004 GCA_036634775.1 Clostridium sp.
GTAAAGACACCTAATCTCATATACAACAAACCGCCGCCTGCTCTGCGTTTTTGCAGAAATCGGACTGCCGATGCTACTTGCAACAAATTTTACAATGCTTTCCAGCAGAGAGACATCGGTAATCCCCTCTCGTTTGGCAACATCCTTGATTAAAATGGTGTTGTAGATGCCAGATAGTAAGGTTGCAAGCTCTCCCGACAGCATATAGGCATTGGAGCCGGTGATATATACGTCCACATTTGGCTCAAGAAAAAGTAAAGTTTTTTCTCTGTGCAGAAAAAACTTTACTTTTCGATATATTTTTTACTTGTTTTAAGAAAAAATTATTGTTTTTAATAAGTACATCTTTATTATGTTCAGAAATCTTACCATTTTTCTTAGAAAGATTGATTGCAAACAGCTTAAACAGTGAGTAATTGGAGTGCCAGCATCGTAATATCATCAAACTGAGGTACGCCTGATGCATAATTGTCAATATCGATTTTTACTGCCCGGAGCATCTCCTCCAGCGAATTTTCTTTCTGCATATTCAGATTATACTTCAATCGTTCCTCTCCATATAATTCCTGATGCACGTCCTCTGCCTCTGTCACACCATCTGTATACAGATACAGAATATCACCCTGATGAAATTCCAATTCCGCCTGAGTGTATTTCATGTTGTCTAAACCGGCCAGTACAAATCCCGGTTTGCATTTGAGATACTCGAAAGAAGCATCCTTGCGACAGATTAGAGGGGGATTATGTCCTGCATTGACATAAGTCATTCTGCCCGTATTGATCTCCATGATCCCCATCCAGGCCGTAACAAACAATCCCGCTTCATTGCTTTCACACAACTGACGGTTTACGTGGCTAAACACCTCACTTGGCTGCTCTCCATTTTGTGCATGGTTTTTAATCAGAGTTTTAGCAATTACCATGAACAGAGCCGCGGGAACTCCTTTTCCCGAGACATCTGCCATAACGACAGCCAAATGATTCTCATCTATCAAAAAGAAATCATAAAAATCTCCGCCGACCTCTTTTGCCGGATTCATCGTAGCATAAATATCAAATTCGGGACGCTGTGGAAATGCCGGAAAAATTCCCGGCAGCATATCGGCCTGAATCTGAGTCGCTACATTTAATTCTGTCTGGATTCGCTCTTTCTCGGAAACTACACGAGATAAATCGTCCATGTAATTTCGAATATCGGAAGACATTCCCATGAGCGATTCTGCCAGACGCTCAATTTCATCTCCTGTATGAATCTCCGGCATCGTCATCTGAAGTGCTGACGGATTCTCTGCATCCCGACTCTCGTGTACAAAATTCAAAGCACATTCAGCAAGCTGGTTAATGGGGATGGCTATATTATGATTCAGATTGCAAAGCAGCAAAAATAAGAAAAAAGTAGTGAGTGAACCGGCACCGATTAGAATAATCACCACATAAAGTGCCATCGTTTTGTACACTTCATTCATGGATATATCTGCTGAGAGAGCCGCCACCGGTTTTCCCTCTGAGTTGGAGATTGCCATCACGCCGGTATACATATAACCAAACTCCGTATGATTGGGGTAAAATGAAATTCCATCCCCCTGCTTCATATAATATTTATATTGTTTCACTACCTCTATCGGATATTCATGTCCTGAGTAATCACCCAAACTGATGCTGTCGCCATATTTTTCTTTCTCCTCTTTTGTTGTTCCGGTCATAACATACATCATATTATCCAATTCATTCTCATTCTTTGGAACAATCAGATATAAATATTCAATATTGGTATGTTCACGCAAACGGTTGAACTCCTGCTGCGTTTCTTCATATACAGAGCTCTTCTTCAGTGATTTGATACACATCTCCATATCATCCTCCACTACCGCATCAGATGCCAGATGAATGATACCGGTCAGATATTCCTGATACTTTTGCATCATTCCCCTGTAGTAAGTAGCAAATCCCACAAATCCAATGATGAGGCTTAGTATGAATGAAAAACCATTACAGGTAAGAAGAATTCGTATACTTAATTTTTTAATTTTCTTATCTCTCATTATTGATTCTCCCCCCGACCTCATTATTTATCGTATTGTTCATCTCATCCCGGTCTTTTCCAGTTATAAAAGAATAGATGACCATCGCACCCACGGATAGTCCCGTCAAAATAATCGTACCGGTCAATATTCCAGTATTGGCAATAGCTGCAAAGATACTACTTCCGGCTGAATCTGCTAAATTATCGGAAAAGTTATAAATGCCCATTGCCCTATCTTCTCCGTATTCCTGTACCTCTTTATGTCTGCAAAAGTACAGGTTTCTGACCGGTGTACCAAAACTGTTGGAAATACCCAATAAAAATACGGTCAGAACCAACATCGGTATAGTGGGATGCAACGTAAATAGTAATATAGCAAAAAGTGAAAGTATTTCTGATAAATACAAAGTTCGTTTCCCATATTTCCCATATAGGCGGTCTGTAATCGCCATGCTTAAGAAAACCCCCGTGAGGGAATTAAGCACCAGCAAAAGACTGATTCTGGATTCTGTCATTCCACCGGAGTTCGCAAATACCGGTACAAAATAGCTAATAAAACCATTCAATACAATATATGGCATCTGTATCAGTAAAAGATACACCATCGGCTTAGGCGCAGATAAAAAAGTAATTGCCGATTTCCCCTTTGCTTTTTCCGAACAGGCTCCCGAACGGAAACGTTTGCCAATTACTAGGAATAGTATGATAATACCTGCCCACAGTGCCGATGAAAAAAAGAATACCCGCGACTGGCCAAAGCGCTCTGCCACGGTTCCCCCGATTACCATACCACAGATAATTCCGGATAATGAAGAACTGTTCATAATCGAAAATCCTTCCTGTTGGGTCTTTGTATCGGTAGCTGCTACACTGGCAGATAATATACTTATCACTAGTCCGGTACCAATTCCGTTACATGCAAGTCCAAAGAATGCAATGCAGTAATCGCCGGACAGTGCCATCATCAAATCACCGGCAAAGGAAAATCCCGCCCCCAAAGCCATCGTGTAACGAAACGTCAGCCGCCTGAGAAGTGGTGCTGCCACCAGTGCTGCTGCCCCCATCAGAAAGAAATTAACCGTAAGCGGCAGAGAACCGACCAGTGCCCGGTCAAAAGGCAGACTGCCATCATAGAGTGATTCCATGAAAACCGGTAAGAAAGAGGACGGCATATTAAATGCAGTATAACAGAATAGTACCCCTAGTCTAACATAGGACATCGGAAGTCCGGGTTCCTCCCTGTGTTTCTTTCTGCCGGCAAAAAATCCACTGGCCTCATTTACCAGGAACACCGCTACAATTACAAGAAGTGCCACTTTAATAATAATATCCAGAAAAATCCGGCTGATTTTATCATTTAAACTATAGAGTACCATGCCGATCTCAATCGCACCGCACACGTTCCCGGCAACATCTTTAACCGGACTTTTTACATAGATATAAGAGCCGCTGGAATCATCTTTACCCTTATTAATATAGGAATTTCCAGTACTGTATACCTCTTCCAACTCACTTTTCTCATATTGATCCAGAGGATAATAGGCACCAATAGACTGATCTAAATAAGAAATTGCATAAGACCGCTCATTCTCATATTTGATGAGATTACAGTACATTTTATTACTGTAATCATAGTGTTTATCAATTGCCCCGGTCATAAATGACTGAAGATTTTTATAGGCATCGCTTCCATAATCACCAGGATAAACCACCCCATTTAAATCATTAATATCAATATTGGATACAGCAATCTGCGCCGCCATCTGCATCTGTTCTACCTGAGCTTCAATGTATATTTTGCGAAATTCCCGCAGCACATTGGGGACTACTACCACTGCCGTTGCAATGATACAGGCAATCGTGACTAAAAGCAGATGCCATTTAGCAAAATACCTTTTTTTTATCAGCCAATTCAATCCAAACACAGCAAAACAGATTAGGATAACCAGTCCTGCGACAAATAATACCATCTGCAGCAGCTCCACTACGATCGGTAAACCCCCATAGGTATACCGCTCCGTTGCAACCCCACTCTCGATTTTCCCACCTGCATTTATTGTAAACAGTCCCACCGACTGGTCATATACCACACTCAGCTGCTGCGCCTCTGCTCTTCCTGACAGGTTGATACTCAGTAAAATAGCATCTGACAGCTCGACCCCCGCATATTCGCCAAACAAGTCACCAATCACATACTCTTTTTCTTTCTTTCCGTCTCGAAATGCAAGGATACTTTCATTTGCGATATCGGCAGCATACAGGGTTTCATCATAACCGGAAGTCAGATAGTAGGGCAATTGATACGAGGCGCCGGGCGGTGCATAAATAAGCTGATTCCCGCTCTTGGTGCAATGATATATATCACCTCTTTTATCCACTGCATATACACTGTTTCCATCTCTTCCAATGGAAAAATTTTGTATATCACCACTGTGTTCCCATGCATATACTTCTGAACCCATTGTTTCTCCGTCTGAAAAATGCAGTTGATATCCCTGTGTTTCTATGGTAATAAACTGAATTCCTCTCCGCGTCGGCGTGAGTGCAAAGATGCGATGTTTTCCGATCCGTTCGCTGCCTTCCGTGTAATCCTGCTGATAGATTGTTTTATCATAAATTCCATATTTATCATATCGTAAAATCTGTTCTTTCATGATCTGAAGTCCATTGGTATCCCAGTCCATCGTACGCACATACAGATTTCCCTCTGCATCCGCTACCGCTTCTTCTGCCTGAGAAAATTGTCCTTTCCCGTGGGCATCGGAAGATAGACGATATTGTACTTTCCCGTCGATTCCGATTTTCAAAATCTCACATTTACTATCATCGATCAGATAGGTATTACCCCCTTCATCGGTAGTCATAAAAGAAGGATATGCTACGGTCTCCCCCATAGTCGGAGAAAGAGGAAAATACCATCTTAATAATACAGCTGCCACCAGACAAAAGCAGCCTAACAAAAAGACACCTGCCTTAGTGGCAGTTGATTTCACCATCAATATTCCCCCCCTATATCCGGATATTCTTTAAATTCCGGAGCTGCATAAAATATGGCATGTTTTCCATCTTTGCTCAATCGATCTGCATAAAAAAACGGATAGATATTTAATTCATTTCCGTGAATTTTAAGACATTTTCGGTAAGATTCCATCTCGTCAATGCAGTCTACCTCTATAATATCTCTGATTCCATTTAGATAAAATGGCAGAGCAGGCATCGTAATATAATCCTTGATTGCCTCCTTCCAATCCACCCTTCTGGTCAATTGGCGAAGCAATCTCGGCTTTTTTTTTAAATAATATTCCTTTTTTTCTTCAAAAATACTTTTTAATTCTTCTTCCCCATTATGTAATATCGTAACATCCACATTTGGATATTCCTGTGAAAGCCTTTTCATACAATTGATAAAAAGTTTAGCTGCTTCGGCAGACAGGAGGCAAAATTCGGCTTCTGCCTCTTCTTTAATTGTCTCATCTTCTATATCCACTAATAGACTCTTTAGATATTTTTGATAGGACAGATCCGGAATCGGTATAAACGCCGGTGCACAAAATTTATCGGCAAACTCATATACATACTGCAACGCATCGTATTCCTGTGATGTCAGATTTTGTTTATAATTTTTAAAATGAATAGCCTTTATATGATCGGCGTTTTCCCGAATATAGTCTTCTACGTCTCCCTCTTCCTCGCGGATGCACTCACCACAGCGCTGATATTTTCTTCCTGATGAAAAATCAAACTCTAAACTTTCACCATCTTTTTCTGCGATTATGATTCCCATTTCCCATTTGCCAAATAGGCAGGGACCACCTATTACGCCTAATTTACGTTTTTCTTTCAAGGCTCTACACAGTTCCGAAATGTGGTCGGTAAAAATAGGCATCTCCCAAAGCTTATTTCCCTTTATTTTTCGCAATAGCGGAATCTTCTTTGCCAGTTCCCGCATCGAAGTCCCGATGACGCATTGCTTAAAAGAAATCATCGTCCCCGGGTGAACATCCGTGCCAAACAAGTGCCTATTAGCCGTATTTTCATATTGCTGCTCCAAATCTCTTAAATCTGCCTCCAGCTCTTTCTTCCGGATGCGCAGCTGCCTGATTTCTTCTACGTCATTCCTTGCAGCCTTAATCTGTTCGGCAGCCTCGTGCCACGCATGTAAAAGTGCTCTGTACTCCGCACATTCCTTCATCGCATTCACACATTGGGATCTTTGATCCAAAATGTCAAATATCCCATCGGTAACTGCTCCCGGCACCACTTCCATGAATGCTTCCTCTGCTACAAGAAAATCCAGCACATCGCTGCTCTCCTGTGCATATACACCGGTTGATACTCCGACATCCGCTTTCTTTAATAGCTCTCGAAATGTTATACGCATTTTTTAATCAAAAAGTATTCGCCTTACAGCGTTCTGCCTTTTGCCTCCTTGGTGTATTGTTTAAGTATTACTAATCTATTTGTATTGCCGATTCGATCATAGGTTACCGCATCCGAGAGTTCTCTGACCATGAAAATGCCCAGACCGCCGACTTTTCGTTCCATAACATCTTCTGTCAAATCCGGTTTTTTCTTTAGAAGGGGATTGAATGCCACACCATTGTCCATAAAATACAATCTCAGACAATCGTTTTTTTCGTCATATTCGGCTTCTACTGTCATATCGCCGTCATCCTCATATGCATAGTGAATGATATTTACAAGGGTTTCCTCACAAATGGTGCGAATTTCATTCTCCTGTTCACTTGACAAAGCAATAAAATCCGCGATATATAAAAGTACCTGATCAATCGCTACATTCAGGTTATCCATTGAAGCTTTTTCTGTCAATCTCAGCATAATTCACCTGCTCAATCAAAATAAAACTTATCATCCGGTTATTTGTTGATTCCTTTCTCAGGGACGTGTTCATTCTCCCTTATCGGTGCCATCGTCTTGACCGCTACCTCCTTACAAAGTTCCTTAAATTCAATTTCACGCCTTGGCTCAGCTGTCGGAACGGCTGTCGGAACGGCTGTCGGAACGGCTGTCGAATTTAAAAGTGCAGCTTTTTCTTTGGCTATCATATTCTTTTCAAAAACTACCATCATCTTTTCTGCCAGCACAGTCTTCTCTGCTTCCATGCGAGCATCTCTTCCTTTGTCATTGTTCCAAGTTTTTTCCGCTTTCTTAGAATTAAGAGTCTGGTACCAATGTCCCACTTCTTTTTGTTTTGCATCCAAGCAGGATAAATCCGCCTTAATCGCATACATCTGAATATCTACACTGCCCTCCGCCGTTGGAGTCAACATGGCCATATCCACATGATGCTCGCCGGATACGATAGCAGACATAATCTCCGCACAAATGGCCGCCTCATGTTGCTTCTCAGATAAGTTCTTATACTGATTTCCATATACCTCTTCTGCGCTCTTACCATCGATAAAGAAGGTTTCTGAAAGTTGATTGATTCCACAAAGATTCAAGTCTTTTTTCTCGGATTGGGCAAAAAAGGGAATATCAAATCTCGTCTGTAACTCAATTGATCCATTTATGATCCATTTACGATCCAGAGGTCTGCCCGCTTTTTCGATTCCAAGTAAGTTGCCTAGGGAATCCGGCGCTACAAAAGGAAGAATTCCATCCGGTGTTCCACCGGACATGCAAGACTCTCTGTCACCATATACCTTCATCGCAGTGATTACATTGGTCGTATAGTCTTTCCGGGCTACCATTCGGTGACTATTATTGGGCTCCCCGGATATGCCTCTTCTATCATATCCCCCATTGTCGAATACTGTATTTATAATATAAGAATCATATGCCATCATGAGATCGGACTGATTATCAAAATGTGCTTTTTTTATTGGATCGGCATAGCGTTCCTTTTCATACTCCGGGTTTTCTTTTAATTTTACAGTTACCCCTTGATCGCAATCTACTCTCCATATCAACTTTACAACATCCGATTCACTTTTTTCTCTTTGAATCGGATCTGTCGGTGGATTTGTTGTTAAAACCGATAAATCCAATGTCCGTACATCCAAAAAATCAACGCGATCATAAAAGTCATCCAAAATCGTTTTTCGTTTCTCCGGATGTTCTGTATCATAATAATCTTCGACCATAGTCCCTGTTTTTTCTTTAATTTCATCATCGCTTAGACCGGTTGTATCAATAAGATTATAAAGATCCCTCGTATCGATATTGCTTCCATCCCCTATCTCCTTATGGTTCTTAAGATAGTCCCGAACAACCGCACTCCCAATTGATTGTCTTCGATCTGCTTCCCTCAGCTTTATAAGGACACCCTCGGACAATATGGCATCCGGATTGAATTTTTCTATGTCATATAAAGGAATCTTTGGAGCCGGATCCAAGTTGTAAGCCAATTTCGCTTTTAGAACATCCGGAGTACGATTCGTCAACACCATCTGCTGCCGATCCTCCGGGCTCATCTCCGATATCAGCTGATCGGTACCTTCATACATCTCGTCCTCTGTAAAAGGCAGCCATACCTTACCTGCCGGCTGTCCACCCATCAATTTTTCCTTCATAACTGAAAGTTTGGCAAATGCCGCTGTAACTCCATCTGATACCGCATCGATAGCACCATCAATTATAAACTGAGCTGTTTCTGCACTGGCTTCACCCACCTGTTTGGTAACCGCAAGCGCATTCTGATACTGCCTCCGTTCTGTCATCTCCGATAATTTTAATCTCTGACGCATTTCCAACACTGACCTATTATTCTGTAACTTCTCTTCAGGATTAGAAGCTGTCTGATTCGCTGGTTCACGGGTATGTTCAATTTCTCCAACCAGTTGTTCATATCCCTGCATTATCTTCCGTGTACTTACATAAAAAGCCGACATGGCACCATGATACTTGGCATCTTTATAAAGATCTTCTTTTTCACTACCCGATAGATTCTGTGGAATTCCGGCTGCGTATTCGGCTTCGAAACCCAGTTCCAATTGGGTAAACAGTTCATTACAGCCTCCCAATACTGCTTCCAGTCCTTCGCGGGTTGCCATCTGTTCCATCAAACGTGCCCCCACCTCTTGCTTAAGATTTTCGATTTGCGTTTGATCGGCACTCTTTTCCGGGTTAATAATATCCACCAGATGATACTCAGGGTGGTCTTTTTTTACCTGCATGGTCATAATTGTCTCAAGTATGGATGCATCTACATTGATGTCATTACCAAATATCCGGTTCATATCCGCTTCGGAATGTTCACCAATCATATACTTTTTCGCATTGTCCCCGGTTATAGAAAAAAGAGTATGGTTATAAGCTTTTTCAAATATTGATTTTTCATTTACAAACTTCTGTTTATTACGATATGCCACCCGTTCTGCCTCCGTCTTCTGAAAGGGTTCTACATTTCGCAGAACTACAGTCGTATGAGACATATCGATTTCAATCTGTTTATCGTCTCCCAGCTTGAATGCCGCCACCGTAATCGGAAGCTCCGCCTTTAAAACTGCAGCGGTCACCTGGGATTCCATCGCCTGTTTCCGTAAATAGTAAGGCATATCCCGGTATCTTTCTCCATATAGATCCTGAACACTTTTGCCTCCAATAAAGATAATATCTGCGAAGCTCTTTCCGCCTTCTTTCAAAAGAGCTTCATTTTTTTTCCCAATAGTCGCCCCTATATTCAGATTATACCATTGTCTTCCAAAGTTCAAATTCTCTATCTCTTTAATCATTATGGCTTGATCTGCTGCCTTTGTAATCGTTTCATTTTGACTTTGATTGTAAAAAAAGCTGCTTAAATCATACGGGGTCATCGTTTTCATGTTATGCGTTGCGGCTAAGTCATTAATTTTGGACGAATAGTAATCGCACAGCAGTTTTTCTGCAGATTTACCACTTTCTTCCTTACTGTAAAGAAATTCTTCCTGATCAATGTATGCGGAACGCTTCACCTGATACTCCGCCGTTTCCGGCCATTCCCTGCCGCCTCCGTCAGTCATCATTTTAAGATAGGAGGGATCCACAAGTTTCTCAAATGTCATATCTCTAAATTGTTTAAATTCCGGTTTTGATGATATCTCGGCAAAAAGTCCATTATAGTCATAAATATCCGGAAAAGCCACTACAGGCATGTTTTCTTTATGTTTATTCTGTTCGTTTTTTGCCTGCGCATACAGTGCATCTACATATGTAATTTCGCTTTCCCCCTGATTTCGCGGTCTTTGAATGGATAGCACATCCCGCTCATCTCCGTAAACAACCTGCAAACCGATATTTATAAGGGACGAATGCACGATTCGGGCAGCTTCACGAATTGCCGGAAGCTCACCTCCTCCATAGTCACGCATCTGTTTTTTAACATCGCTGGGAATATCTATAGATACTCGATCATGAATTGCGTCTTGACTAATGGTGAAATAATCGATTACTGCTGTTTCTGCATTTAGCTCAATTACTTTGTTCCCAAGCACTTCCTGACAAGCCAGTAAAAACTCACCCAGTGCTTTACGCGTTCCGGTAGCTCCTCTAATTTCGCTTTTCTGCTTTTGAAACTCTGTTACAGTTTCAGCCATGAGTACAGAAGAAATCTCCGGATCTGATATAACCGATAGGTTTTCATTTGCTAATAAAACTTTATTCTTATCGTTAGGATCTCGCATATCAAACTCATAGGAAGCTGTATTTGTCAACACCTCATTTACACTGCCCATTGTACCGTAAAAGTTTTTGAGATGCTCTTTTTTTATATACTGCTTCCATTCCGCATTCATCTTCGAATAGTTTTTATCCCAATATTCCTGTGCTTTTGGATTCATTTTTCCCCTTTCTATTTAAGATACTATTTTCCAATACTCTTCTCAGGTGCATGTTCCATGGCCGGAGGCTGTGCTTCCGTTTTTTTCACAGTCAGATTACAAAGGGTATTTAAGTCTATCTCTGTTCTCGCCACTTCTGCCTGCGTTTCCGGTTTCACCCGGTTCACTTCCTCTGCTGCCCGTATACTTGCTTCTTTTTCAATGATACTCTTTTGGATGGTCGTCATCATCTTCTCCGAAATCACCATCTTCTCTGCTTCCAGCCGAGTATCTCTTCCCTTGTCATTATTCCAGTTCTTCTCTGCTTTTTTTGAATTCAGGGTCTGATACCAATGACCTGTTTCTTTCTGTTTTTGATCAAGAAAAGATAAATCCGTCTTCAGTCCATACATCTGAACTTCCATACTTCCATCCGAATTCGGCAACAATGCTGCCATATCTATGTGATGCTCGCCGGATATAACCGCAGACATGATTTCTGCCCGTAATGCTTTTTCTTTATCTGCCTCCGGTAAATCCTGATATACTGACCCATATAATTCTTCGACACTTTTACCATCGATAAAAAAAAGTTCTGAGAGATTCTTAATCCCACCTTGGTTCCAATCCTTTTTTTCCTGCATGAAATTCCCGTTAAGCACTCCATCCAATATATTCACCGCTGAAGAGATACTTCTGTCGTCCAATGGTCTGCGCATTTTCTCGATTCCTACCACCTCATCGAATGGAGCCGTTGCAAGTAGCGGAAGTACACCATCTGATTTTTTTCCGGATATATGTGATTCCTTATCTAGGTAAAGCTTCATCGCGCAAATGGTTGTGCACAACGGAAATTTTAGCGATACCTCCTTTGCTTCTTCTCCAGGTGGTCCCACTAATGTAGCATCGGTATATCCACTATTAAAAACAACCGTGTTATTGATATAGCCTCCGATTGAATTGGCAAGTTGAATCATATCCTCATAATGAGCCCTCTTTAATGGATCGGCATACCGTGCGTCCGCATAACTTTTGTTTTCCTTGAGTTTTGTCGCCGGCGACTGATCCCTGCTGATTCTCTGACATAATCTCACCACATCATCTTCGCTTTTTTTAATCTTTTCTTCATCGGTTGGTGGATTTGCTGTCAGTATGGATAAATCCAACGCTGCTATGTTCGTATGGTCAATTCCATCAATAAATTCATCCAAAATTCTCTTTCGTTTTTCCGGATGAGCCAAATCGTAATAATCATCCAACGTATTTTGGGTTTTTTCCCTAACTTGATCATCGCTCAGGTTTCTGGTATCAATTATGTGTACGAAGTCTCTGGTATCTCCCCACTCATCGTTTTTCTTCTCCGGATGATTGTTTTTATAGTCATTGACCAGACCGAAAACAAGACTAATTTTTTGATTCATTCCCCGAACTTTATCAATCACGCGATCCGATAGCACTGCATTCGGGCTTAATTTGGTAAAATCATATGTGGGCGTCGCTGAAGGTGGATTCAGATCATAAAGCAGTTTATCGGTTAACATCTCTGAGCCATGTACCACTATCTCCTGGCGTTCTTCCTGACTCATCGCTGCTGCTACTAATAATTCATCGGGAGAGGTTGTTTTCTCAATAAATGGCAGCGATATTCTCCCTGTTCGTTCTCTTTCCGCCATTTTATCTCTTATGATAGAATATTGAGCCAAGTCAACGGCTGCCTCCGGCAATATCGTTTGTTGATACCCACTGTCGATTAGTTCGGCTCTGAATTTGCTGCACCGTCCCATTTGACGCGTCATCATAAGAGCATTCTGAAATTGAAGAATCTCTGACTTATTCTCCATCTTGGCAGCCAACTGCCTACGTGTATCCAATGCCCATGGCTTATCTTGCAGCTTTTCCTCCAATTCCCCGGTCACCTCGCCAACGAGGACAACTTCTCTCCCGCTCAATCCAATGGAACTGGTCAGTTGAAAATACCCCACGCTCCGAAGTCCAAGCGTTCTATAAAATGCGGTCATTGCACCATCACACGCGGGGGTCTTATAGAGAGCTTTTCGTTCCTCTTCCGGCAATGTTGGTGATATTCCGGCTGCATACTCAGCTTCACGGCCAAAATCAAGACCGGCATATAGCTTATTACATCCGCTCAATACATCTGTAAGTCCCTCTCTTGTAGACATCTGCTGCATCAATCGTAACCCTGTTTCCTCTTTTATTCTTTCAATTTCTTCCTTATTTTGACTACGATCGATATTTATAATTTCCTCCAGATAAAACTCAGGATGATCCTTCTTTACTTGCAGTGTTAAAAGAAAATCCAACGAAGAGCCATCGCTTCTGGTGACTTCCGAGCGTGCCATACCTGAGCGCCTCATCTCATATAGTGTTTTTACAGTCTGACTTCTGAGTGGATTTGTTCTATCATTAAATTGCTCCACCAAAGGATTGTCCGGAGGTAATTGATCGAATTCCGGCATAGCCGTTATATCTACATTGGAATTTGTCTGAGGCCAAAGTCTGTTAAGATCCTGCGTCACCATCCCACCTGTCATATAACGTTTGGCATCCTCGCCCATAGAGCCCCTATAGTGTTGATTATACGCTTCCATAAATATGGTATTATCATTCTCATTCGGCATATCTGCAACCTCCTTATTTCTGCTTATTGTCCCATAGCATATCTTGATGGGATGCCTATATTCATCTTATAGAGGTGAGCCTTGTAGATATCATCCATGACTACATCCCGATATTGTGCTACACCGTTGATTTCTGTCTTTGTATCTTCCTTACAAAATCCCAGTACGACTAAATCATAGCCACCTTTTTTCCTCGGTTGTACCCACCCCCGGAAGTATCCTCCTTCCATTGGAGCTCCATTATAATAACAGTTATCCGTAATACCATATACTTTTGTTACTGTATTCTCCTTATGAGAAATCTTGTACAGTACCACGCCCTCTTGCGTAGAGATATTAAGAAAATATGTATTGTCTTTATCTCTATCATCCGGAAGGAATACCGTATGATCGCGACTCAAGAAATCAGTATCGATCTGTGTCGTATCGTTGGCTTTTGTGTCTGCATAAATTTTGTCTTTATCAATATCCAACATTGTGGTCTTATCTTCTTGTGTTTTGACCGTAATCGTATTAGGTGTGTAGGATCCATATATCCAATCAGAATTTCCATAAGAAATATTCCCGATATTTTTTTTGTTATTCTTCTGAAATCTCAGTCGCATACGCAATAATATAGATTGATCATTCTGATTTTCACCGCTTGCTAAGACAATGGCATCTCCTTGACTGTCTAATCCACTCACCAGCTGGTTCAGAGCATAATTATCTTTGCCTATGTATCGATCCTGGCTATCAATATAACCACACATCAAGCCAACGTCACTAGCTGCCCATTCAGAACCGTGCCTCCATTCTGTTCCATCATCTGCACATGCCAAATTCAAGAAATTTACATACCCTTTTGTATTGCTGGTTAATGCTCTGGACTCACTGATTCGCTCCATGAATATCGGACTTGACTCACGCCCTATGATATCCTGATAAAGCCATCGGCCCGATACAATTCTTTTGGACTTTGTCTCTATCTCCGTTTTTAAGATGGAACCGTCCCCAATGCCCGGTGATATTGAAATTTTCCACTTGATTTCACTCAGTTCTTTTTTTGCCTTACTGATTACATCGTCCGTCATTCCTTGGTTTACCTGTTGAATCAATTCCTGCATTTTATCACATTGATTCAGTAAAAACGTCTGCTGATATTCAAACGTCACCTGGTCAAACCGTTCAAGCTTCATTGGACTGCTTTCTTCTAAACTGTCTCTGGTTTGATTAAGCAGTTCATAAGCTTCCGTTATCGTCTTCAGCTGAGCCCCCATCATCTGCACTGCATGCCAGTATGCCAGAAACCCATCCTCATAGGGGTGTTTGTCTCCGTCTTCTGTGTTAATGGCTTCATTCGTCATCTTGGATGCATAGATATCCAATTGGCTTAAGTTCTTCTCTTCCTGCTCTAACCATGTTTTAAATGTCCGATTATTCTCCAGAAGGTAAGTGCTATCCGATAGATTCTCATCCTCCCAGGGGAATTTCCAAAACGTAGTGCGCAGTTCACCCAGACTCTGGGAAGCTATCTCCTGTTGCTTCTTCTCCGCATCATTGGCCGACGGATTCGCGCCCAAGCTAAGTGCAAGTTGGGTTAATGCAATATCATAAAATGGGGTTACCGCTTCACCGAAGGCGGTTCCAAGCAGCCGAGTCGCCTCTCTGATTTGCATCGTAGAAGTCCATATCCTTTTATACTGTTCGGTCATCGTTTTAAGTGCCGTTACGGCATCATCGGTCAGCCGATTCGGTACTTCTGACAATTTCTCGGGGTCTAACAGCACCTTCTCCTTATATGTGATTTTAAGCGAACGTGGAGTGGCTGCGATGTCTCCATACTTTTCATTAATTTCTTTTTCCAGTTTATCGATGGCAGCTTGAAGTTCCTCATCCGTTTGACCTACTGTTACCTCTTTGGATTCACTTGTCTCTTTGGATTCACTTGTCTCTTTGGATTCTTTTTCGGCTTTGGTCGCCACTTCCCTCTCTCCCTGTTCTGCCAACAACGATTCTAATTTTTTTTGTAATATTACAATTTGTTCCCAATTAGCCAGAATACTCTCCAGATCTTCTACATTCTTTTCTGAGACATCTACCTTTGAACCGGTTTTTATCTCGGTTTCATAGCTTGTTTTCCTCTGTTCTATTTCTTTCTTAATTCGCTCTTGTTCTTCGATAAATGCTTGCTTCATCTCTGTATTATTTGTAACCTGAACTGTCTGCAGATTGCTTTCGTAGGTGCTCTGACGCCGCTCCCATACGCTATCATATTTCGCTGTAATTCCGGCTATCACTTTGTACTCTGCCTGGCTGTCAGCTGCCTCTTTTTCATCTATACTGGTCTCACTCTCTGCTTCCAGTTCACTTGGTTCCCCTACAATCGGAGAAATTACCTCCGGTTTTTTCTCTTCCGTTTTATCGAATCGATATTGTGCGATTACTAAATATCGACTTTTAGCCCGGTCCTCAATGGAATCTTTCACCCGATAGATTTCGATATCCGTCAAGGTCTGGGTTCTCCCATCACGCAGTTCATCCCCAATATAATCACAGTCTCCGCTAAAGCTAATATCATACTTCCTTTCATTGACCCACATCGATATCTCGATTTTATCGCAACCGGATATACTTGCGGTCATGCGGTACTGTTGATTTTCTTCAAGTGCCGCATACTGCTGAAGGGCTTTTACCATATAATTATTTATGTTGGGGTACACCGTAACGTAGTCATGTCCGTTCACCTGCTCTACCTTATACGTCTCACGAAAGGTCTTATGATATTCTTCGAATGCCTGCTTCTCGTCTAGTGTATTCTTATACTTATCCACTAACTGATAAAGTATCTTCTCGTCTCGCTTCTTCGCCTCCAGTGGAATATTTACAAAATCAATCCAATAAGAGGTATACATCTTCAGTTGTCCAGTTCCCCTTACTGCTCCTTCTTTCATACCAAAAAGAGCATAATTTTTTAATCCTTCAAGTGAGTATGCCAGTACATTTTGATTTTGATACCACGTATAATGAATATCATCCCCTACTACCACCGGCACATAAGTCCACCTAGTTTCTTTCTGTATCTTTCCATTTTTTATCACATCCACTGGGATTTGACCATAATCATAGATGAGAAGTTGTCCATTATAGCAGATGCCTAATTCCCCTGTTCCTATCTTCTTTACAATGAGGTTTTTATTCCCCAACCCCAGTTCCGAGACCTTCGTCGTGTTTGCTATGGTATCTGTATTATAGAATATGGTACTTTCTTTTACCGCTTTCCCCTTATCATCTTTCCATCTATAGGTACCAACTGCACTGATTAATTTTTTATCTTTATCTGTATCACTATAGTGATTCTTTATCGTAGTTACCTTAGGGGATTCTTTTTTCTTGGGATCTGCCCCGTAATCTATAGGAGCAATTTCTACATCCGGAACCTTGTAGTCATCTTCCTCCTGTTTTTTTAATGTGGTCTGATAAGCATAGACCAACACACTCTTTTCCATATCATAATCTACAATTTGAAAATTTTGAAAATTTCTGGACCACTCAGGTCTTGCCGACACGATTTCACTGATATTACTGCTGAATGCAGGATTACCTATATACTCTGCCCCCGTAAGTGAAGCCATATGACGGCGATATGCCGCTTTAATCGACTCCGGATCCGATAAATCCACACCAAACCCATCTACAAACATAAAATCTTCCGGATACGGCGGCGGCGGTGTGGCAATGCCAAACAGAGAACTGCATCCGGTTAAAGAAAGCACACATACGGCTGCCAATACTCTTGTAATTATCTTTTTCATGTGCTTCCCCACCTCTCTTTCATCCATCACTATTCTTCTTTAATATTCAAGATTCCGGAAAATCCGGTCATCTCAAAAACTTCTTTTATGCCTTGGTTGCAGTGCAGAACTACCATCTCACCGCAATTTAATTTATTGATTTCTTTTTGTGTCTCTAAGAATACCCGGAGAGCAGCACTGCAGATATAGCGGGCCTCGCTCATGTCAATTTCTAACTTTATATTTTCCCGAATCAGTTCCAGCATCACCGGTTCCATCTTACCGGCTGCTATGGTATCCAGTTTTCCATGCAATGAGATAACATCAATTCCATCTCTTGTCGTTCTTATAATTTCCATATAATATCCTCTTCCCTTATCGTCTTTCAAAGCAGGTAGTGATGGCGCAGAATATAGATATACACCCTACGCCACCATATAAGTTGCTACTGTTTTACTTACCGGATACTCCTGCCCATCTCATTAGTAATGGAGATAATTGGTCTAGTGCCACTAAGAGCACAAAAATCAATACAAACCCAATGACAGCGTTCTTAAGTGCTCCTTTGGCTTTCTCCCGCTCCTGTGGCTCCTCTGCTTTTGCAAATTTTGCTCCCAGAATAATGCAGTAAATAGCGGCAAGTGCGATGACAATATTAATTGCCGGACCTTTCACTGCATTAATAATCGTAGTAATCGGTGTTGCCACATTTCCAAAATCAATTGCTCCTCCTGCGTTAAGAAATAACATATTCATACCTCCTTATTTATTTTTTATGTAAAAGAATCGGATTGACCGTTCTTAACATACTATCTCACTTGAAATCGTTTCCCCGTATATCGGATATATCCAAATCCGGCAAATCCGGCTGCTAAAAAGAAAATTACAGTAAAAATGATTGGAAGTGTCATATCTTGCTGCACCACCATGGTATACCGGCTCCGATTTCCCACCTGATCTTCAGTTGTAATACTATATATTCCGGGCTGCCTGATTCTTTCATTTTCAATTTGCTCCCCTTCTAACTTCCAATTAGAAGCGCCGTTACTGACGGTAACCACAACTCCCGGTTCTTCGGAATGCATCGTTACGCCATGAGCCGCGGTACCATCATGACCAACGCCACGGATGATGAGCAATGGTGGCGTCGTATCACGGGCGATGACAGTCTCACAGGAAGGCATCTCTGCCTTCTCCGGCTGCCATAGAAAGTGGTATGTCCCGTCTTCGGTAAGTCGGTGCCATCGTTCCGCATCCGGATTGACTTTCACTCCGTCTTTCTCTAAATAACGGATATGATATCCCTCCGGTGCATTGATAAAATCCATACGATTCTCTGCCGTCTGCGAAATCGTAAAATAAAAATCCGCGCTATAAACGGCTGCATCCTCATATAGTTCAAATGTCGGCATACTTTGATTACTGTAAAGTTCTTCCATCGTCGGTTCCGGAATATCACCTTCCGCAATCTCAGGAAACGCAATCACATTCAGGTGATAATAGCCCGAATCGGTAATCACCCGCTCCGATATATAGTCCACCGGCAGATTGTCCCTAGTCAGGGTGTAGAAAAAATCACCGGTTTCCAGTTCCATGACTACCCCCCTATTGGTGACCATACCGTTCGGAATGTTGGAGTAAAATCGTTTTCCATTCGATACAGTCTGGGTATACATCCGTTTATCTGTATCATATCCCTGAATCAGATGGTCTTCTACTGAAGAGGTTCCATCGACAGTATATGGCTCTGCAAAGACTGCGGTCACCGACATCAAACTCAGCAGTAATGCAGAGAATATCACTTTTTTAATCATAAGGACATTCCTTCCGGCTGCATGCTCTTTTCCATTTGATTTTCTATGGTTCTTCCCGACCGTTCCGGTTCCTGGCTGTCTCGTTCCATCGCGGTCAGCTGTTCAAAGGTTATGGATCTCCGATAAGGTGCGTCCTCGCGTTTTATCTCACCGGCATATCCACCGGCACGACGCGCCTTCTCAACCTTCAGCTGTCGCAGTTCATTGTCCCAATTTTTTTTATTATCGGGATTCTTAAAATATACCATCGAATCTTCACCTCTCCCTCTGAATACTTGCAGCTTGCCTGATCAGTTCCTCATCTCGGGTATAAAAATACTGAGACAGCACCGAGGCATCTTTTAGCTGACAGACTTTCCATCCCGCATTGGGATGCAATACCATAAAATCAGCTGCATCTTCACTTTCCAACAAAATACCATCTAAAATTCCCTCTTTTAAATCCGCCTCCAGTGATGCGTTGTCCTGATAGAGGTTCAGTGCAACATCTTCCGTCTGTTCTACTTCCAACTGATGTTTTTCCGGCAGTTTTGAAAGACAACCTATCTTTTTCCCTGCCAGTTCTTTGATATAGCCGTAGGAATGGTCGGCTACCACAGTCAGGATTCTCGGTTCCCCTACCGCAATGGAATAAATACCCATGTTTTCTTTTCCCGCAACATCCAAATGACTGATTCCGGTATCATAGATACCATCTTTGGCTGCCTTCACCACAATGAATTCTTTTCCCGATACCTGTTTCAATGCTGTCACGATCTGATTGATGTCCGCTCCGGTTTCCTCTACTGCCAACTGAATCACGTCCTTCGAATCCGGCGTATGACGGCTGCATCCAGAAAGTGCTACTGCTGCAATCAGTAATCCTGCCATCCAATAACTTCTCATCTCTGCGCCTCTCATTCAAACATCTCGGCAATCCCATTCGCTGCCGTAATCTCAATACTGCTTCGATCGGAAGGTGTCGTTACAACAAAGGCATGACCGCGTCCATTATTAACAATCTCATCCTGCTCTACTTCGTTAATTCCACCGGCTTTCTCATACAGTTTACACAAATCATGCATATCGTTAGGTGCCATAGGAAAGATAAATGAATACTGGCTGGCATTAATGATAGCGGTAGACTTTCTGGCCAGATCCTCTGTACCTACAAAATCTTTCACGTTCTGTGTAATAACAATCTGCATACCGTTGTATTTACGGATTCGTTTAGCCAACTGGAACATAAAATCCAAGGCAATCGGAAACTTCTCATCGATAAAGACGTGAGCCTCATCAATTACTACGATAATCTTTCGCTTAGCGTGATACTTTGTATTATAATCACGATTCTTGATGATTTCGTTATCCAACCACTTTAAAATCAAAAGCATCTGGGCATTGGCTACGGTATTGTTCTTATTCGCCAGAAGTGACTGAAAGTTAAATACCGTGAAATTCTCCTTTACATCCAAACTGGACGGACCATTCCACAAGTGTGAGTTTCTTCCCCCTGTTGCAAATTTGGAGATGTAGTTAATCAGTGTCCTCAGATGGTTCTTCGTATAATCGCTGTCCGATGCCTGATAATCGGTCAAAAGTTTATCATATAAATCATCAAAGATTGGAAAATCTTCCGGCGATAACTGACCTAAATTAGTGCTTGCATCAATTCCTTTTTCATCGTAGACACGGATAATAATATTATTTAAAAATTCCATGGAATCTGCATCGATTCCGGGAAGTATCTGCTTTAAGTATTCTTCTAAAAATTGAAGATGTACTGCATAGCTGACATTTTCTTCCTCCTGCTGGGTATCATCATCATTCAGTGCCGTGATGATGTGAAATGGATTAATTCGTCCCTGTGTTGCACTTCCCACATCAATCCAGTTTCCGTGAAGATTCTTAGCCAGTTCGGTATACTCATTCTCTGGATCCAGGATATATATCTTGCTGTTTTCTGCTGCCAGATTCGTAAGCATCATCTTCGTTGCATAAGATTTACCTCCGCCCGACTTGCCAATGACGACCATATTACTGTTGATACGATTGCGGTCGCGAACAAAAAAATCAATAAATACCGGAAGTCCCGACGAATTACCGATATGGAACCCGGCAAGGTCATGGAGGTGACTATATACAAATGGAAATACAGCCGCTACTGAATTCGAGTGGATTCCTCTTGCTTTTTTTAAAAATGGATCATAACGGGACACCTGACCGCCTACAAACACCTCAAACTGTCGGAGGAACATATCGCTGGTTCGAAATGACTGCTCCGATAAATTGCGTTTGATTCGACGTCTCATATCACTTGGTGGAATGACCGTGCCTTTGGGATTCTCCTTCATCAGCTGCTGCCGTTCACTCTCCTCATAATCGTAGAGCGTAATATATATGCTCACATTAAATAATTGCTCATTATCACTTTGAAGCATTAGAAGCAGATTCTGCAGTGTATTAATATGCCCTGCCAATTCAATCAGTCGGCTCTCTTTACTGGTGTTCGACTCTTGCCCCCGAAGTTCATCCAACGAGCGGTCAATATTACGCACCGCCTTAAAACGGTCTACCGGTGTCAGTTTCATGACTACCTTTGTATTTTCCATATTAAAGATACTGTGCCCCCAAGCGTTGCTGACCTCCGTCGGGTAATTGACTATCTTTAAGTTATAAGTGATGATATCATCGATCTTAATCATCCGAGGTCCAAATTCCATTCGCTTTGGCATAATCCAGGTTTTGTAATCCTCCGGTTTGATCTGATCGATCTCGCGTTCATTAAAATCTCTGGTAATATTGTATTTTAAAAATACAGCCAGTTCTTTTTCCCCCAAGACCGTAACCGGAAGACCACCACTGTCCAGCGTCTGGTATACCGAGTGAGTCAATTCACGCAGCGACTGCTTATTTTTATCACAGATAACAAGATAGTGGAAAGAGTCATATACCTTCTCATCCAAGTTAATCGATTCAATTTCCATGATTCGATCATAGATGATTTCCACACGGGTACTCAGCTCTTCTTCATTGATAATACTGTTCAAAAATGCTTCTTTTAGTTCTTCCATCTTGCCGAATTCACTTTGTATGGTAGCATCATAGATAATTGGCCGATCGATCTTAATGATAGACGCGCCCCGTCCGGCACCGGTAATCGTGCGCAGTGCGCTGCCAAATACCCGTTCAATCATGGCATCCTGACGTCTTTCCGACAGAAATCGGAACTCTACGGGTGCGATCGATATGACCGATGCACTATATGCATCACCGTATTGAATTTGTTCCCCTTCAATCCCGGTAAAAGCCATGATATCCTCAATATTTACACCTTGCGATTGATTCTTTCCAACCCTTTTTCCGTCTGATTTCTTCCCATGTTTCTTTTTATCCTGCGGTTCATCTCCCTGCTCTAATGGAATCTTCTTGTTGTTATCCACCACTCTGGGATGTGCCAGGTAACGCAATACATACAGCACCACTTCATAGTTCTTATCTTCATCAATTGGTGCTAAAAGTACAGCAAAGATAATAATCAGCGCTGTAATGATAGGGAGTTTGAAAGGAACTGTGGACATAATAATCAACGCAACCAAGGAAAGTCCGATAAAGCCGATCAGCATATTAATTATGTCAATGCCTTTAAAGAACTCTATGGTGACTTTTGTCTTTTTGGGTATAATTCTCATTTTTCCACCTCTTTATTGGATTGTTTGGGAGAAACCGGCTTGATATGGGATGCTTTGTTCGCTGACTCCACGCCCCGTTCAACTCCCCGCTCTACCGCTTTCCCCAATTCTGCTCCCGCACCTTTGGCTGTTTTCTTGTCATAAGTACTTCGGATAGAACCTAGCTGCTGACCATAACCTTCCTGCATGCTCTTGTATGAATGTTCTGCCTTTAGACTCATCATGTTGGACTTATCGCTGATATCTTGTACCGCGCCGGATGCTTTCTTTGTAATTTTCTTTGCTCCATGTTCCAGACGATAAGTTAATCCACGCTTTCCATTCAAGGAATCATACTTGCTCTTTACGCCCTTAAGTCTCACATCTTTATTTAGTTTAAAGCCACTTTTGCTGGTAATCCTGCCCTGAGTATCTTTACCCTCTCCCGGTCTGGAACCGATTCCTGCTTTGGTTGCACGATCCAGTGCCTTTTCATGCTGTCGTTCATTCATCGTACGCAGTTTTGTCGCTTTCTCTGTATCTCCCCGCGATTCCATATACTGCGCTTTTTGCTCATTACTCTTATATTCGCGTTCACTCTTTACAAATGCGTTGCCTTCTTTTTTTATCTTACGCGTATCGGTTCGCGCTCCATGAGTTGCCATACGATGTTTTGCCATACCAAGCCCCCCCATGACAGCTCCGGTCATCATCGCACCGGTCTGATGCGCAGTTGTCTGTTCGGATATACCGGCCTGTGAATCTACGATGGAGGTCAGCACTGAACCGCCGTTTTTGACCGCCATAATCGCACCCAGCATGAACAATAATTTTGTCAATGCCAGATATGCCCTCTGTCCCGTACTACTTGTATCGACCACACCCGGCAGCAGGTTAATAGTTCCTCTGCTGATCATCGGAACCAAAATTAGAAACAGGTTCAATAAGACTAAAGTTCCGATTCCGGTTATCGCTTTTGCGATAAACATATTCTTCCACTTCTGGAACCGTTCCCCCCCATCTATAGTCATAGTGGCCACAAAGAAGGGCGAGGCCAGATATAAAAGAAGCATCTCGAACATCCTCTGGATAAATATAAAGCAGATTCCGGCCAAATTCCAAATCATGAAAATCGAGCAAATATACGCCGTAACATAGTCGATTTTAGAAAGATCCGCCTGACGTTTCACCGTCTCCGCATTTTCCCATGCTTTCGGACTCAGATTATTTCCCGCATCCATTGTACAGGCTAAAAACAATTCATCCGCGACCGAATTGGTCCCCCCCGAAGGAGCCGTGGCTCTATAAACTGAGGTCACCATCGCGTCGCTCAACTGAAATCCGGCTATACACATCGCCGGAACGATCAGAAATGCTATGGCACTTTTAAAACAGGAATTCAGTACCACTCCAATCGGTCTTTTATTATCCGGCTCTAAGTCAAACATCGAGCGGCTCAGAGCTATAAATGCAAAGACAAATGCAACGAGCACACCCAGAACCGTCATATATTTGATCGCACGGGCTATGATGCCATCGCCAAAGACCAGAATGGACAAGATGCTCCAATCTTTGCCCCCATATGTAACCGGCTGCGCTCCTGCGAATATCTTGGCGGCTCTTTCAATCGTCTCAATTAGCATCAAAAACTTCTGAAATATATAGAAAAACACGCCGGACATTGCGCTTTTTACAGCTTCTATGATGGCGGTCGCTATCGGATCCAGAATTGCCTTAAAGATAGGACCGAATATGGACTGGAACAGCCAGGAAATTGCCTTGCCAATTCCGCCAAATATCCATTCTGCAATTTTGTCAAAAATGCCCAAATAAGTATACATATATTGTCCGGTTCCCATGCATGTCCCCCCTTTTTATTTTTTCATGCCCCGAAAAGCCTGACCGGCACCGCCAACGGCAGCCCTGGCTGTCATAGCAACAGCCGTTAAGCTTCCCATCGCCGATTCACTGGACTGCGCTGCCTGTGGACTGATAATCTGTAAAATCAAACTCTGGCTCTTCTTTACAGCCAGGCAACTTCCCAAAATCAAGAGCAGACGAATGAGATAGTTGATGGTTGTATTTGTATCATATGTAATCTCCGACATGAAAATCGGTAGAAATATGGTAAATAGTCTCATCACTACCACAATTCCATAACTGCCCAGACACTTCGCTATAAACATCTCTCTCCATGACGCAAATCGACTTCCACCGTCCAGTGGCATCGATGCTACAAAGAACGGCGACATAACATAGAGCAGTATCACTTCGAACAGTCGTTGGATAAATAGGAATACGGCACTGAACATGACAAAGATCAAAAAAAGGCAGCAGATATATCCGGTTATATAATCCACCTTGGTAGCATGGAAATCATTCCGAAGTGCCGCATCTCCTCCAAAATTCTTAGCCCCGGTATAGTAAGCGTTCCATGGTGCCTTGTTTATGGGTTGTTCTCCTCCTGCCTGCGGTGCTTTCGCCGCCTGCAGCGTCGTCGATACGAACACAACGTTCGCGATCCGGACACCGCCCTGTCTCATCGTTCCGGTAGCAGACATCTGGACACTGCGATCAATGACCGTCAGCAGACGATTACTGATTTCCACGGTTCCAATCACAAGTGCCTGCACCATAATAAATGTGAGCATAGCTTTACCAAAATCACGGATAATATCATTGACCTTTTTACCGGAATCGCTATAATTTCCCGCTGCTTTGATACATGCAATAATCGTAAATATCCCACAGAGAAGAACACTGATTGCAAATACGCCAACAAATGCCTTCCTCACAGGACCATAATTCATAAAGAAACTCAACAGATAGTCCTCGATACCTGAGCTCTGTGTAACCGCTCCCACAACTTTACTCGAACCGGAGAGGTAATCAAACAGCGTCTGTGAAAAATCTACCATTGACAGAAGAGTCGTATATATCATATAGAATACACCCGACAGCAGATTAACGATCATATCTCCCAGCAGACCTAAAAAAGCAGAAAATATTGGATCTAAAATCTTGACCAGTGCATCAATAATCGGTTTTAACAGATGGTCGCTGATCCATTTGATAAAATTGAACCCCAGCGGCACCATGTAAGCATACTCAGTCCCCATATTTTGTCACCCCTCTATCGTACTTTCATCTGCTCCCTGTTACTGATATAGAATGCAATCAGACCGCCTATAATAACAATCACAATCGCGCAGAGTATAATCGTAATCATGTTGAGATGGAATGATATCTTGCTATGATATTCGTTGCGGTTACCGGCAGCATCTTCTACGCTAATGGTGTAATTACCGGAATCAGTCAGAGTATTGCCTATCGTCCTTACTGTTTTCTTGCCCCTTAACACAGTAATCACTGCATTTTCATCATCACATGTATAAGAAAATGACTTGGCAATCGCTTTTCCATTCTCATCCAAACCCTCAAACGTAAGTTCCGGTGCTTGGGTATCCTTAATCACTACAGTAAATAATTCCGGGAAGTCTTTGGACTTGCCGCTCATAATAAAACTGTAGGTACCATCTTCGGTCAGGTCATAGGAGGCGGCATTTAACTGCGTCGCCTGATCTCCATCGATATCTACGCTGGAAATTATATAACCTTCCGGTGCGGTAAACTGTGTCACATCATTCACTGCATGAAGTAGGATCCTAAATGGCAGTTCTATCTTCTCGCCGGCCTCATTCTCCGCAGCTATTACGTATGAGCCATGGTCGATTGCCTGCATCCCACTCTGATAATCCACCGTAGCAGCACCGTCTTTCGTCACAGTCGCCTTAACGCCTGTGGGGAGTTCGGCGTAAACAGCTTCATTCACCATAGTGTTCGTAGGTACATTTAAATAAATCTCAGTGCCATCGGGAAATAGGTACCGATACATCTCTTTTTCTTTATCATACATCTTATTGTCTATATTATCCTGCCCATTTACATCGGTTCCGGATGCATTTGCTTCGTTCGCTTCCGGCAGATCGGTAGTTGATTCCACCGTAGATTCCGGCAGCATTTCTTCTGTATTCACTGCACTGCTCAACTGTGCTGCTGCATCTGGTGAAAGTGCTGGTGCAACTCCTTTTTGAATACGGAATCGCATAGAACTGTCTCGCACTTCCGTGATACCATCTTTTACATCGCTTACCGATAGATTCAGCAGGTAAGATCCTTCTTCGTTAATCGGAATCTTATTAAGGAATGTAGCCGCTACACCATCTTTAGTCATCGAAATTTGAACATTCGCCGGAATATCCAGATAGACGTTGCCGCCCGATATGCTTCCGGCCGCCACATTACTGTAAAAAACAACACCATTAGAAAATGCCTCTTCATACAGTCCGGCATTCTCATAGTAGTTTTCCGACAGATTTTCTACTAATACCTGTCTCTTGCTGTCCTTCGCATCTGAACCGCCGTTTCCACCTCCGCTAAAAGCAGAGCTAACTGCAGAGCCAATCGCACCGGCTGCGTTATCGCTCTCTTTTACAGGAATCGTAAAGGATAAGAATGATTCATAATAGACCGGACACGGATTGGCCGAACCATAACTTTCCGCAAAAATCTTCAGTGAATACTGTCCCGGTGTATCCAGTTCTACCCGATTAATCAGTTGAACCGGTGCACCATCCCTGGTCAGTACACAGCCAACATTACCGGGAATATAGAAACAAGCGGTCTCTACGGTACTATTGTCTTTGGACACAGTTGAAAAAAAGCTCTTATAGTTAGGCAGAGTATAATGATACCAGCCGTCTTTTTCTGTATCACTCACCACATCGGTTCCACATGCTATCTTAGGATGTGGATATTCACCTGTATCGGCAAGGCCGGCAGGCTGCCCTAACAGACGAAATGAAAATACCGCTGTCTCGTTCACGGTCTTTCCTACCATCGGTGCCTCAATGGTAAGGATGTAGTAACCGGGTTCATACAAAAATCCATCATTTGAAAGCGGCATCCTAACACCATCTCGCTCCAATGTTCCATTCATACTTCCACCCAATGCAATATAGGCGGCATCGTACATCTGTCCGCCATTGGGGATATTCGTAATAAAACGTCTGCCGCCTGCGAACTGTTCTTCATAAAGCCCCATCTCCCGGTTATAAGTCTCCTTAAGTTGAACATAGGAGTTGCTGGGTCCTTCTTTTTCTGCTCCATATACATTTCCCGCCAAACAGAGACATAAAGTCAGACAAGCGGTCAGCGAAATGATTCCCCTCTTTTTCATGCTCTTTCCCCACTTTCCTTTTGTGTATCCAATACCGCTCGATTGCGCTCGCAGAGATCATAATAGACCTCATCGCCAAAAAATGCATTATGCTGTGTTTCAGTCAAATTCATCGCACCGGTCTTATACAGCGGACATTGATAACTTGGTGTAAATTTTGTTCGCAGCGGATAGTTACCAAATGTCACAATAATGGAATTACCGGTGCTCTGTGAGTTATTCAGTTTCTGCAGTTCAGATGGATAGATTAATGGTCTCGTCTGCAGCTGGCTGGACACGGATATTTCTTTATTGCCTCCGCCATCGGAAACACTGGATGTCGTAACCGTCATATTACCGCAAAGCTCTGAGAACTCCTTACAGGTCTCTATATCATTTGAACCGATAAACATCTTCATACCGCAGTTGCTCTTAATAATGTTCGCCACAGTATCTCCATAAACATTGTTCAACTGCGCATAGGACTGAACAACCATGTTGAACCAGATCTTACGGCTGCGGCCTACTGTAATCATCTTATCAAACTTACTAATCTGAGGCATATTACCGAACTCATCCAGAATAAAGTACACATTCCTTGGAAGCGATAAATCTTCTCTTGTAGAAGCTTTCTTAATCAAGGCCTTATAGATACAAAGAATAAATGCAGAAGCCAGCGCATGTCTCGTATCTTTCTCATCCGGTATCTTCATAAACAATACCGTCTTCTGATCGGCAAATGAATTGGGATCGATATCCGTAGCACTGGTCAGTGCACACAGTCCCTCGTCATTAAACATATTCATCTTATCAAATGCAATGGACATATAACTGGACAGTGTACTGTCGGCTGCTGAAAGTACCTGTCGGCTCAAGGTCACGCAGCGAGAGGTCATCGGTCGTCCGGCAAAGTAATTCTTCAGCTCTGCAAAGTTGTTATCCGAGTTAGACATCGCCTTATTCAAATTATAGAAATTGAATTTTTCTTTTGTCATGCCCAGGTTCGGATTCTCGCTGTCTTCCAACATCGCCAGTAAGGTAGCCAGCATGATAGAACGTGCCCCTTTTTCCCATACCGGATCATCTTTGGATTCAATCGGACACAAAACACTGACTAAATCGTTCAGATCTTCATATAATTCATCATATATTTTTTGCTTTTTAGTTTTTATGATAGTAATCAGTTCCCGGCGCTCTGCATATCCTCTTCCCTGATATTCAAACCACTCCACTCCAAATTTTTCCAAATCATTCTGAAGTTCCAGTCCGGAGTTTTCCGGTGCGTCGTTTCTTACAAAAATCCCCTTACCTGCTGCTATGTATGTCTGATACCGATCATATATGTCAGTCAATGGATTCCAGCGGTAGGATTCATAAGTATCCCTCAGATCCAGTACCATCACGTGGTACCCCCGCGCTGTCAGGAATCCGGAGTGAAACTGAAACAACTCTCCCTTTGGGTCTGTGATAATCATCGAAGAACCTGCCTCTGAAGCGGCCAGAATCTGTATCATAGGATTGATAAACGTCGTTGTCTTACCACTTCCGGTGGAGCCGATGATCAATGCATGCATAGGAGATGCCAGGTTCACCGAAAGTCCCTTCTTCTTATCATAGAGGGCGCGAACCGGAATTCCGTCCTTCTTCCGTTCCTGAGACTTGGAGAAACCATAGCCGGGAAATATCGAATCCCGCTCTTTATCTGTCATGAACCGGGAATTCTCCAACACCGAATCGATGGCTTTGGCCTTCCCTTTCATCATCCTTCTTGCTCTTTTACCATTCTGATTAGAGAATAATTCATAACTTAAAATCCCTGCGATTGCCAGACCAAAACCATATCCATAGGTCTTCGCATCAGCTAAAAGTGACCACGATAACACGGATACTGTCTTACCGTCTAACACCGCTGTCAGATAGTTCATCGTGCCATTCGACACTACGCCCAGAATCACAGAAATAATGATAAATAGTACACCATATAACAGTACTTTTTTTCCTATTCCCTTCATATTCATCCTTAAATTCCCCCATTTTCTTTTGCTGTTCGTTCTAAAAAGCTTTTAAAATATATCTTATATAAAATAGTAATCACACCGGCAAAACCTCCCGCCATCATGAGAAACAAAAAAAAAGGATTTCCATAAGTCCACCGGTATACTGCCCCCTGTGGATTGAGCAGCATCGGGATACCCGAAACCAGGTTAAAACTCATATGAAGAATAATCGGTGGATAAATGCTGTCATACAGTACATAGACCAGTCCCAGTGCCATGCCCAAAATAATCGCATACATAATCCATATAATCTGCCCATGGAGCAGTCCAAATACAGTAGAAGTCAAAGCAATTGCCGCAATATCATCCAGTTCATAGCGTAGGCGCCGCAGTATCACGCCCCGAAACAGACATTCTTCAATTAATGGAGCAATGAATGATATAATAATAAATGCCAGTGCAGGAGCAACGCCCTCTACCGGTGCCGAAGATGCCTGCATATAGCTTTGTGTCATCTTGTCGCTGAACGGAATCAGATTGATCAGTCCTCCTATGAAGCAGTTCAAGCCGATTCCCAATAACATAGCATTCAAAAGTGGTTTTGCACGATTTAAAAATGGAATAAATCCGCTTTCTACCCAAAAATCAATCTTCTTTTTTTTCTCCCGCTTCCATATTAAATATAGAAGCAACGAACCACTCAGCATCTGAATATAACAGGCATCTGCATGGAACCCACGCAATAGCTCATTCAAAATACCATATGACAAAATGTAACAAAATATGGTAAAAAACATCCGTCCGATTGCTCTTGCTTTTTTATCCATACTAATCTCCTTTATAATATATTTATTCTATCACTGTGCCAAAAAGTAGTCAATCCCATTCGTGAACAGGCAATTATAATTCGCAATCCATGTTTTTCTTGTGTAAAATGTCATTTTGATCTATACTTAACAATATTATTAAGAGGAGGTGCGTTTCATGAATACTCGGCACTACACCAAGCGAGATATCATTAATATGACACAACATATCATACACTGCTTTTGCGAAAAAAATGTGGAGGATTTTGTTAGTACTCTGGACGAAGATTTTGTCTGGATTGGAGACTATGCTCCTCTTTATATGCGTGGACGCGACAATTTTCTCTCTACGGTTCAAGCCGAGTTAGGCGCACAATCAGTGTCATTATCCGAAGAAGAATATACGCTTCTAGCCGGCGAACGACATCTGTGGGTGACATATGGACGTTTTACTGCCGCATCGGGTAGCGGACATAAGCGTCAGGAAACCAAAGTGCATATTACATTTGTGTGGAAGCAGAAAGCAGATGCGCTCAAACTTATCCTTGCTAATGCAACTCATGTGAGGGAACTGCCGGAAGAATCAGAGCACCCTGATTCACTTCCAGTCACACAGTCCACCTTCTTCACTCGAAATCAGACGAAGTATTCCTCACCTGAAAAACGTATGTTCCGTGATATGAGTGGAAATATTCACTACCTATTTTTAGATGAAATCCTCTATATAGAGGCTCGTGACAAGCTCTGCACCGTTTTTACAGAAAACGGCAGTTTTTCGACCCGTTCCACCTTAAAAGAGCAGGAAGGTTCACAGTTTATATTGATTCATCGCAGCTACCTAGTCAACATCACTTATATACATGAATTTCATCGTTATAAGGTACTGCTCGCCAACGGAGTGCAACTTCCCATCGGCAAAGAACGTTACATGGCATTAAAAGCGCGTCTGACTCCAACGGTGTAGCCTGAATACTCCATCTGTTTTTGTAGTTAATATTTTATAGCTCATGTTAGTATATTTCATACGGCATTATATGTCAACTTTTATGACGAACAGGTAATATTATTTGACAAACAGTAGTTGCTTTCCTATTGCACCAAAAAAACGAGGTTCCGACCAATCAGTCGAAACCTCGTTTTTTATCAAACTACTTTTATTATAGACGTGTATATCCAAATGGATTAATCAACCCATCCAGTTTTATGCCTTTCTTGCAGAAAGGACAGTTCTTATAGTCATTATACTGATATTCAGGAATGTCTGTCTTCTTAAATATAGCAAATACCGGTACGCCATCTACTTCATCCACCGCACTGAATATCGCAGATATCCCCTGTAAGTTTCCGTTATAGTATCGAAGTGCCTCGATTGCTTTGTTAATCGCAAGTCCTGTGGTCACCGACGCCGTTAGAAGTATCGCATTCTTTCCCTCAATCATCGGCAGATAATTCTCAGGAAAAATCATCTGGCTGTTGCTGTTATATTCCGGTGGCACTACATAGATTGTATTATGGGCATTCCTTGAAAGGAATCCTGCTTTTGTCAGCTCTTCTCCTAAAAATGCACCCACCATCTCAGTGCCTTCCATACAGATAATGGTATCCACCACCGTGTCAAACATATACATCTCTGCCAAGTTCTTCGCCGCCTCGTGAGCTTCGCTGATTCTGGTCTTGGTCATCGTCAAATCGATATAATAGTTGACATGAGCATGGTTGGTAGCAAAATGCCCCGGCATGATTTTAATTGATAAATTACTTCCCGGTGCCTGAATCTTCATATAATTATTATTCATAAAAATGCCCCTTTCATAAAATACCTGCTTAAATATTTCAATCACTGGCTTCATCTTTATTATACCTAAATCCGGGGCATATCACAAGAAGTTTTTTGAGAGTTGTTGTTTTATATTCCTCTATTCAAGTTCACCTACTACGGTCTCCACGGCAGTCAGGCACTCTCCCGAATGAATAAAATCTTTAAGTACTTCCAGATAGGGATATAAATAGAAGTCCTCTTCCATGACAGGAATCAGTTTCTGCAGTTTTTCATACACCGCTGCCGTTCCGATTCCTCTTTTTAATTCCGAATCGACGGTCGATGTTTTTCCCACAAATTGCTGAGCCTGATAAGCAGACATCATTTCCACCGCCAGAATGTATTCCAGTTTACGAACAACTTCAATGGATTTTTTGCATGCATTGTACCCCATGGATACGTAATCTTCCTGTCCGGCACTGGTAGAGACACTATCGGCAGTGGACGGGGTCGCCAACATACGCAGTTCATTTAATAAGCCGGCTTGTGTATACTGGGGAATCATAAGACCGGAATTCAGACCCGGATTCTTCACCAGGAACCATGGATAACCGGATAGATTCTGATCTAAGAACCTAGCGTTTCTACGCTCCGACATTTTAGCCAGATTGACAGCGGCGATGCAGGCGGCATCCATCTCCATACCCACATAAGAGGCATCCGGATTGCCATTCGAGTAGATATCCGGGGCATCTCCGGTGCCATAAACCACCGGATTATCGGCACAGGAATTGATTTCACAGGATACTACATCATAAGCATCGTGAAGCAGACGTTTTGCCGCACCATGGAGTTGGGGCACGCAGCGCAAAGAAAGTGCATCCTGTAAATGGGTTCCCTTCGCCGCTTCGATGATCTCGGAACCGGATAGAATTCTATGCTGATTTTTTGCCGTAGCAATCAACTCTTTCTCCGGACGACAGGCTGTCACATGCTCATCATAAGCGCGAATCAGACCATTTAAAGCTTCCAAAGACATAGCTGCTGCAATATCAGCTGTTTTTGCCACACGATTTAAATCATAAATGGCGATGGCGGCCAGTGCCGTAGGAGAAGATGCGCCATTAATTAATGCCAGACCCTCTTTATAGCTTAACACGAATGGCTCCATACCGGCTCTTTTCAGTGCTTCTTTGCTGTCTAATAATTCCCCGCCATAGTAAGCTCTGCCTTCGCCCAAAAGCACCGATGCCACATGGGCTTCTGCACAGAGATAACCAACGGAACCTTCTTTAGGCACATAAGGAACCACGCCCCTATTTAAAAACTGCCTGTAGCATTCCAGAAGTTCTAATCTCACGCCACTGACCCCTCTGCCCAGACTCTGCAGAACCATCAGAATAATCGCTCTTACTTCCTCTTCGCCAAATGGCTCTCCCACGGAGACAGCATGGGTCAGTATAATATTCTTTTGCAGCGTTTCTGCCTGCTCCCGGCCAATTGCCTGGGTCACCAGTGCCCCAAATCCGGTCGTGGTACCGTAGACAGCCCGTTCATCCTTTACACACTGTTCTACTATTTTTGCGGATTTTTGAACCCGCTCTCTATAATCTTCGGAAAATTCCACTTCTGCGCGAAACCGCACAATGTCCATAAACTCTTCAATTGATATTTGTTTGCCTAATACGATTGTTTTCATATGCGCCTCTTTTTAAGTACTTTATTATTTGCAAAATTCGGATTTACGAAATAAAAAGCGAAGGAGAACCATCCATCCCCATGACAGCGATAAGGCCGGCATACACGCCAATAGGATTCCTTTCACCGGTGGAATAGGTGAAAAACAAATGGGTCCAAAAAACATAATAAACGTCACCACCAACATGAGTAAAAGAACAATTTTTTCTTTTTTAGTATTGGGTGGCGTTAAAAAAATCTTCACCAAATCCGGTTCTACGAGTTTCTTTACACTGTTTTTCATATTCATCGTCCTCCTTCTTCTTTCTCATCTCTATTTCAGTTCTCCGGTTACGCTCTCTGTTATATGCACCAGTTCACCGGAGTGAATCATTTCCCGTAAATATTCAATATATGGATGCAGGAACACATCTTGTTCCATGACCGGAACGTGTTTTCCAATTTCCGCAAATATAGCAGCGGAAGCGGTGCTTCTACTGATTTCCGGATCGAGGAACTGCTGTGCCTCATAGCCGGACAAAAGTTCAATCGCCAGAATATATTCCAGTTTTTCTGCCACTGCGCCGGCTTTCTTGCACGCATAATATCCCATGGCTACATAATCTTCCTGATTTCCGCAGGTAGGTGTATTGTCAATGGTTGCCGGTGTTGCCAGAACACGCATCTCATTTAACAGACCCGCCTGAGCGTACTGTGGAATCATCAGACCGGAATTCAGTCCCGGCTCTTTGATGCAAAACCACGGATATCCGGAGAGCGTCTCGTCAATCATACGATTATTTCTTCGCTCTGACATCTTTGCCAGACCGGTAGCTGCGATGCAGGCACTGTCCATCTCCATACCCACGTAAGAAGAATCTGCATTACAGGCAGAGATAACATCCTGGCATCCCTCTTCCGGCCAGATAATCGGATTATCACAACAGGAATTCATCTCGATTTCAATGGTCTTTTTGGCATCTGACAGTGTCTTTTTGGCAGCACCATGAAGCTGGGGAATGCAGCGCAGGGATAGAGCATCCTGTACTTTGCTCCCCTTGTATTTTTCCATAATTTTCGAATCACTTAAGATTCTTCTTACGTTTTCAGCCGTATCGGCCTGCTCTCCATGTGGACGTACACTCATGACCCGTGCATCGAATGCATTCATCACGCCTTTAGAGGCTTCCAGACTCAATGCACCTATAATATCTGCGGATTTAGCTGCTTTTAGCAAATCGTAGATGGCCAGTGCTGCCATGGCAGTGGCAGAAGTCGTTCCCGACACCAGTGCCAATCCCTCTTTTGAACTAAGTACCAGTGGTTTTATATTTGCTTTTTTTAGTGCTTCTTCACCGGAAAGCAGTTCGCCATGATAGTAGGCTTTTCCCTTTCCCAGAAGTACCAGAGCCATATGGGCCTCCGGAGACAGATAACCTACACTTCCATCTCCCGGTGTCCAAGGCGTAATTCCCTCATTTAAAAATTCTCTGTATTTTTCCAGAATATCCAACCGTACTCCGCTGTATCCCTGACCCAGATTCTGTAAAATCATCAGCATGGTACCCCGAACCCGTTCTTGCGACAGCGGTTCTCCTACTGAAACAGAATGGGATAAGATGATGTTTTCCTGAAGTTTGGCGGTCTCATCTTTGCCGATTGCTTTCGTACACAGAGCACCGAATCCCGTAGTCACACCATACATTACCTTTTCTTCAGAAACCCATTTCTCCACTAATTCTCTGGAGATTTTTACTCGTTTGCAGTAAGCCTCGGAGAATTCTACCTTTGCTTCAAATCGGGCGACTGCCACAAATTCCTCTAAATTAATGGGATTTCCCAATATGACTTTTTTAATATCTGTACTGTCTTTCACTGTAATCCTCCTACCATTTATTTCACCTGTGCTGCTTGAATTTCTTCCACGACCCCTGCCGTAGTTTCTATTCTTTCGGTCTCGATCAGATCCTGACTGTCTACTATATCTTTCTTAGTTTCCGGATCGAAGAAAAATACTTTAATCGTAGCTGCCACTTGCAGAATAAAAATAATCAAAACCACAAACCCGCCACAGGCTGCCAGATATTTTACACCATCTACGCCCTGTGAACCACCGCCAAATGCAACCATGATGCAGGCAATCAAACCAATTGAAACGCCCCATACGATTTTCTGCCACAGTGCCGGTTCTTCGTCATGACGTGCGCCTTCGGTACAAAGGGCAGCGATTGTCGTAGACATGGTATCAGCGGTTGTAGAGAATGCAGCAATCAGTGTAAGAATAATCAGTGGAATCAAAATTGCTCCCAGCGGAACGTGTTTTAGGAATTCCCAGATACCGGCTACGGCTCCATTTTGAGTAATTGAAGCTATGATATCTGCTTTACCGCTGGTCTGCCAATTCAGTGCAGTCGCACCCCATACGGAAAACCATACAAAACCGAAAGCAGATGGTAATAACCAGTTGATAACCAGGAACTGACGAATGGTTCTTCCATAAGCGATAATCGCAAAGAAGATACCCATTAAAGGTGCATAGGCAATCCAGATTGCCCAGTCATACATCGTCCACCATGTTACAAGTGCAGAACCACCTACGGTCGATGGGTCAAATCCCCACATCCAGAAGCGATCCAGCCAGTAACCCAGACCTACATTGGCCATGTTGAGAATATAAACAGTTGGTCCGATGATAAATAATACAATTAGTAATACATAGAAAATCTTTGAAGTAAATCCTGCCAGCCATTTAATTCCTTTATCCACGCCAGTAGCCGATGCAACGGTAAATGTAATCGTAATAATGGCGGTGAGGGTAAACCACACGACCGGTCCCTGTGCAATGCCATAAGCAGCAGACAGTCCGGTTCCGATGAGTGCCAGACCGGCGCCTAAAGAAGATGCCAGACCAAGAGCAATAGCCAGTACCGATAAAATATCGATAATCGCTTTCCAGAAACCTTTAGTCACCTTTGGACCAAACAGAGGAGTCAAAGATGCCGATACGGATAATTCTTGTTTTCTGTTAAAATACATATAGGCAATAATAACACCGGACAATGCATACATCGCATAAGGAACAATGGTCCAGTTATAGAAGCAGCGCCCCATGGCAAAATAAGAAGCTTCTTCAGAAAGTGCTGTGATTCCATATCCATCCAGCTCTCCGTATATATTGCCAAAGTAAATCAGGACTTCATTTACACCATAAGTAATGAGACCGGTAGCAATTCCGCCGGTCAGTGTCATAGCGAACCATGAGCCGAAGGAATATTTGGATTTGGCATTTGGTCCTCCCAGACGAATCTTACCGATTTTTGAAAATGCCAGTAATGCCACCAGAACCAGAGTCACCATTGATACAACTTGGTACAGCCATCCAAAGTTTGTAAGCGACCAGGTAAATATCCCCTTGGTTACCTCTGTCAGCCATGCGTTATTCACGATTCCCAGAATTGCTGCGCCTCCGATTACCATGAAACATGGAATAAAGACATTCCATCGTGTCGGCTTTTGTTTTGTTTTGTTTTCACTCATTTTTTTAATACTCCTTTCCCTTTTGTATTGCTCGTTTTTGTTACTCGTTTGCAATACCTTGTTATAAAGCAAGAACCGTGCCAATTTATTGATACAAGGAATTTTTTATATAATTTTCTCTAGTTTATCGAATTCATTGCATTTATATCCCCTTTTAGCAATGTATCTCTAGTTTTATCACTTTTTTATTATATACTTTTTTTCGCATTTACTTTTCAAATTATTACTATTTTTATATTTTTTTACTTTTTTATTTTTTAGTGCCAATTCATTATGCACTATGCAAAATAATTATGCATCTTTCTTGACCAAATATTCTTATAGAGTTATACTATAAATGATAGATTGGAATCTTAAAAGCTTAAAAATATAGTTTAACGGAATTGGGAGATTTATTTTCCTGATTGGGAGGTTGGATTTTATGAAATTTTACGATATTTTATTTTTGTTGGATGCAGAACAGCATCTAAATCAGGTGGAATGGGGCAATTCAAAAACAGAAGCCACCTACCATCTGCTTTTTTCCAATTGGATTGCCGGCAGAGCAACCCTTTCTTCGGTTTTTCCGCTGACCGATGACGACTGGTCCGGAGAACTATTCTGGGATGAAGATCATTTTTTATATGAGAAGAAAATGGCACCGAATGATTGCTACTACTTATTTTTAAAGAAACGGGACGACAAGGAATATCTTTTCACCAAAGCCTTTGACCGGATTTTCGAAGGAATCCAAATCTATGACAAAAATGCCTGTGCCGTATTTTTTAATAAATCCAGCCGTGCCATTTCTCAAATCCCCGATGATGTATCAATTGAAGGCAGGCATCTATTGGATATGTACGATTTAGAGGAAGAAATCAGTACGACGCTCACCTGTCTTCACACCGGTTCCCCTGTTATCAATCGAGTGGATCACTATAAATCCAACGATGGGATTGCCATCGCAACGGCTAACACCTCTTACCCGATTAAAAGGGGGAATGAATTAATCGGTGCAGTTGTATTTGAGCAGACCGGTGATATCGTAAAATCTTATATGCGAAAAATGGAAGAAATCGACCGTGCCTTAAAGCTCTTCGATGCCCATACGAAACAAATCCGTTTTTCCGGTTATACGTTTAACAACATTATTGGGCACGGTGAAAAACTGCAGCATGCTGTTTCTATTGCAAAAAAAATCGCCCCCCAGGATAGTTCTGTCCTATTAGTCGGTGAAACCGGTACCGGAAAGGAAATCTTTGCCCAGAGTATCCATAGAGAAAGCAACCGCAGCAATAAGAAGTTTGTAGCTCTTAACTGCGCTGCGATTCCCGACTCCCTGATTGAAAGTATCCTGTTTGGCACCCAAAAGGGCAGTTTTACCGGCAGTGAAAATAAACCCGGTTATTTTGAAGAAGCCGAAGGTGGTACTTTGTTTTTAGATGAGTTGAATTCCATGAGTCTCAATATGCAGTCCAAGATTCTGCGGGCAATCCAAGAAAATACCTTTCGGCGGGTCGGTGGACAAAAAGATATTCCCATGAATGTGCGAATTATCTCTTCCTGTAATGAAGATCCGTTCAAAGCGATTGGTGAAAACCAATTTCGAAAAGACCTTTTTTATCGTCTGTCGACGGTGATGATCGAACTACCTCCTCTTCGGGAGCACAAAGAAGATTTGAACGAACTCATTCGTTACCACCTGGATGCAACTTCCTTCCAATATGTCCATCCGTTCACCGGAATTGATCCGGAAGTCATGGCTATCTTCAACCGTTATGACTGGTCCGGCAATATCAGAGAACTGTTCCATGTACTGGATTATGCACAGAATGTATCCGATGGCGATATCCTATGTCCCGAGCATCTGCCTTCTTATCTGACAAAAATGCTCCCCGCAAAAAAAGAAGAAACATCCCACCAAAAGCAGGATGTTTCTATCGATTTTGTCAACGACGATCTGCAGAGTCTCATGGACGAATACGAACATGAGATCCTCATCAAAGCATTGGATCACTATGGGTATAATATCTCCAAAACTGCAGATGCGCTGGGTATCCGGCGGCAAAGTCTCCAGTACCGGATTAAAAAATATGGGATTATGATTTAAATTCCTTCTACACTTCGAAAAGCAGATCTCCATAACTCGGAAATGGCCACAGTTCCTTGTCTACGATCATCTCCAGGCGGTCTGCCGGACGGCGAAGTTCTTCCATCACGACCGTCACCGTATCATGACAGGTATAAGCCCGCTTTTTGCTATCTGGTATCGCGGCTGCCTGTGCGGTTACATCCACCAGGCGGGAAAGAGCCATCTGCATCGCTGAAAGCAAGTCAGAAGTCTCCAACAGAAGTTCCTTCTGAACGCTCACATCGGCTTCCGGACATGCATTCTGCACCGCCGCCAGGGAGCCGGCCAGCTGTGTCGTATAGCGAATCACTGCCGGGATAATCTGTTTTCCTGCCATATCAATCATAGTCTTAGCTTCGATATTAATTGTCTTGGAATACGCTTCATATTCGATTTCCGCGCATGACTCTAATTCTAAACGGGTGTATACGCCAAAATGTTCGAATAAATCGACCGTTTTATCTGTAATCAATGCCGACACAGAATCGATTCCGGCCTTCAGGTTGGGAAGACCGCGGCGTTCTGCCTCTTCTACCCATTCCTGTGAATAGCCATTTCCACTAAAAACGATTCTTCTGTGCTCTGCCAGAAGGCGTTTAATCATGTCATGAACCGCCGTATCAAAATCATCGGCCTTCTCAAGTTCATCGGCCGCTTCTTTAAACGCTTCGGCAGCGATGGTGTTCAGCACGACGTTCGGTGATGATACTGAATCAGAAGAACCCACCATACGGAACTCGAATTTGTTGCCGGTGAAGGCAAACGGCGAAGTTCTGTTGCGGTCGGTCGCATCCTTGTCAAAATCCATGAGCGTAGTAACTCCGGTCTTCAGGACACCGCCCTGAATCGAATGGCCGGCGGAACCTGTGCTGCAGAGCTGTTCGATCACATCTTCCAACTGTTCTCCAAGAAACATGGAGATGATAGCCGGTGGTGCTTCGGCTGCTCCCAGACGATGGTCATTGCCCGGAACGGCCGTAGATTCACGCAGAAGATCTGCATGGATATCCACTGCCTTCATCATACAAGCCAATATCAATAAAAACTGAACATTCTCATGAGGGGTATCCCCTGGATAAAGGAGATTGATTCCATCATCGGTAGCCAAAGACCAGTTGTCATGTTTACCGGAGCCATTCACCCCTGCAAATGGTTTCTCATGAAGCAGACAAGTCAGACCGTGATGTCCGGCAATTCGTTTTAACGCCTCCATCATCATCTGGTTGTGATCGACTGCCACATTCGCCTGTGTGTAGATAGGGGCTAACTCATGCTGTGCCGGAGCCGCCTCGTTATGCTGAGTCTTGGCGCTGACGCCCAGTCTCCACATCTCTTCATTGACTTCTTTCATAAAAGCACCAACTCTGGGACGAATGGTTCCAAAGTAGTGATCTTCCATCTCCTGCCCTTTAGGAGGCATCGCGCCAAATAAAGTACGGCCGGCATAAATTAAGTCTTTTCTCTGCAGGTATTTTTCTTTATCAATTAAGAAATACTCCTGTTCCGGGCCTACGCACGGTGTGACCCGTTTGGATGTTGTATTGCCAAACAGACGAATAATCCGCAGCGCCTGCTCATTAATCGCCTGCATCGAGCGAAGTAGCGGGGTCTTCTTATCCAGTGCTTCGCCTTTGTAAGAGCAAAAAGCAGTCGGTATGTAAAGGGTAACGCCCCAGGTGTCCTCACGTAAAAATGCAGGTGATGTGCAGTCCCAGGTCGTATATCCTCTGGCTTCAAAGGTAGAACGCAGTCCGCCGGATGGGAATGAAGAAGCATCCGGTTCGCCCTGAATCAGTTCTTTACCGGAAAACTCCATAATCACTCGGCCGGTGCTGTCCGGTGCAGAAATAAATGCATCGTGCTTTTCAGCGGTAATGCCCGTCAGCGGCTGAAACCAATGGGAATAATGAGTTGCTCCCCGTTCAATCGCCCAATCTTTCATGGCATGTGCCACTACATCGGCAATGGATGGATCCAGTTCGGTTCCACTTTCTATGGTCTGTTTTAATTTCTTATATACGCTTTTGGGAAGACGTTCTCTCATCACTGTGTCATCGAAAACATTCATCCCAAAAATCTCTGATACATTAGTTATGCCACTCATGTGTTTACGCTTTTCCGACAGAACCAAACAATTCCATCTTCTCTTTTACCGTTGCTTTAATCGCATCGGTACCGGGTGCCAGTAATTTACGAGGGTCAAATCCCTTGCCTACTAAGTCTTTTCCCTCTTCGATATACTTGCGTGTTCCTGCTGCAAATGAAAGCTGGCATTCTGTATTTACATTGATTTTAGCTACGCCAAGAGCGATTGCTTTCTGAATCATATCTGCCGGAATACCGGTACCGCCGTGAAGAACAAGAGGCATATCCCCTACTTTTTCCTTCACTGCTGCCAGTGTCTCAAAGCTCAGACCAGGCCAGTTTGCCGGATACTTACCATGAATGTTACCAATGCCGGCTGCCAGAAGGTCTACGCCCAAATCGGCAATTGCTTTGCATTCGTCCGGATCAGCACATTCGCCCATCCCTACAACACCATCTTCTTCGCCGCCGATTGCGCCTACTTCAGCTTCCAGAGACAATCCCTTCTCTGCACAGATCTTAACCAATGCTTTGGTCTTTTCTATATTCTCTTCAATTGGATAGTGAGAGCCATCAAACATAACGGAAGAAAATCCTGCTTCAATACACTTTAAACAACCTTCATAAGAGCCGTGATCCAGATGAAGTGCTACCGGCACTGTGATATTCAGTTCTTCAAGCATCGCTTTAACCATAGCTGTAACGGTCTTGTAACCTGTCATATACTTGCCTGCGCCCTCTGAAACACCTAAAATAACCGGTGAGTTCTGTTCCTGTGCGGTCAGCAGAACAGCCTTGGTCCACTCCAAGTTGTTAATATTAAAATGACCTACTGCATATTTACCTTTTCTTGCTTTCTCAAGCATATCCTTCGTCGTTACTAACATAGCACAAACCTCCTATTAGAAAAATGTCATATTGTTCTTTCGCCTATTATAAACTATTTTTACCCATTTGTGAAGAGAATTGAAAACAAGCTTTACTTTAAATCGAAAATGCACCTTACTTTAAAATATCAGCCACCGTTTTCTTCATATCTTCTGCGTTACAGGTCCGGTCATGGCGAATTTCGGCATGCCTGATTTCTTCGATTGCCTGAGGAACCGGTACACCCGAAGCCTGCTCCATCTCAGCAATCAGCTCAAACTCATCTTTTCCACTTTCATCGCCAAAGACCGCCTCCATCACGCGATCGGCGAACTTGTAAGGACTGGCTGTAGAAGCAATCACCGTTCCGGTCTTGTCACCTGTCTCTTCCAGGTACTTTCTATATACGCAGGAAGCTACTCCGGTATGCGTATCCAGCAAATATCCGGTTTCATCATAGACGTGCTTGATTTCCTTTGCATTCTCTTCCTGTGTGGCAAATCCACCCACAAAATCAGACATCCGTGCCTTCATATCATCTGTAACCGTATAACTTCCTTCTTTCGAAAGTTCTTCCATCAGCGCCTTCGTCTTTACCGCATCGCATCCGGCCGACAAATAAATCAGCCGTTCCAGATTACTGGAAATCAATATATCCATAGAAGGCGAAGAGGTCAGAATAAAATCTCGTTTTCTGTCATAGACACCGGTTTTGAAGAAATCATAGAGCACTTTGTTGTCGTTGGAGGCACAAATTAATTTATGCACCGGAAGTCCCATCTGCTTTGCAAAATAAGCAGCTAAGATATTACCGAAATTACCGGTAGGAACTGCAATATTGATCGACTCGCCATCCGCAATTTCTTCATTCTCCAACAGCTTCACGTATGCGTATACATAATACACAATCTGTGGAATCAATCGACCAATATTAATCGAGTTGGCAGAAGAGAACTGATATCCTTTTTGAGCCAGTTCCTCGGCAAATTCCCGGTCACCAAACAGTTTCTTCACACCGTTCTGAGCGTCATCAAAATTACCGGAAATACCAACCACATCGGTATTGGCTCCCTTCTGGGTAAGCATCTGTAATTCCTGTACGCGGCTGACGCCGTTCTTGGGATAAAATACAATAATTCGGCTGCCCTCTACATCTGCAAATCCGGCCATCGCCGCTTTTCCCGTATCCCCGGACGTTGCCGTCAGAATCACGATTGTACGATCCACGTGGTTCTTCTTTGCAGACATCATCATAAGATGCGGCAGGATCGAAAGTGCCATATCTTTAAATGCAATGGTACTGCCATGGAATAATTCCAGATAATAAGCTTTGTCGGCTTTGACCAGAGGCGCAATCTCTTCTGTATCGAACTTGCTGTCATAAGCACGGCTAATACATGTTTTGATCTCCTCTTCTGTAAAATCAGTCAAGAATAACTTCATGACCTCATAAGCTACTTCTCCATAACTCATGCCCGCAAGTTCTTTAAAAGAGCGGTCAAATACCGGAATCTGATTGGGCATGAATAGACCTCCGTCATGGGCCAGACCCTCTAAGATCGCCTGTGATGCCGTCACGCCCTGTTCGCCTCCACGAGTACTGTTGTAATAGATATCCATTTTTCTCATCCTCTTTCTCCTGATTTCTTCTGTTTTCTTCTGTTTTCTTCTGTTTTCTTCTGATTTTTTATTGTTCTTCAAATGCTATCTCATGTTTTTTAAGAAAATTCTTTACCGCCTCATCCCACTCCCGATCTAAGGTTTTATCCAATGTGAACTGATCCACTGAAGTGCCGGTAATACAGGTCAATATCTGATCTTCATAGCGTATATTCATATACAGACCATTGACCAGTTCCGGTAAGAACTTGATATTCTTATCGGCAAGGAAATGTTCCACACCGCTGGGAGGAAGCTGAAGTACTATAAAAAAGCTCTCCGGCAATTTGCTGCCTTTGATTAAAGAAAAGCAAAAAGGACGCAGCACCTTCCATGAAGAAAATCGTTCAATCTTCCCCAGTTCCAATTCTTCGTCTGAATAGTACCCATGACGAATCTTTCCATCAATCGTAATACTGTTGAATGTGGTAACATTTGCCTCTCTGACCAAAAATGTGTCAAAAACTTCTCCTACAAACAATCTTTTTGTAAATTCTTTTAATTCTGCAATTTTAAGCGCTACCATAACTGCCCTCCATCTCTTGCTATTTTACACCACGTGTGCCACAGATGCAATGGATTTTTCCTTGCCAAACCCAGTCTGTTTCATGTATACTGGAATAAATAGGAGGATATTTGCTATGAATGATTATAAGAAAGACTTAGATGAACTGATTGCCCAGCTAAAAGCCGGCGTGTCACCTTTTCATACCATTCGTTTTAATGCTGAGATTTTAGAAAGACAGGGATTTGAAGAACTTCAATTAGGACAGCCATGGAATCTGATGACCGGTCATGGTTATTTTGTCAATGCCTATGATACGACGCTCATTGGCTTTACCATAGGAAACGATGCAAAAGAACATCCTTCCCTGCGCATGGCAGCTTCTCATACCGACTGGCCTTGCCTGATGGTGAAACCGTCTCCCGAGATCGCGACCGGCAGTTATGGCAAACTTAACGTAGCCACTTATGGCGGTGCCATTTTGAGTACCTGGATGGATCGTGCTCTTTCGATGGCCGGTAAAGTCTGTACTTCAGGCAGCGATGCCTTTCACCCGGATGTTCATTTTGTAGATTTTAAACGTCCCCTTTTAACCGTGCCGAATCTGGCCATTCATTTTAATCGGGAAGTGAACAGCGGTGTAGAACTGAATCCACAGATTGATATGCAGCCGATTATCACGATGTTGGACGATACACTGAACAAGGACAATTTTTTCCTAGATCTTTTATCCGACGAAATCGGAATTCCAAAAGAGAAGATCCTGGACTATGAATTCTATATCTATAACTGTGATGAGCCTCAGATTCTGGGCATCCACGAAGAGTTTTTATCTTCCCCACGCCTCGATAATCTGACCTCGGTTCACTCTTGTATGAGCGGGCTCTTAGAGACCGGCAGAAAAGAGGGAATCCGCGTGGCCGCCCTCTATGATAATGAAGAGATTGGAAGCAGCACAAAACAGGGTGCCGCCTCACCTCTCCTCGATCGGATTCTGGAAAAGATTTATCTAAGCCTCGGCTATTCCAGAAGTGACTACTTAGATGCACTATTTAACGGATTCTTACTTTCACTGGACGTAGCACACGCATTTCATCCGAACAAAGCGGACAAATACGATCCCAAGAACCGTGTTTCGCTAAATGAAGGACTGGCTCTCAAACTGGCCGTGTCACAAGCTTATTCCACTGATGCTTCTCACATAAGTGTGATGGAAGATCTGTGCCGCCTAAATGCCATCCCTTATAAGAAGTTTTCCAACCGCTCCGACATCAAAGGTGGTTCCACCTTAGGAAGTATCTCTTCCTGCCTCTTAAACATGCCCACCGTTGATGCGGGCGTAGCAATCCTAGCGATGCATTCGGCGCGGGAACTGATGGGAGTCAAAGATCAATGGGCATTGGCCGAACTGACAAGGAAGTTTCTGGCTTAACTCGATAATCGGAGCACTTTCTTATTACATAACATAGAAATCCCGGTTGAAAGCTGTATTTGCTTTCAACCGGGATTTCTATTCAACCGGAGTTTATGTTCAACCGGGATTTGCGTATTTCTTATAAATTCCAAAGAAATCGGCATTTTGAGCATATTTTCCATCTTTTAGATTCAATTTTTCCCACGGGTCACCGGAATAAGTCAGACTTACGCCTGCCTTGAAATCATCATAGATTTCTCGAAATGCCTTTCTTTTACGCTCCTTAAAGATAATTTCTTTGCGCTCTGCTGTAGCCGCCTCATCATAATCGCTGAGACATCGGAGAACATAATAAGATTCACGATCGGTAATCACACCACTCACTTGATTTGTAGTCAGAGCAAATGCTGCCGTTTCAAATTCCTTGCCTGCTTCTTCTCTGCCCAACGGTCTTGTGGTCACTGTAATTCCCAAATCTTCTGCACATTTTTGAAAATCCGCATTCTCCTGTGATGCAGTCTGATACAAACGATCTGCCGTCTCTTTATCGTCGGTCTTGGCTTCCATGATAGAAATCACCTTAGCTTCACTGTCACTGACCTCCAAATTCGAGGTTTTTGTCAATTCTTCCACTAATTTATTAGCCAGATAATAATCTTCGTAAACGTTCTGTACCTCTTCACGGGTTACATTCATATGAGAAATATCCGTCTCCGTCAGACTGCTGTAATATTCATCCCCCGCTTCTGTCATCGTGGCTCGTTCCTCTGAAGTAAGAGAAATCTTTTTCTTCTCAGCCAGCAGGTTCATGATCTTCATCTCTTCCATAAAGCTTTGAATTTGATCCGTGAGATAAGTCTCAAAATCCCCGGATTCACCGGTGATCGATACGCCCCAGATTTGATCGGTACACACGGCTTCATAGCGGTTCTTCTCTGCCGTAGCGATAATCATAATCTCCGGTAATGTATATCCCTTCTGTGCTTTCCCCTCCGACATCGTGCCTTTATTGCATCCGGACAACACTGCCGGAACTGCTAAAAGCAAAAGAAGCATCCCTATTCTATTTTTCCTAAAAAGCTTCCTACATCGATTTATCATATTCTACTCCATTTCACCATATTTGAACTTATATTCTCTGGCCTTCTTCTCACAACCTATAAAAGTGTCCTTAAGATTTTTATTACCCCATCTTTTAAATTTGTATCCGTCTGAAATCTGGCCGCTGCCTTGACTTCCGCTCTGGCATTGCCTACGGCAAAGCTATAATAAGCCCGCCCCAGCATCTCGATATCATTCAGTTGGTCTCCAAAGACCATCGTTTCCTCCGGGGTAATGTTCAGACTTTCCTGAAGTGTTTTTACTGCCTCTCCCTTATTCACACCTTTTCTCATGCAATCCATCCACATATCACCTGAAATAGTCATCTTGAATTGATCGCCGTATTTGTCAAACAGTGCTCCCACATCGTCTTGGATTCCCGTCTTTTTATAAGCAGCTACCTTAATAATCTCATCATCGATTTTTGTTATATCATCCACCGGAATGATATGAAAATGATACCCTTCTGTCATCCAGTCAATCAATTCTCGATTCTTAGATTCCAGATAAGTCCCTTTTGCTCCATCTACCATGACCTGAAGATGTGGGTTCAGGCGTATGTCTTTCGACAATTCATTGGCCAGATTCATCTCAATGGGATACAGAAAAAGCGTTCTCCCATAACATCCCACGTAAGCACCGTTTTCGGCTACATAGAAGATTTCTTTCTGAATTGGTTTAAATGTATATTCAATACTGGCGGCTTGACGTCCACTGGCTGCCGCAAAGTGAATTTTCTTTTCTTTCTTCAATTTCATAATCACGTCAAATACTTCCGGATTGACTTTATTTCCGCCATCGCCCACCAATGTTCCGTCAATATCCGATACAATTAATTTAATCATGCTGTCCCTCCATAAACGATCCTCTTATTTATACCACAAAACACCCACACTATACAAGGATAGAAAATAGGTGAAAGGCATCTTCGCCCCTCACCTATTAATTTTCATCCTGCCAATGACCGGAACCTCTTTTTCCTGATCCCGCACTTTGAATTCCGTTCTAAAACTATACAGAAAATCAACTGCATAGAATATAATCAACGACAGTGCTACGTATTTCTCCATATTCGATGGAATATGGGATACCATACCCTGAACTCTGACATTCAAAATACGAAAGAATACAATCCCAAGAACGCCCCAGCCCAAACTGCTTTCTAAACAGATGATGCCTTTGTAGTTGTACTTCTTGTGGCTGTAATCCCACCAGAACGTACCAAATATCCAAATCATAATTCGTGCGGTCACCAGCTCCATAGTCGTAGCCATCAGAAGACTGCCAAAGTAGAGTTTGACCATATTATCAGCAAACGGTCCTAATAATAAAGCAGCCCCTACGGCACCAAATCCATAGATAATACAAAAAGGTCCATGACCAAATCCGCGATTATATACAATCTGCCGATTCTCAAACGTCAGTACCAGACATTCGAGAATATATCCTAAAAGGCTGAATGTAAAAAAGCAATTAATCCAAAAATAAATGTTCATTTTCTCTACATCCTTTTTAATCGTTCTTTTATTTAAACCATTATAGTATGGATGTTTTAGAAAAGCAAGTTTTTTATAAAAATAGGGGAGCCATAAATAATGTCAGCAAAACGCCCAGAATCGCTCCGGCCGCTACCTGTATCGGTGTATGTCCCACATATTCCTTTAATTTTTCCTGCAAAACGACACTATCCAATTTTAATAAATTCTCAAATAACAGACTGTTCAGTACTTTGGCCTGTTTTCCTGTCTCCTGTCTCACCCCTATGGCATCGTACATAACAATCAATGCCAAGATAAAACTGACTGCAAATTCGAAGCTGCCCACTCCGTAATTCATACCGGACGCCGTCACCAGTGCACATACCGTCGCCGAATGGGAACTGGGCATTCCGCCGGATCCAAACAGCCGTTCCGCATTAAAAGAGTGATTTAGCGCTACATCAATGATGGTCTTTAGAGCCTGTGCCACCATCCATGCAACTACTGAACTCATTAAAATCTGATTCTTTGTTAACTCTTGGAAAAATGTCATGCTTATCTCCTGTATTTTTGCTTTTATATATCGTTATCGTCTGACTCGTGCCGGGTACAATGTATAGGTGCACCAGTCTCTCATTCTGACCGCCACCTCTAAAAAGCCACATAGCTTATCTGCATAGACAAGTGCAAATCCCTCTTTGCTGCTGGGCGGAACCGGAGTGAGCGGCCACATATGGCGAAGAATCATGTTACGTTCCTTGGCTGTCACATCAAAATACCGAATGGCATTATTCATCGCTACCCTTGGATGAGTAAATCCATGAAAATGCTCTCCTGTCGCTTTGGCATGGGTATGCCAGTCATAGAGAAATAAATCGTGTAAAAGTGCAGCTCTGGAGGCCTCATAATAGTCCCATCCAAATTTCTTACAAAGCTTATAGCTCATATATGACACACGAATGCAGTGTTCCTTACAGGTAGTGTGTCCATGCTGATAGTAATCATCCATCTGCTGAAACACCGGATCATCTAAGATATCCTGCACACAGGTCAAATATTCTTCTTCCATCAACGTCCCACCAACCAATCGTATAATTCCTGATACTTGAGTGCGGAAGTATTCCATGAGAAATCTGCCGCCATCCCGCGATCAATAATCTTGTTCCATTCGCGTTTTTTATTATGGTACACATATTCTGCATAACGGATACAATCCAGCATCTCATGTGCGTTATAGTTAGAGAATGAAAAACCGGTTCCACTTCCCTCGTATTCGTTATAAGACCATACGGTATCTTCCAGGCCACCGGTCTCACGCACGATAGGAACGGTACCATAGCGAAGTGCCATCAACTGACTTAATCCGCACGGTTCAAAGAGCGACGGCATCAAAAATGCATCGCAGGATGCGTAGACCTTATGTGACATCTCTTCTGAGTAATAGATATTAGCCGACACGCGGTCATTATACTTCCAGTCATAGTGACGGAACATATTCTCATACTTCGCATCGCCGGTGCCCAGAACTACGATTTGCACATCATCGCCACATAATTCATCCATCACACATTCAATCAAATCAAACCCCTTTTGATCCGTAAGACGTGAAACAATACCAATCAAAAACTTCTTATCATCCTGAGCCAGCCCAAGTTCTGCTTGTAACGCTTTCTTATTCTTCCCTTTTTCCTTACGGAAGGTTCGGGCGTTATAGTTCTGAACAATCAACTGATCCGTCTCCGGATTAAACTCTTCATAATCAATACCATTCACAATTCCCCGCAGATTACTTGCACGGGCACGCATCAGGCCATCCAGACCCTCCCCGTAAAACGGTGTCTTAATTTCTTCTGCATAGGTACTGCTGACTGTCGTAATCGCATCGGCATAAACCAGTCCGCCCTTTAGCAGATTGCCGTCTTTATACGCCTCTAATTTATCCGGTGTGAAATAATAATCCGGCAGTCCCGAAAAACGCTTGATCGTCTTCACATCCCAGACGCCTTGAAACTTCAAGTTATGAACCGTCATAATGGATTTGATATCTTTGAAGAAATCCCCATCATGAAAACGATCCTTTAAATGAACCGGAACCAGTCCGGTCTGCCAATCGTGGCAATGTACGATATCCGGTTGAAAACCAATGATAGGCAATGCAGAAAGTGCTGCTTTTGAGAAAAAAGAAAATTTCTCCAAATCAAAATACCAGTCACCATATGGTTTTGGTCCGCTAAAATAGCTTTCATTATCAATAAAATAAAAGGTTATGCCATCCTGTATGTACTCCATAATTCCTACATATCGGCTTTGACCCAGATAATCCATATAAAAATGATTGACATACTTCATGTCATTACGAAAAGATTCCTTGATGCAGAGATACTTAGGAATCATCACACGAACATCAAAATATTCTTTATCAAAGCATTTTGGTAAAGAACCTACAACGTCAGCCAGTCCTCCCGTTTTGATAAACGGAACTGCTTCGGATGCAATAAATAAAATCTTCTTCATATACACTACCTCCAAACATCATTATATTGCAGGTCGACACCAATAAGACACTACTATTATTATACAATATAATTTTCAAATTAGAAAGCAGTATCACATGATTTTAAGAAATTAAAAAATTCTGCGGTAATCTAATCTGATTTTATCCGCAATCAGAGCAATAAACTCGGAATTTGTAGGTTTTCCCTTACCTGTACTGACCGTATAACCAAACAGTTCATTGATTGTATCCATTTTCCCACGGCTCCATGCCACCTCAATCGCGTGCCGAATCGCCCGTTCCACGCGACTGGGTGTGGTCTGATGTCTTTTAGCAATAGATGGATATAGTATTTTAGTCACGGATGCCATCATCTCCTGATCTTCTACTGCCGTACTGATTGCATCCCGCAAGTATTGATATCCTTTTATATGAGCCGGGATACCGATTTCGTGGAGAATCTGTGTGACATCATTCTCCAAATTCTGGTCCATGTAGTCCGTCTTATCAACATACGGTTTTACTTTTTTCACTTCCTGTACCGGAGGCGTTGCCGTTTTATTGCGATACGCAACCAATCTCCTCATCTTTTCCAGAACACTGTGTTTGGTAAACGGTTTCATGATGTAATAACTGGCACCCAGTTTAAAGGCATCTGCTGTCAAATTCTCACTATTGGCGGCTGAAACTATGACAAACGATGTATCTTCTTTAAAATCTGTGTTGTTTCTTATTTTTTCCATTACCGAAATACCATCCATTCCCGGCATGATGATATCCATTAAGACAATATCCGGTTTTGTTTTTATAATCATATTGTATGCTTCATTTCCATTTTCTGCCGTCCCTATGACATGATAATCTTTTTCTGCCTCCAGTATTTCGCCAAGCATTTCCAAACTCTTCCTATTATCATCTGCAATCGCGATATTTAATTCTCCCATTTTCACTTTCCTCCTGAATTAATCTAATGTCAAACTTGATTATAGGCTTCAGTCGGAATGACTTTCAATGGTATTTCACCGCAGTTATCGACATTATACAAAAAAATACAAAAAAACATTTTTTTCAATGTTCCAGCATATTTTCGATAAATATTCCATATCCCCTTGTCGGATCCTGAATAAATACATGCGTCACAGCACCGATCAATTGACCATCTTGTATAATGGGGCTTCCACTCATTCCTTGTACGATTCCTCCGGTCAGTTCCAGCAGGATTGGATCTGTCACTTTTATGACCATATCCTTGCTTTTTCTGGCGGTAGAGTAATCTACTTTCTGTATCTCAATTTTATAATCTTTCATTTCACCCGATATATTGCTCCTGATATATGCCGGACCTTTCTTTACATTCTGGCGATAAGCAATAGGAATTGCCTGATTTCCCACACGGTTCCTGAGTTTTTCATTAACCGTACCAAAGATTCCTTCTTCTGTATTAGCATCGATGATTCCAAGCTTTGACTGCCCACCATAGTAGATAACGCCTGACATAACACCCGGTTTTCCAAAGGTTCCTTTTTCGATTCCCAGAATCTCTGTATCATAAAGTTCTCCGCCGGATGTGTTGACCAGCATTCCGGTATCGCTGTCACTGATTCCATGCCCCAATGCGCCAAATTCACCGTTTACGCTCATATAGGTCATAGTTCCGATTCCCTGTGTATCATCCCGAATCCACAACCCCAGCTTATAATCCCCCTCCGAAGTTTCGACCGGTGCCATACGAACTTCCATCGCCTGCCCATCCCGCCTGACGTCCAGCACCAGAGGTTCCGTTTTAGTCGTGTTGACGGCACGTATCATATCTTTTTTATCTACAGCCGGGATTCCGTTGATCATTTCAATATAATCTCCGGATTTTAAAATACCATCTGCCGGATCAATCACCGCTCCATTCTTTGCCGTAATCTCGCCGGTTCCAATCACCATCAGTCCATCGGATTTCATATAAATTCCGATGGGAATTCCGCAGGGCACCGCATATTTCGTATCGGATACATCCACTTCGATCTCTTTAAGACGAAACAGACCAAATAACTTCATGCTGAGAAGGTATGTTCCCTCATTTTTAGAATAGACCGAAAACGGTTGATTGAGCTGCAGGTTGATTTCATCTGAGGGAATATTAGAGCCATTATTCAGCACCACTTCCTTGCTTTCACTGATTAGCGATACTTTTACCGGCAAGGCAAAATGAAATTTTTCCTCTTCATTCGCCACTAGATTCAAGCGATCCGGAACCGTTCTTTTTATATAGAAATAAGAAAATCCGACCATGAATATCAGACTGACCCAGAATAAAAGAACAAGATATTTTTTGAGTTTTTCCTTTCTAGTCACTTTTCTTCCCCCTTATCACATTCTAACCATTTTTGTTCTCAGTTAGTATGTGACAATCAGAGAAAAAAAGTCTGAGTTTTTTTGCCCAGACTTTCATTATTTTTCAAATTATCTTTTAAATTATTTTTATGTTCTTTCCGCTAAGTCTTTCATCTCTGATGCGCTCTTTCTCACGGTCTCCGTAATCTTCGCGCCGCCCAGCAGTCTGGCCAATTCATCCACCATCTGTTCCCGATTGAGTTCGCGTATGGCCGTCGTTGTTCTGCCTCCCGATGCCGACTTACTGATTTCAAAATGGCAGTCTGCCATGGCTGCGATCTGAGGCAGATGAGTAATGCAGATGACCTGATGGTTTCTAGCGATAACTCTCAGCTTTTCCGATACCATCTGTGCCGTTCTGCCACTGATTCCGGCATCGATCTCATCAAATATCAGAGTGGGGATATCATCGGTATCCGCCAACACGGTCTTGATTGCCAGCATGATACGAGACAGTTCACCGCCGGACGCTACGGTACCCAAAGCACGTACCGGCTCCCCCGGATTGGTAGAAATCATAAATTCAGCTTCATCGTATCCGTTTGCTGTATAATGGGACATCTTTTGGAATTCCATGGTAAATTTCACATCCAGGAAATTCAGGTCTTCCAGTCCTGCCCTTATCTTCTCTGCCAACTCTTTGGATGTCTTCTGACGCACGTCCGATAGTTTCGCCGACCATGTTTCCAGTTCTTCTTCTGCCTCTTTTAATTGTTTTTCTGTTCGGACGCGTAGGAGATCATAGTGTTCCAGTTCCTCTAACTTTGCTCTTTTTTCTTCCAGTTTGGCCAAAATAGCTTCTACGGTCCTGCCGTATTTATCTTCCAATCCATGAATCAGATCCAGTCGTGCCTCTACTTTTTTAAAAGTCTCTTCGTCAAATGACATGTCATCCATATAGGACGATATCTCGCGGGTAAGATCACTTAAAAGGGCATCCAGATCAAAGAGCTGATCTCGGATTCCACCCAGTGTTTCGTCATATTCTGCCACGCTTTCCACCGATTTAAGAGCTCTTCCCACCGCATCGGATTCTCCCCCGGCTGCCTCATACGCCTCCGAAAGACTCTCTGCGATCTTCTTGCTATTATTAAAACGGCGATACTGCATTTCCCATTTTTCTTCCTCATCCACCACCAATTCGGCGGCTTCGATTTCATCGATTTCAAAACGATAAAAATCAGCCTCTCTGGTTCTCTGATCCCGATCGCTCTGAAATGATTCCATCTTATGTTTTAACTCTGTATACGCCTTAAATGATTCCGCTGTCTTATGTTTTAATTCTGTAATTTGGGATTTTCCGTATTCATCCAGGATTTCCAGATGCTTCGCAGGATAAAGCAGAGACTGATGCTCATGCTGACCGTGAATATCGATTAAAATACCGGTAATTTCCCGAAGTCTTTGTGAGGTCACCGTCTCATCATTAATCTTGCTGATACTTCTCGTAGGGGTTATCTTCTTTGAAATGATAATCATACCGTCCTCATCGGGGCAGATATCCAGTTCCTTAAGTACTTCACATTTTTTCTCATCTGTCACCGAAAAGACCAGTTCCACATAAGCGTTGTCACAGCCCTGTCGAATTAGATTTTTTGATGACTTTGCCCCTAAGGCTACATTGACCGATCCAATAATGACCGATTTACCGGCACCGGTTTCTCCGGTCAGAATATTAAGTCCCTCCTTAAATTCCACTTCAGCGGAATCAATCAGAGCTAAATTTTTAACGCGCAGATGAAATAGCATTCTACCACCTCTTATCCTGCTACTAATTTTTTTATTTTGTCCATCAGTACAATTGTATCATCTATGGTGCGGACTGCGCACATTACCGTATCATCTCCGGCTATACATCCCACAATTTCCGCAAAATGCATGGAGTCCAGTGCCGCTGCCACTGCCATCGCCATACCGGAAACGGTCTTCACTACCAAGAGGTTCTGAGCCATATCCATGGACAGAAAACTGTCGTGCAGAATTCGGATATATTTGTCATTAAATGTGGTCTGTGGATGAAATACTGCGTATTTCTGCCGTCCGCTTTCCGTCTGTACCTTCGAAAGCTTTAATTCTCTTATGTCACGTGATACCGTGGCCTGAGTTACGTTATAACCTTCTTTATTCAGCTCTTCCGCCAGTTCTTCCTGTGTTTCGATATCTTGTTTTCCAATCAGTTCCACGATTTTGCTGTGACGTTCCACTTTCATCGGATCATCCCTCCTTCTTAAATCTGCCGCATCTTATTGCGTATGTTCTCCAGAAATGGCACCTGTTTTAATTGTACCAGTGTGGTCTGCATCTCTGATTTCTCGATTTCAATGCGGTCACCCTTTTTCAGCCGCACCACCATATCTCCATCAAAGCTCAAGAATGATTCTAAGCCTCTCTGGCCGGTCACTTCCAACATGATCCGGCTATCCGGGTCAACCACAATACTTCTGGAGTTCAGCGTATGCGGACAGATCGGGGTTAAAATAATCATATTGGATTCCGGTTCTGCTATGGGGCCACCTGCCGATAAATTATATGCGGTAGAACCGGTAGGCGTGGCGGCAATCATACCATCGGCGGAATATTCATTAAACAACTGTCCGCCCAGATACAGACGAAATTTCAATGTATAAAGTCCCGTCCGGGTCAGAACGATATCATTCAGCGCAATATCATCCGCTATGACGCTGCCGTTGGATATGACACGTCCTTTTAGCATCATCCGTTTTTCCAGACGATAGCGATCCGCCATCAGATCGTTTAACGCCGGGATAATATCTGCCTCACGACTTATTTGTGTCAGATAACCCAGATTACCCATATTGACACCAAACATGGGGATATCACGCCCTGCCAGGTCTCTGGCTGCCTGAATTAACGTACCGTCGCCCCCCAGTGCGATGATACACTCCGTCTCCGGTGGCACCTTTTTACTATCTGTGTATTTGTATTCGAAGCTGCGGTCATTGATACGATTGCACTGCAGGCATTCGCAGCCCTGCTCGTGTAAGTATTCTCCGATCAGTTCAGCGCCCTTTTCCGCATTTTCCTTGTCTTTATTTACAACCATATAGAACTGTTTCATCCGGTTCTCCCATCAAGTCGTCAACGTATTATGTGCCTCTTCCACAATATTCTCCGGGCTCACGGGAATCGCTTCAAAATGTTCCCCATCCCTATGATTCTGTAAGTATAAAAGGTATTCAATATTACCTTCCGGTCCTTTGATCGGTGAAAAGTCCAAATTTAGTATCTCAAATCCGATTTCCACTGCAAAGTCAATTACTTTATGAATTACTTCTAAATGTGTGCTTTTTTCACGAACCACACCTTTTTTTCCTACTTTTTCCCGTCCTGCTTCAAACTGCGGTTTTACCAGGCAGACAATTTGCCCATCCTCCGTCAGAAGTTTCTTGACCGGTTCCAATACTTTGGTCAATGAAATAAACGATACATCAATTGAAGCAAATTTCACCTTGTCTGCGATATCTTCCGGTGTTACATAACGGATATTTGTCTTCTCCATACAGATGACTTGTGGGTCGTTCCTCAGTTTCCACGCCAACTGACCATGACCCACATCCACTGCATAGACTTTGACTGCACCGTTCTGCAGCATACAATCTGTAAAACCACCGGTCGATGCACCCACATCCATGCATATCTTTTCGGATACTTCCACTCCAAATCGATCCATCGCCTTTTCCAATTTCAATCCGCCGCGGCTGACATATCGGAGGGTACTTCCCCTCACTTCCAGTTTGGCGGTCTCTTCAAATGTGGTTCCGGATTTATCTTCTTTCTGACCATCGACATAGACGATTCCCGACATGATGATAGCTTTCGCCTTTTCTCTGGATTCCGCCAGACCGTTCTTTACAAGCAGTACATCTAAACGCTCTTTCATTCGATTTTCTCCCCATCTAAAAGTTCTCGTTTCAGTTTTTCCAGAATCGAATCACTGTCAATTCCCAGATCGCTTCGCAGACGGGTAACATTGCCGTGTTCCACATAGGCATCCGGCAGTGCTATATTCACTACCTTTATACCCGGATAATGTTTTTGAACATAACCGGTAATCTCTTCTCCGTATCCGCCCCGCAAGACATTTTCTTCCAATGTGACGATATACCGATGATTTTTCGCCAACCGATCCACTACATCCGTATCCACCGGCTTAATAAAGCGACCGTTGACCAAAGTACAGGGATGTCCCATATCTTTTAATTTATTGCGTATATGTTCTGCCGTACTGACCATACTGCCCACTGCCAGCAGCGCAATGCGCTCTTCTTCATAGAGTATCTCACTCTTCTTATATTCAATTGGTGCCAAAAATTCTTTTAACCCCCGATAAGCCTGACCTCTGGGATAACGAATGGCCATAGGACCTTCATAGTCAATGCCAAAGATCAGCATCTCCTGAAACTCCCACAAATTCTTAGGTGCCATCACGCTCATATTGGGAATCGTAGATAAGAATGACAGATCAAAAATCCCCTGATGAGTCTCCCCATCGCTTCCCACCAGTCCGGCACGATCCACGCAGAACAGAACCGGCAGATTCTGAATGCAGACATCGTGAAGAATCTGATCATAAGCTCTCTGTAAAAAAGAGGAATAGACCACTACCACCGGTTTAAGTCCTGCTGCCGCCATCCCCGCTGCCGTGGTCACGCCATGTTCTTCTGCAATTCCCACATCAAAGAAGCGATCGGGGTACATCTTAGAAAAACGCTTTAATCCGGTGCCATCGGGCATCGCAGCCGTCAGTGCCACAAGACGGGGATTTATTTCCGCCATGCGGCATATCTCTTTGGCAAAGACATCAGTATAGCTGGGATACATCTTCTGGTTCAACGGTTTCCCCGTCTCTATATCAAACGGTTCCACACCATGAAAGGCAGATGGATTCTTCTCTGCCGGTCGATATCCTTTTCCTTTTTTCGTCACTACATGAATCAACACTGCGTGATCCATCTTCTTTGCTTCTTTAAATATCTTAACTAATCCCTTAACATCGTGTCCGTCTACCGGTCCCAAATAGGTGATTCCCATATTCTCGAACCACATGCCGGGGATTAAGAGTTGTTTAATGCTGTTTTTCGTTCGGAGCAACGTATCGACCAGGTCACTGCCAATCTTGGGGATTCTGGAAAGAGTGCCTGCTACACTTTTCTTTAACTCATTATAGCCCTGTCCGGCGCGAAGATTGCTCAGATAGCGGGACATACCACCCACATTTTCAGAAATGGACATATTGTTGTCATTTAACACAATGATAAAATTCTTTTTCATACGAGCCGCGTTATTAAGTGCCTCATAAGCCATACCGCCGGTCAGCGCACCATCGCCGATCACCGAAACGATCGAGTACGTTTCGCCCAGCACATCTCTGCCCATGGCCATCCCCAGTCCTGCCGAAATAGAAGTAGAGCTATGCCCGGTATCAAAGGAATCAAAAGGACTCTCCTTGCGTTTTGGAAATCCACTTAATCCTCCATACTGACGAAGTCCATCAAAATTCTCTTTTCTGCCACTCAAGATCTTATGCGTATAAGATTGATGACCCACATCCCAGATAATCTTATCGGTAGGCAAATCAAAGGCCAGGTAGAGCGCAATGGTAAGCTCTACCACTCCCAGATTTGAAGCCAGATGGCCACCTGTATGACTGATCTTTTCAATGAGAAAGGTGCGAATTTCTTCCGTTAGTTCCTCAATTTGTATATCATTTAATTTTTTGACGTCTTCCGGTCCATTAATTTCTTCTAAAATCATGGTCATGTCCCTTATTTTTCTCTGTTGATCAGCAGTTTTATTAACTCCTCCAGAAAATCATTCGTTCCGGGGAGTGAATATAAGATATCAATTGCCGCCTCCGACAGTTTTTCTACATCTGATTTTGCCCTATCGATCCCTTCTAGGCTCACATAGGTCGTTTTATTATTCTTTTCATCGCTTAAAACAGGTTTTCCAAGAACCGCAGAACTTCCGGTCACATCCAGTATATCATCCTGAATCTGAAAAGCCAAACCAATATTCGCTGCCATGCGTTCTACGGTTTTACATTCTTCTTTGGAAGCACCGCCCATCATAGCCCCGATTACCATCGATGCCTCCAAAAGAGCACCTGTTTTTAATCGATAGATAAAATCTAATTTGTCTTTGGGAATCGGTTGATCCGTCAACTGCACATCCACCGTCTGTCCACCGATCATACCGTAAATTCCGGTCTTCTCTGCCAGAATGCGAATGCATTCGCCAACTTTTCCCGCATCGTTCGTCATAGCAAATGCCTTGGCAGCCGTCTCGATGGCATAGATCAGAAGGGCATCTCCTGCCAGAACTGCCATATCATACCCATATTCAGCCCATGTTGTTTTTTTTCCACGGCGGTATTCATCATTATCCATACATGGAAGGTCATCATGAATCAGAGATGAGGTGTGAATCATCTCAATCGCTGCCATAAATGGCTCAATTTCGGTTCCGGTGCCTCCAAACAGGCGGTAAGTTTCCCGCATCAGCAATGGACGCAGACGTTTACCGCCTGCCTTGACGCTGTAGTTCATCGCATTAAATATCGTCTTCTGATGTCCTTCTTCCGGTGGCAGATAGGAATAAATCACATCTTCCACTTCTTTTGTGTACTGCGCTAACTGCTCTTTCATGTCTCTGCATTCCCTTCATTCAGCACGATAATCTGTTTCTCGACTTTATCGATTTTTTCACCGCAGTGTTTCACCATCTTCATACCGGACTCATAGTATTTGAATGAATCCTCCAGAGAAATATCTCCATTCATAAGCTGCTCGATCACTTCCTCTAATTGATCGAATATCTCCTCTATGGATAATTCTGTCTCCATCACCGGTTCTGTCTCCGCGGTTTTATTTTTTGCTTCTCTCATAATCATTCACCATTTTTTTTATAGTATTCCTGATTCTGCCGGTTCCGTCTCAATAACTTTTGTAAAAATCGTTCCATCCGATAATCGGACCCGCAATTTTTCGCCTTTTTTCACCTGATTGACCGATTCCACCTTTCGATCCTCTGCATTGGTCACAAATCCAAATCCTCTGCTGATTTTCTCTAAAGGGGATAATCCGTGCAGCTGCCCACTGTAAAGTGCCAGTTTGTGCCGTCGATCTATGAATTTCTGATGCAGTAGTCTGCCCATCTGTGCCTCCAAGTCCTGGAGCCGCTGACGTCTCTCGTTTATCTGTCGGACCGGGTCATACAGTCTCAATCGAAGTTTATATTGTTCCAATCGAGCATTCGCTTGATCCAGTCTGTGCTCCAGCGCCCGTGACAGCATCTGCCGGTCAGCTTCCAGATGTATCGCAAATTGGTTGTAATCAAACACCGCCAGTTCAGCCGCTGCCGAGGGGGTTGGTGCTCGAAGATCCGCCACATAATCGGCAATCGTCACATCGGTTTCATGTCCCACCGCTGATATCACCGGTGTCTTACAGGAGAAAATAGCTCTCGCCACACATTCTTCGTTAAAGGCCCACAAATCCTCAATTGAGCCGCCGCCCCGTCCCACAATCAGCACGTCCAGGTTCATACGATCCAGAGTTTCGATTCCACGCACGATGTCAGGAGCTGCATTTGCCCCCTGTACCAAGGCAGGATAAAGAATCAATTGAACATATGGATTCCGACGTTCTGCAATGTTCATGATGTCCCGAATGGCTGCACCGGTCTGAGCGGTGACAATCCCCACTGTCTTAGCATACTTGGGGATAGGGCTTTTATATTCAGGGGCAAACATCCCCATCTCTTCTAATTGATTTCTAAGAGTTTCAAATCGGTGAAACAAATCGCCGGCACCCTCCTGTGTAATCTCTCCGGCATAAAGCTGATATCTGCCGTCCCGTTCATACACTTCGATACTGCCCTTGACCACCACCTGCTGCCCGTCCTCCATATGAAATGCGAGACCTTTTCTTTTGCTGGCAAACATAACTGCCTGTATCGCACCCTGACCATCCTTCAGGGTAAAATAAATATGCCCCGACGTGTGATATTTACAATTTGAGACTTCGCCCTTGATTGAAATACGATTCAACGCAAAGTCCTGGGCAAACATATTTTTAATATAGGCATTGACCTGGGTTACCGAATAAACACTTGCCATATACTACACCAGCTTTGCTAAAATACCATTGATGAACGAAGGGGAATCATCGCCTCCGAACTTCTTTGCCAACTCCACGGCCTCATTAATCGCTACTTTATCCGGTACATCATCATCATATAGAATCTCATAAAGAGCTAAACGCAGAATCGTAAGGTCTTCTTTTCCCATACGTTTCGTCGTCCAGCCTTCTGCTATCTTATTAATCTGGCTATCTAAATCCGAAATCTTCTCCATGATATGTTCTACTTTTTCTTTGACATATTCGCCGTCATATGCGTCAAGAGCCGGATTGTGCAATATCTCATATCCTTCGGCAGGAGTACCTTCCTCCTCTTCCGGTTGTATAAAATACTGGTCAAGCTGTTCCGTCATCTCTTCTGCCGGATAAAAGTCAGCGCAGAACAAAAGTTTAAAACAATGTTCCCGCAATTCTCTTCTGGTCATATCATGTCCTCCTGATTTTTCGTGAGTGAATTAAAATCATAAAATTTGTATAATATTCTAATGTATCATTATAACTGAATGCGGCGAATTTCACAAGAGTATGAATGCGAAAAAAGGTCTTTACTTTTCAGGAACGGGGGTATATACTATTTTTTATAGATGACGTTTATACATTGACTCATTGATACAATTAAATATCAAGTCTTTGTGGCAGGGTGTAAATCCCTACCGATGGTAAAGTCCATGACCCATGGACAGGGCAACCTGTGTGTGGCTGATCCGGTGTGATTCCGGAACCGACGGTTATAGTCCGGATGAGAAAAGACGTTTTCTGTGCCTACCTGAAGACTATTGTTTTCAGGCATTTTTTATTTTAACCAAACAATAGGAGGACAGAAAAAAATGAAAAAAAACACAAGTATTAACAATGCAGTACTGGAACCAAGTGGCGATTTTGACTTTGCCAAAAGCAGAACACGCACAAAGATGAATACCAAAGAGATGGCTCTGTGCGGTCTCATGGGCGGTCTTTGCTCTGTACTGATGATGTTCCGCTTCCCACTTCCCTTTATGCCGCCATTTATGGATTTTGATTTTGCCGGCATGGTGGAGATGATTGGTGGGTTCACCATGGGACCGGTTGCGGCATTTGCCATTATTCTAGTAAAGATTTTACTAAAATGTGTCACGCAGGGAACTTCGTCCGCATGGACCGGTGAACTCTCGAATCTGATACTAAGCTGCTCTTTCGTCATCCCTGCCGTTTTGATCTATGACAGGCACAAGACGAAAAAGATGGCAATCATCGGCATGCTCACCGGCACGGTTATCTGTGCGGCTGTAGCTGTACTCACAAATCTCTACATGATTATCCCATTTTATGCAACGTTTTCAGGCCTCACGATGGACAAGATCATCGCTATGTGCGAAGCGGTCAATCCATTTTTAAACAGTAAATGGCGCATGGCACTTCTGGGCATCGTGCCCTTTAACCTGATCAAGAACGGAGTGCTGTCGGTTCTCACCATGCTGGTGTATAAGAAACTAAGCCGCCAGATCAAACATTTTATACAATACTAATTATAGCAAAATGAATACCATTAAAAGGAGAATGATACTATGAAATTCAGTAAAGACAGACACATCTCATTTGAAGAAGCGGTAGAAATTATGTTTAATCAGTTGGGTGACTGGAAGATCATGGCACTTGCATCCAGCGTCCACGATTATGTTATGGTCCGCAACGTAAGCTGCCTGTTCTATGATGAAAAGATTTATTTTAAGACGGATAAGAATTTTAGAAAGACAAAACAGCTTTTTGAGAATCCCCAAGTAGCGCTCTGTTGGAGCGGCATCCAGGTGGAAGGCATCGCCGTAGATAAGGGGCTGGTCGTAGACGAACCCGGACGACGTTTTGAGGAGGGCTATAAGAAGTTTCTCTGGAACAGTTATAACGCCTACAGCCATGAAGATACTGAAATCATCATCGAAGTCTCCCCCAAATACGTAGAAGTATGGGATACCAGCGACGATCAATATGCTTATCAGTTATTTATTGACTTTGATAAAAAAGAAGTAGAAGTCGTACCCTACGATGTAAAATAATTAAGTTTTACCGATCGATCACACTTCTAATAAATCTCCAAAATATATGCGCCGGTGGTAACAACCTTCAGATTGTTACCACCGGCGCATATGATTTTCCCTAGTGAAAAGTAGAATTTCCTACTTTAGTTTTCCTAAAAGCACTACCACAAATGTAATGATCAGTATAACAGTGAAAATTCCACCCATACCTTTTCCCATGATTTCCAGTGCAATTAAAAGATTTTCTGTCATAATTTTTTTCCTGCCTTTCTTCTATGATTTACAGGTACTGACTAACCAGTTTGATAACAAGTCCACCGGCAATAACGGAAGCAATCTGCCCGGCAACGTTGGCACCTACTGCGTGCATCAAGATAATATTGCCTTTTTCTTCTTCGGATGCCATCTTCTGAACCACTCTGGCTGACATCGGGAATGCGGAAATTCCGGCTGCACCGATCATTGGGTTGATTTTCTTTTTTAAGAACAGGTTCATGAATTTTGCAAACAGAACGCCGCCAATGGTGTCGAATACAAATGCCACAAGACCAATTCCCATGATCAATAATGTATCCATACGTACAAATGCATCGGCTCTCATACTGAATGAAATCGTAATACCCAGCAGTAATGTGATAAGATTAGCTAATTCATTCTGTGCCGTATCGGAAAGGGACTGTAATACTCCGCACTCTCTGATCAGGTTTCCGAACATTAAAAATCCTACAAGAGCAACCGAGGCCGGAGAAATGAGACCTACTATAATGGTACTAACAATTGGAAATGCAATTTTTGTTGTTTTTGATATCTGTTTCGGACTGTATTCCATATGAATTCTACGTTCTTTTTTTGTCGTTACCAATCGAATGGCAAACGGTTGAATAATCGGTACCAGCGCCATGTACGAATAGGCGGCGACCGCGATGGCGCCTACATAGCCTGAGCGCAGAACCTGTGACACTAAAATCGAGGTGGGTCCGTCTGCCGCACCGATGATGCCGATGGAAGCTGCATCTTTTAAATCAAATCCCATCAGAGTTGCTACGAAAATGGCAAAGAAGATACCAAACTGTGCTGCTGCTCCGAACAAAAACATAATTGGTTGTGAAAGTAATGGTCCAAAGTCAATCATGGCTCCAATTCCGATGAATAATAAAATCGGAAGTGCTTCTGAAGCTTCAATTGTTGTTGCAAATAACCACTGAATGACTCCGTGTGTTTCTCCAATTCCGGCCATCGTCTGGTCAATCACACCTGACAGCGGCAGGTTTACTAAAATTGCGCCAAAGCCCATAGGCAATAACAGCGCCGGTTCGTATTGCTTTTTCACTGCTAACCAGATAAGCAAAATACCCACCACGTACATAATCAATTGCTGCGGCGTAATCGCCATAATTCCTTCCAGTAAAAATCCCATGAATTGCCTCCTTCAGTTCTCACTCATTTTATTGTCCCTATTGTTTGCCACCTGATACCCATGCATAGTGGATTGTTTTTATGTAATGGGAGCACGTTCCTATTACATAAAAAAAGACTTCCAGCATATTTTCATATGCTAAAAGTCTTGTTCCTTTACATATCGTATAAGGCATGTAACCACGAGCGCAAAAGAACGCACCCAGGGTATGTTGATTACATGTGGCAACTACTCCCTTTTAACGTGTTCATAATACCATAGGTTATCGGTTCGGTCAAGAATAAGAATTCAAAAAAGTAAATCTTTGCGAAATCTTTACTTGTTCTCTTCCATATTAACACCGGCAATCTTAATATTGACTTCCAGAACCATGAGACCCGTCATATTCTCAATGGCTGTCTTTACACGGTCCTGAACTTTCTCACTCACTGCCGGAATACTGTAGCCATACTTCATGTTAAGAGAAAGATCGACGCTGACATGTTCTTCCGTCACCGATACCTTCACGCCTTTGCCCAGATTCTTCATCCCCAGTTTTCCAACCAGTTCATTCGAAATGTTACCCGCCATGGAATCGACACCTTCTACTTCGGTAGCCGCCAGACCTGCAATAATCGCAACTACTTCATCTGCAATCTGAACTTCACCAATCTTATCTTTTTGGTATAATTTATGTGTATCTCTATTTTCGTTCTCTTTTTGCACGCTTTGTTACCTCCTGTATCTCATGATTCTTTCATTATAGCAAAAAGGCAGCAATTTGCAAAGGCGTTTCCGTTTATTCTTGTAAATTTAATAAAGTAATGACGATATTCTCCGCCCCCACTTCGGTTTTCCGTTTTACAATATCTTCTACCTGAGCACGCTGAGGATCGGTAATGGCTGCCGCATTAATTACGACATCTACTTTTCCATCGGTCATGCTGACCACAGGATCCGCAAACCCCTTAGCCATCAAAAGAGTCTCGGCCGCATTTTCTTTTTCTGATACCGCGGTTAAGGCAATCATGCTCTGCACGGCTGCTTGTTTGGATGCCTCATCAATACCGTCATGATTAATAATCTGCAATAAGGTGTCTTTATTCTTGGCACGAATCTGCTCACGGCTCAACTGAACCCCGGCTATGTATTCAGTTACCGTAGTACCGCCCGTTAATACAGCTTCCCCCGGATCATCCAGACTGGCAATTTCTTCATAGGTTCCTTCTGTATTTCCGGTTGCCTGTTCAACCGGCTTTTCGGCAGCATTTCCCGCAGCATCTTTTACGGCGTTTTCTGCAGCCGCCATATCGGAAGATACATCTTCAGCAGGATTTACGTCTTTTTCCTGACCGGATACCACCTGATTCTCGGCTAATATATCTTCGTCCGAAATTTCTGTAGCCCCGGCCTCAAATACTTCTCCATTTTGTACTTCTTTTTTACCTGAATAGTTCAGATACCCTGCTGCCGCTATCATGATGGCAAGTGTGGTAATAATAATCTGATTTCTCCTAAAAATTCGTTTCATTTTCATGCTTGGTCTCCTTAATCCACCCTCTTTAATACTTTTATTTTATGCTAATAGATAGAGATTATGCTTATCCACTGACATTTACTAACTTTTTGTAATTCAAAAGTCTCCTTACGAAATTTTTGCTGCCATTTGTAGTAGCTTTGTTCA
>JAVWRQ010000007.1:0-17780 GCA_036634775.1 Clostridium sp.
CCTGTAATAGTCTTATTCTAACATTCCAGCGTAAATAATACAATATATAAAACTTTCTTACCTTTTATTAAAATTCCCGTAAAATACTTGATAAATCGACAAAATTCATATACACTATTATATTGCAAACCTAAACCACCTACCAAATGAGGTTATTATGAAAAATAAGGAAAATTCAGATCATTCTGCAAATGAAATTCAAGAAGATAATAAAGAAATTTCTTCAGAAAAGAAAGAGGCAATTAACTGGAAATCAGAGATTCTGAGTTGGGTTCAGATACTGGTCACCGCTGCCGTCATAGCATTTGTACTTAATAATTTTATCATTGCCAACAGCAAAGTTCCTACCGGTTCTATGGAAACGACGATTATGTCCGGCGACCGAGTGATTGGTTCCCGCCTAAGTTATAAATTTGGTCAAGCAGAGCGAGGCGACATCGCAATCTTTATCTACCCTGATGATGAAGCCAAAGGCATTAAGACCTATTATGTGAAAAGAGTCATCGGAATGCCCGGCGATATCATAGATATCGTAGACGGAAAGATTTATATCAACAACTCCGATACACCTTTAGAGGAACCATATCTCCACGAAGAGATGGACCCGGAACCGCCCCAGCACTACGAAGTACCGGAAGACTCATATTTTATGATGGGTGACAATCGAAACTATTCAAATGACGCCCGAAGATGGAAAAACAAATATGTAAAAGAAGAAAAACTGGTGGCTAAAGTCATGTTCCAGTATTTTCCAAAAATTCGTATTTTAAAATAAATTCGCATTTTATAAAACCGTGTACCGCACGGCGCACTATGGAGGAAACTATGAAAAAGGTAGTTAAATTTGGTGGCAGTTCTCTCGCCAGCGCAAAGCAATTCAAAAAAGTGGGCGATATCATCCGTTCTGATAAAAGCAGACGCTACGTCATCCCATCCGCTCCCGGCAAAAGAAACAGCAGTGATGAAAAAGTAACCGATATGCTCTATGCTTGTTACGATGATGCTTCATCCGGAGCGAGTTTTGTAAAGCAGTTCACTAAAATCAAGGAGCGCTATATACAGATTATCGAGGGACTGGATCTTAAACTGAATTTAGATTTTGAATTTCAAAAAATCGAAGATAATTTTCGTGCCAAAAAGGGACGCGATTATGCCGCTTCACGTGGTGAATACTTAAATGGTATTATTTTGGCGGCTTTTCTGGGATATGAATTTATCGATGCGGAAGAAGTCATTTCTTTCGATGAAGACGGAAATTTTATGACCGACAAGACAGATGCCGAACTTTCCGAACGTCTTTCCCATGCGGAACGAGCCGTAATTCCCGGCTTCTACGGTTCCCAGCCGGATGGACGTATCAAAACATTCTCCCGCGGCGGCTCTGACGTAACCGGTTCCATCGTGGCAAAAGCGATTCACGCCGACATCTATGAAAACTGGACCGATGTCTCCGGATTTTTGGTGACCGATCCCCGTATCGTGGAGAACCCGGTTCCGATTGAAACCATCACCTATAAAGAGCTTCGCGAGTTAGCTTATATGGGTGCCAGCGTTCTCCATGAAGATGCGATCTTCCCGGTGCGCAAAGAGGGTATTCCTATTAATATTAAAAACACAAATAAGCCGGATGAGCCCGGCACCCTGATTGTGGAAAGCACCTGCCGTAAACCTAAATACGTAATCACCGGTATTGCCGGCAAAAAAGGATTCTGTTCCATCAACGTGGAAAAAGCCATGATGAATACAGAAATTGGCTTTGGGAGAAAAGTATTAGATGTATTTGAAAAATACGGAATTTCTTTTGAGCACATGCCCTCCGGCATCGACACGATGACCGTCTTTGTGCACCAGTCGGAATTTGAAGATTATGAGCAGTCCGTTATCGCCGGTATCCACCGTGCCGTTTCACCTGACTCTGTAGAACTGGAAGCTGATCTGGCACTGATTGCCGTTGTTGGACGCGGCATGAAATCAGCCCGTGGTACAGCAGGCAGAATCTTCTCTGCCCTCGCCCATGCTCGCATCAATGTTAAGATGATCGATCAGGGTTCCAGTGAATTAAACATTATTATAGGCGTTAAGAACGATGATTTTGAACCGGCCATTAAAGCAATTTATGATATCTTTATTACAGCGGCATTGTAATCGGAGCACTTTCCTATTACATGCGAAAGCAGCCACTCAGTAAAAAACTTACTGAGTGGCTGCTTTCGCTTTGTCTGCATATAATGATAATTATTTATTTTTCTTCGATTTCCATAATCATATCCACACGTCTCTGATGTCTTCCACCCTCAAACTTCGCATCCAGCCATTCTTCGGTGATCATCTTAGCCATCTCACTGCCCACTACACGTGCGCCAAACGCTAATACATTTGTGTTATTATGCATTCTGGAGAGTTTTGCAGAGTATGGTTCGCTGCATACACAGGCACGCACGCCCTTTACCTTATTAGCAGCCAGAGAAATACCTACACCGGTTCCGCAAATAACGATGCCCAGATCTGCTTCGCCGGACACTACCGCACGTCCGACCTTCTCGCCGTAAATCGGATAGTCACAGCTATCTGCAGAGTTCACTCCAAAATCCACTACCTCATATCCTTTTCCTTCTACAAAATCCTTAATAATATTCTTCATCTCCACTGCTGAGTGGTCATTTCCCATCGCAATCTTCATCTGTTTTCCCACTTTCTTTCTAAATACCGGAACCTTAAAGTTCGGTACTTTTCCTAATGTTCGTCTCCATCAATCGATTATAACCCAGCCATCCGTTATTATCCCCGGCGCTGTTCAACAGTTCGGTCATCGTCTCCAATTTTGCATCTGTGTTATCTGCCAGGTTGAGCGCCAATGCCTCGATGAGTGCCGGTTTCTTTGGTGAACCATACTCTAGTTCCCCGTGGTGAGCCAGTATACAATGCTTTAATTCCGTCGCCGTCTTCTCCGGAAATCCCGGAATATCTTCGATACGGCGGCTTACCATCTCAGTTCCAATCATGATATGTCCCAGAAGCTGTCCGTCATCGGTATAATCATTCGCCGGAAATGCAGATAGTTCTTTGGTTTTTCCAATATCGTGGAAAAGAGCGGCCGTCAGCAATAAATCACGGTTGATTCTGCCATAGCAGGACGAATAATATTCACAGAGCTTCATAACACTGAGCGTATGTTCTAACAATCCCCCCACAAAGCCGTGATGTACGGTTTTAGCAGCAGAGTGAAAACAAAACTTCTTCACGAATTCTTTGTCGTCAATAAAGTAGCCGGCTGCCAGTTGCTTTAGAAATGGATTTCCAATGGACTGAATCAATGCCGTCATCTCCAGATACATCGCCTTAATATCTTTGGCACTGACCGGCAGGTAATCTCCCTCTATATATTCGCCTTCATCCGCTTTTCTGATTCGTTTGACATTAAGCTGATTAGAACCCTGAAAAACAGTGACATCACCATCTATAAACACATATTCCATCGTCTCAAAGTTTCCGATGCCCGGAGATCCCAGATCCCAGATCTTCGCATCAATCGTTCCGGTCTTATCCTGTAAAATCAAAGAACCGTACTCTTTGCCATTCTTCGTCAATGATATTTGTTTCGTCTTACAAAGATATACGTCCGATACGTGCATACCCTCGCGGAACTGTTCGATATATTTCATGCTTTTCCTCTTTTCTTTCAAACTACCTGGCTCTTATATTCACCTGGTAATCCAACTCTTTATATCCTTCCCGGCTTTTTCTCATCACTTTTACCGGAACGCTGAAACCACTCTCGGAGTTTTCGATTTGAACTTGTAATTCCTTGAAGGTAGTGATTTTCTTTTCTCCAAACAACGTAATAATGTCTCCGTTTTGTATGCCTGCATCATAAGCAGGACTGCCTGAAACAGCTTCTGTCACATAGACTCCCATGGGTATGCCGGTTTCAATCATCGATTGATTAACCTCCTGGCCTTTCACACCAAAGTAGGGCGCCGGTACACCATTTGTCATCTTTTCCAAAGTTACCTTATAATCAGAGATTCCCACTGCCACTGCAGCGTTACGGCTATCTTCTGATTTATAATCATCGGTACACCAACCAATCACTTCGCCCGCGGTATTCAGTAAAAATGTTCCCATCCGTGAGTTACTGTGAATATCCGAATATAAGATTCTGGTCATCCCATCTATCATCCTGACATTCTTCACCACACAGGAAATCGTGCCATATGCCATGGAATGAACCACGCCTGACGGGCTGCCCACACCGATGATAAAGTCTCCCGATTTGACAAAATAAGAATTGCCAAGAGGCAGAACTTTGATATCCGATGCAACATCCTTCTTCACATCTTCGGTCTTTACCGATACCACTGCCATGCCCAGGACTTCATCGATCTGCTTGGATGCACCCATGACTTCTGTTCCATCAAAAAAAGTAACAGAAACCGAATCTGCCTGTTTCACCGCATCCGCGTAGGTAAAGATAAGATACTCTCCACTGGTTTTAGCGATCACGATGCCTGCATAGTCACCGGTATTCTCCACCGGATTTCCAAACAAATCCATGTGTTGTCTCCCCGAGCGTACCGTAACAATTCCTTTATCTGCCTGCTGCCCGACTTCCCGAACCGAGTTATACATAGAGTTCAGATTATCCGTTGAAAAATCGTACTCGACCATAGCCTTGGAAATCTCTTCTTCTACGTCCTGTGTCTCTTGCTGCGCGGTTGCCGCTGTTGTCCCATCTGCCGGACTCTCTAAAAGAGCCGGATCCGGTTCATCCTTTGTAAACATGATTGAAGAGCTCTCTTCGGGTATCTCTTGTCCCAGATACCGGTCAGCCAAAGGCTTAGACAGCACAAAACTAACAGCTGCAATCATCCCAAATACAGCTGCAAGGCATACAAAAGCCGCTATGCGCTTGGCAATCTGCATCTTAGATAGCGGCTGCTTTACAATCTTTTCTCTCATGAATTCCCGTTTACCGGGTTCTTTTCTCTCAGGACCTTCCGTATCCGGCATACTTTCTTCTCCTTTGAACAACCTATAGCTATTATACTTTTCTTCTTTGCTTTATGCAAGAAAATTTCCCTTTCTTAATATCTTTTCTTAAGGATTTATAAAAAACTGGCAAAAAAGAATGCGATTGTGTTATAATTTTTTTAACTATATCAAATAACTAAAATAGGTGATAAGAATATGAATCAAAAAACGCTTCGAACTTTAGAATATAATAAAATAATCGTGAAACTGACCGAATATGCCTCTACCGAGATGGGCAAGGCACTTTGTATGGAACTGACTCCTTCCGTCACATTAGAAGAGATCCAACAACACCAGACAGAAACCAGTGATGCCGCTTCCAGAGTCCGTATGAAAGGCAGTCTTTCCCTGGGCGGAATAAAAGATGTCCGGGATTCTTTAAAGCGCTTGGAAATCAGCAGTTCTTTAAGTATTCCTGAGTTGCTCTCCATCAGTTCCCTTCTGACGATTTCCGCCAGAGCCAAAACTTATGGACGCCACGAAGAACCCACCGGTTCCGATGACTCCCTAGAAGGGATGTTTTGCTCTCTGGAGCCGCTGACCCCGGTGAATACAGAGATTAAGCGGTGTATCCTCTCAGAAGACGAGGTGAGCGACGATGCCAGTCCCGGACTTCGCCATGTGCGACGTTCCATGCACATCATCAGTGATCGGGTTCACACCCAGCTGAACTCTATCTTAAATTCCAATCGAACGTATCTGCAGGATGCCGTTGTTACCATGCGTGACGGACGGTATTGTCTGCCGGTCAAGTCCGAATATAAGGGACAGGTAGCCGGTATGGTTCACGACCAGTCTTCTACCGGTTCCACCGTCTTCATCGAGCCCATGGCCATTATCAAGTTGAATAATGAATTGCGGGAATTAGAGATTCAGGAAAAGCGGGAGATTGAATTTGTACTGACCGATCTAAGCAGTCAGCTGGCACCTTATACAGAAGAGCTGCAGCTCAATCTGCTCACACTGGCACAGTTGGATTTTATCTTTGCCAAGGCAGCTTTATCCAGACATTTTAACTGCACCGAACCAAAGTTCAACGACCGCCGATACATTAATATCAAAGATGGACGCCACCCTCTCCTAGATCCCAAAGCGGTGGTACCGGTAACTATTTACCTGGGAGATGAATTTGACCTTTTAATTGTGACCGGTCCCAATACCGGTGGAAAGACGGTCTCCCTTAAAACAGTGGGACTTTTTACCCTCATGGGGCAGGCCGGACTCCACATTCCCGCCTTCGAAGGTTCTGAACTGGCTGTATTCGACGAAGTTTTTGCCGATATCGGTGATGAACAGAGTATTGAGCAGAGTCTCAGTACATTTTCTTCCCACATGACGAATATTGTCTCTATTTTAAATCAGGCAGACAGTAATTCCCTCTGTCTTTTTGATGAATTAGGCGCAGGAACCGACCCCACCGAAGGTGCCGCTCTGGCGATTGCTGTCTTAAGCTTCCTTCACCATATGACCTGCCGCGCCATGGCCACCACTCACTACAGTGAACTGAAGGTTTTCGCCCTCACGACACCGGGCGTCGAGAATGCCTGCTGTGAGTTTGACATAGAGACCCTGAGGCCTACCTACCGCCTGCTCATTGGCATTCCGGGCAAGAGTAATGCCTTTGCCATTTCAAAGAAGCTGGGATTGCCGGATTATATTATTGATGATGCCAAGAGTCATTTAGAGCAGAAAGACCAGACATTTGAAGACCTCATCGCCGGTTTGGAAGAAAGCCGGGTCACTATCGAAAAAGAGCATGCTGAGATTGCTTCTTATAAAAAAGAAGTGGAGATACTTAAAACTCATTTGGAGCAAAAAGAAGAACGTTTTTCCGAACAAAAAGATAAGATGCTGTCCAAAGCCCGTGAAGAGGCCCGACAGATTTTAGAAGAAGCCAAAGAGACTGCCGACCAGACGATTCGCAGTATCAACAAACTGACCAAAGACTCCGGCGTAAGCAGAGAGCTGGAAGCCGAACGAAGTAAACTTCGAAACAAGTTAAATGACGTAGAGAAGCAATCGGCAGTGAAACCTTTGGCAGCTCCCAGAAAAGCAGTTGCTGCCAAATCCCTGGCCATTGGTGATGGGGTTCGGGTGCTTTCCATGAATTTAAATGGAACGGTGAGCACACTTCCCAACGCCAAAGGAGATTTATATGTGCAGATGGGGATTTTGCGTTCTCTGGTGAATATCAAAGATTTAGAACGATTGGATGAGAAGTCTGTAACCGGTCCCGGCATTCCCGATGACAGCTCTGCCGGATACGGCAAAAAGGGCGGCAGTGAAAGCAGTAAAATTAAGATGTCCAAGTCTTTTTCTGTCTCTCCGGAGATAAAACTGATTGGTATGACCGTGGATGAAGCGATTTCCATTCTGGATAAATATCTAGATGATGCCTACATTGCCCATCTTCCACAGGTACGGGTTGTTCATGGGCGCGGCACCGGTGCTTTAAAGGCAGGTGTGCATCGCCATCTCAAGCGTCTTAGTTATGTAAAAGATTTCCGCCTTGGCGAATTTGGCGAAGGTGACACCGGTGTTACGATTGTAACATTTAAATAGGGGGGACAGACATGGCAGAAAAACAACGGATTCTCATCGTAGATGACGATTCCAACATTGCAGAACTCATTTCGCTTTATCTTACAAAAGAGTGTTTTGAGACCAGAATTGTGGGGGATGGTGAAGAAGCACTGAATCTCTTTCGAGTTTTTAATCCAAATCTGGTGCTTCTTGACTTAATGCTGCCCGGCATCGACGGCTATCAGGTCTGCCGGGAACTGCGGGCCTCCTCTCAGGTACCGATTATTATGTTGTCTGCTAAGGGTGAGATTTTTGACAAGGTACTGGGGCTGGAGCTGGGTGCCGATGACTATGTGATCAAACCATTTGACTCCAAAGAACTGGTGGCCAGAGTCAAGGCCGTGCTGCGCCGTTATCAGACGACCCCGCAGACCCCTGCCCCTCAGGCCGATGACCAGCATGGAAACTTTGTGGAATATCCGGATTTGATTGTCAATCTGACAAACTACTCGGTTATTTATAATGGACATTCCATTGAGATGCCCCCAAAGGAACTGGAACTGCTTTATTTCCTGGCGTCTTCGCCAAACCAGGTATTCACCAGAGAACAGCTTTTGGATCATATCTGGGGATACGAATACATCGGTGATACCCGTACCGTAGACGTACATATCAAACGCCTCCGTGAGAAAATCAAAGACCATGAGAAATGGACGCTGACTACTGTGTGGGGAATCGGGTATAAATTTGAGGTAAAAAGATAGGCGAAATCGGTCTAAAAAATCAATACTGGCGTGGGGGATTTTCTTTCCATTTCCCCCTTGACAGATTGATTTAAGCATGTTATACTTACGAAGTATTTTTAATAAGATTCTGATTTCACATATTTTTGTAAGTCATTAAATTATTGATGATTGACAAAAATATGTGATTTTACTTCTATCAGAAATATAAATAAAAAAAATGGAGGTACCACAATGAATAACGGTACAGTAAAATGGTTCAACAGCACTAAAGGATTTGGTTTCATCACTAACGACAGCACAGGCGAAGAAATCTTCGTTCACTTTTCAGGAATCGCTTCTGATGGTTTCAAATCTTTAGAAGATGGCCAGAAGGTAACTTTTGACATCGCTGAAGGAAAACGCGGACTGCAGGCAGTTAACGTTATGCCAGCATAATTTAAGCTGTCATTACTCCCTTTTAGGGATTTAGGAAGTTTATACTTTCTTTCGGAAGAGGCACAGGATATTTCGGTATCCGGTGCCTTTTCTGTTAATATGGAGGAACTTTATGTACTATATGATATCGGTATTGATCGGTTGCATCACGGCCATCATGGTCGCCATCAATGGCAAATTGACCGCCGGCTACGGCATGTTTACTGCCACGGTTATAATTCATATTGTAGGAACTGTATTTTCATTTCTGCTTATCAAAATTCAAAATTCCAAAACACGTTCTCATGGTACATTTCCACGGTGGTTCTATCTGGGCGGCGCAATTGGGGTCTTCACAACTGTAGCAAATAATTTCGCCTTTGGCAAAATCAGTATGACTTCTATCATTGCCCTGGGATTATTTGGACAGACCTTAACTTCCATCTGCATCGACCATCTGGGATTGTTCGGGATGCCAAAATACAAATTCCGCAAATCCAATATCATCGGGTTCACCTTTGCCGCTGCCGGTATCGTCTCTATGTTGGACCATATTGATATGACGGCCGTTATTGCCATGCTCTTTGCCTTAGGCACAGGTACGACGATCGTGCTGTCCCGAACGGTCAATGCCCGTCTGGCGGAACAGATTGGTGCCCTGCGCGGTTCCTTTATCAACCACTTGGTTGGACTGCCTGTGACAGTTCTCATCCTGTTCCTATTTGGACGCAAGGAACTAATCCACTCCTCTGCTTCATTTCCCACAGCACCATGGATTTATATCGGTGGAATGTTCGGTGTTTTGATTGTCTTACTGTGCAACATCACCGCTCCCAAGATTCAATCATTTTATATGACACTTCTCACCTTTGTGGGACAGGTATTCGTCGGAATCCTGATTGATATTTTGATTACGCAAAACTACTCTGCTGCTACATTCCGAGGCGGAATTCTGGTTGCCTGCGGTATTTTGATTAATTTAATCATGGAACGGCGTTATACCCGCAGCATCCGGTAGCCTACCCCTACATGGGTTTGGATATATTTTGGTGCAGAGGCATCTGTTTCTAACTTTTTTCGAAGTGTCGCCATAAACACACGCAAGGATGCGACATCATTATCCCATGCGCTGCCCCATACTTCACGGGTGATGTAGGTATGAGTCAAAACCTTGCCAACATTCTTGGACAAGAGACAGAGCAGTTTATATTCAATCGGAGTCAGATGCAGTTCAACGCCATTCATATAGGCACAGCCTGCGGCGTAGTCCACTTTCAAATCCCCATTGATAAATTCCGAACCGGCATTTCCCGCTTCTGTCTGCACATAGCTTAAACGTCGCATGGTCACGCGAAGTCTGGCCAATAATTCCTCTACAGAGAATGGTTTTGTCAAGTAGTCATCCGCACCGGCATCCAGTGCATCGATTTTATCGGTATCTTCGCTTCGCGCGCTGATTACGATAATCGGCATGGTGGACCAGGTACGGATTTTTTTAATAATATCCACGCCATCCATATCCGGAAGTCCCAGATCCAGAAGTACCACATCGGGGTTATGAGAAACGGCATCCAAGATCGCCGCTTCCCCCGTAGATGCCGTATGATATTTGTAATCGTGTGTTTCCAGTGTGGTCGTGATTAAATTACGCACTGCATTGTCATCCTCTACCACTAAAATACGTGACTTATTCATGTAATATTACCTCCTCGGCCGGCAGTGTAAACTGAAAAACAGTTCCACATGGTTGATTATCGCACACCTTGATCTCGCCTCCATGTGCTGTAATAATTGATTTGCAAAGTGCCAGTCCCAGCCCCATCCCACGGCGGCTGTCTGCCACTTTTGCATTTGCCGTATAAAACATCTCAAAAATATGGGATTTTGCTTCATTTGACAGCCCACTGCCATTATCGGCGATTCGAGTCACTACCTTGTTTCCACGTTTGGAGATCGTGATTGTGATTTCCGAACCTTCCGGAGTATACTTGATTGCGTTATCTACAATATTGATTATTACCTGTACAATTAATCTTACATCCATTTTGGCCATAATCAAATCATTGGACGAGATTACTTTCATTCGATGTTGAACACTGCTCCGATCGATATGCTGCAGTGCTTCTTCCACCACCTCTTCCATCATTTCCGCTACCATATGCAGGTTCATGCTCCCATCTTCAATACGTGTTACAGAAAGTAGATTTTCCACCAGATTAATCAACCAAAGAGAATCGTCATAAATGTCCGTATACAGCTGTTTTTTATTTACCGGATCGATGGTTTCTCCGCTTTCCAACAAAATTCCCGCATTGCCCGAGATTGAAGTCAGCGGTGTTCTCAGATCATGGGAAATCGAACGAAGCAAATTTGCTCGAAGCTGTTCATTCTTTGCGAGGATTGCAGTTTGTTCCCGATCCTTAATTGCCTTCTCATTCTCCAGTGCCAAAGCACATTCTCCCAATATCGAAAGCATAATACTGTTTTCAAATGCATCCAACGGCATATTTCCCATCACGATCCCCACAACACCATACACGGTATCGCTGGCTCTTACTGCCAGATAAAGACATTTTGCATTCCCCAGTGTATTGGTTGTCGCGCCTGCATGTTTATTGTTTTTATAGACCCACGAGGCTACGGCACTTTCATTTTGGTTGACATAATCTTTTTTTGCGTCGGGAGACTCTCCTTCGCCGGAAGTGAAAATAAGTGGTGCCAGCAATTCCCCCTCTTTTACAAGGTAAAATGCAATATCCCGATTCAGCAATTTGGTCAGCTGATTAGCCGTAACAGAAACAATTTCTTCCTTTTCTTTACCTTTCTGCAGAAGCTGATTCGTCTCCAGCAAAATCTTCGTCCGATAAGCCGTCTCCGCCGATTGTCTTGCATGTTGCTTAATCTTAACCGCCAATGTACTTGTAATAAAAGCCGAAATAAACATAATTAAAAATGTTGCCGGATATCCTGCATCATAGGCATTCAGTGTAAATCTGGGTGCTGTAAAGAAAAAATTAAACGTGAGTACACTGACTACCGATGAAATCAGACTATATGCCTTTTGAGTCGTGATAATTGCAGTAATCAGCACACTCAGGATATACACGGTAATAATATTCGCTTCCGAAAATCCCAGACCGGAAAACAGGAATCCAACTGCCGTTGCCGCTGCAAGCATCAAAAAGCTGAAAATCACATCAGACAACACGAACCTGAATGTGTTCTGCCTCACCTTAATTGCCTTATAGCGCGATGTTTCTTTATCGGGAATAATATAAATATCCAGACCGGGGGCAGCCACGGTCAATTTTTCAGTCAGAGACGGCTTCGTCCAGAAGTATTTGCGTGTTGCATTATTTCTGCCAAGCACAATCTTAGAAACGCCGGAAACCCTTGCGAATTCTGAGATTTGCAAGGGAATATCATTACCATATACGGTTTCTATCGTAGCGCCCAGCTGTTCTGCCAAGTGTATGTTGCCGCGCAGCCTTTTTTTATTTTCTTCACTCATCACCGAAAAATTAGAAGTTTCCACAAACAACGCGGTAAATTTGGCTTTAAATGCATCCGCCATTCTCGCGGCTGTACGAATAATCTTGGCGTTGGTCGGCGAAGATGACAGGCAGACCAGAATATGTTCATCGGTATAATAGTCCCCACTGGCGCCCTGTCTGGCCTTCTCCGATATCTTATTGACACGATCCGCACACCGTCTTAATGCAAGTTCCCGAAGTGCCACTAAGTTTTTGACATCGAAGAAATTTTCGAGTGCTTTTTCGGCCTGTGCATCCTTGTATATTTTACCGGCGTGCAGACGGGCAATCAGCTCGTCCGGCTCGATATCCACCAGTTCTACCTGCTCTGCGTTGTCAAATACCGCATCGGGAATTCGCTCCTGCACGGTCACCCCTGTAATGGACGCGACCATGTCGTTCAAACTTTCAATGTGCTGCACATTGACGGTTGTATAGACATCAATTCCCGCTTTTAAAAGCTCTCCTATATCCTGATATCGCTTGGCATGGCGGCATTCTTCCGCATTTGTATGAGCCAGCTCATCCACCAGAATAAGCTGTGGTCTGCGCTCGATTGCTCCATCTAAATCAAATTCATGGAGCGTGATTCCCTTATGCCAAACCGTTTGGTCCGGCAGTCGGGAAAGCCCATCTAACAGCGTCACCGTAGCCGGTCTGGTATGTGGTTCCACGTATCCCACTACAACATCCACGCCCCGCCTTTTGGCAGCATGGGCGGCTTTCAGCATGGCATAAGTTTTTCCGACGCCTGCTGCATAGCCAAAGAATATCTTTAAATGTCCCCTGCTCTGAGCTTCATCTTCATCTTTTATTTTTTTAAGTATTTCGTCCGGATTTCCCCTTACTTCGTCCATCGCAGCCTCCCTGCCTATATTTTTCATTATACTACCGGACATCCTCGATTGTAAAGATTCCGTCCAATGCCAAATTCACTTTAAGAACATTGACTCTGTCTTCCCCAAATACACCTAAAAATTTTCCGGTTGTACACGCTTTAATAATCTTGCGAATTTCATCCTCTGACCGATTGTTCGCCGACGCCAATCTTGCAGTCTGGTACTCTGCGGCAGCTTTTGAAATATGCGGATCCAATCCACTTCCCGAACAGGTGACCAAATCCACCGGAATCGCCGTCTCTTTCATCGCCGGATTGGCTGCTCTTATCTTAACAATTCTCGCTGCTATCAGTTCCTCATATTCCTCACTTGCCGGACTCAGGTTAGAGGGAACCCCATACATAAGCGGCTTTCCCTCTTCATTCTTAAAGGTAGCGGTATCGACATTCATCATTCGTCCCCACATATGAGCATCATCGGTGTATTGCTGTCCCAGCAGTTCACAGCCGTATTTTTTTCCGTCTATCTCCACAATACTGCCATTTGCCTGTGCCGGAAATAAAGTCTGCGCCAGAACCGTAACCGCACCTGTATAAAATACCCCACAGATAAGCGTAAACAGAAACAGAAACATAGCAGCCCTCGGTAAAACTGATTTTATTGACTTCATAATATTGTTCTCCTATAAATGCGTGATCCGCTACACCAGATGCAGTGTAACCAGAATCATATCAATAAGTTTGATAAAAATAAATGGTGCAATCAAGCCGCCGATTCCATATACACAGAGGTTTCCGGTAAGCAGTTTGGCTGCGGATACTTCCCTGTATCTCACCCCTTTCAGTGCCAGAGGAATCAACGCGATAATAATGAGTGCATTATAAATAATGGCCGACAATACCGCGCTTTGAGGGGAATGGAGCTGCATAATATTCAGTGTGGCAAGGCTGGGATACAAACCTATAAAAAGAGCCGGAATAATTGCAAAATATTTTGCCAGATCATTGGCGATTGAAAAAGTGGTAAGACTTCCTCTCGTCATTAAGAGCTGTTTTCCAATGCGGACGATATCAATTAACTTGGTTGGAGAAGAATCCAGATCGACCATATTGCCGGCCTCTTTAGCTGCCTGCGTTCCCGTGTTCATCGCGACCGCCACATCGGCCTGCGCCAGCGCCGGGGCATCATTTGTGCCGTCTCCCGTCATTGCCACCAGATGTCCCTGTGCCTGAAAATCCCGGATCATCTGAAGTTTCGCCTCCGGAGTTGCTTCTGCGAGAAAATCATCCACACCTGCCTCTGCCGCAATCGCCGCTGCAGTCAGCGGATTGTCACCTGTAATCATAATTGTCTTAATGCCCATCTTACGCATATCTGCAAATTTTTCCTGCACACCTTGCTTGATAATATCTTTAAGATAGATAACGCCCAGTACTTTATGATTCTTAGTGACGACCAGAGGGGTTCCACCCAGTTTTGAGATATTTTTGACCGCAGCATCGCATTCACTGCTATAGACGCCACCGTCCGCCTCCACATATTCTTTGATTGACTCCGCCGCACCTTTCCGTATTTCACTGCCGTCAAAATCCACGCCGCTCATACGGGTCTTTGCGGTAAATGGAATAAAATTCATCCCTTTTTCCGAAAGATTTCTGCCTCTCAGGTTGAATCGCTCCTTGGCTAAAATGACAATACTTCTGCCTTCCGGTGTTTCATCTGCCAGGGAGGATAGTTGTGCCGCATCTGCCAGTTCTTTCTCATCGATTCCATCTACCGCGATAAATTCCGATGCCTGTCGATTTCCCAGTGTAATCGTTCCGGTCTTATCCAGCATAAGAATGTCCACATCGCCTGCTGCCTCGATGGCACGACCGCTCATTGCCAATACGTTTGCCTTGTTTAACCGACTCATACCGGCAATTCCAATAGAAGAAAGAAGGGCACCGATTGTCGTTGGCGCCAGGCAGACCAGTAGCGCCACCAATGTCGTAATGGATGTTGGATTCGTCACTCCCGCAAGTTTTGCGGAAAAATTAGAATACGTATAAAGGGACAATGTAACCAAAATAAAAATGACCGATAATGCCACCAGAAAAATCTGAAGAGCAATTTCATTGGGCGTTTTCTTTCTTGCTGCGCCTTCTACCATAGCGATCATCTTATCTAAAAAGCTCTCGCCTGCCTCACTGGTGACCTCCATCACGATCCAATCAGAAAGCACCGTGGTTCCCCCGGTTACCGCGCTTCTGTCGCCTCCGCTTTCACGAATGACAGGAGCCGATTCTCCGGTAATGGCACTTTCATCCACCGAAGCCGCGCCATCTACTACTTCTCCATCAGCAGGAATTTGTTCTCCGGCTTTCACAATCACAAGATTCCCCTTTTTAAGAAGAGCCGAAGAAATGTTGGTAATTGCATCTTTTTGTTTAATCGAAGCAACCAGATGGGCTTCCACGTCCTTTTTGGCTGCACGAAGGGAATCAGCCTGTGCTTTCCCTCTTCCCTCCGCCACCGCCTCTGCAAAATTTGCAAATAACACCGTAAATAATAGAATAACAGCGATGGACAATGTATAACCGGAGGAGGTATCTTTAAAACCAAACAGAGAAACCACCCAGAGAATCCCGGTCAAAATCATGGAAACATATACTAAGAACATCACCGGATTTTGGATCTGTGTTCTTGGATTTAATTTAATAAATGATTCTTTTATTGCTCTTATCATCATGCTCCTCCTATGCGATACTTTCCAGGAACTCAGCGATCGGTCCCAATGCCAAAGCCGGGAAAAAGCTGAGTGCGCCAATTAAAAGTACAACAAATATCAGTAAAAATACAAACAGACCATTGGTCGTTGAAAGTGTCCCCGATGTTTCTGCAATTTTCTTCTTCCCTGCCAAGCTTCCCGCAATCGCCAACGTTCCTATAATTGGAACAAATCGAGCAAATAGCATGACAATTCCCAGAGATAAATTTAAAAATACAGTGTTGGCGTTAAATCCCGCAAATGCAGAACCGTTATTGCCTCCGGCTGAAGAAAATGCATATAGCATTTCTGAAAATCCATGAATTCCACTATTGTGGAGACTATCCTCCATTCCGGGTATCACAGCGGCAATTCCGCTTCCGATCAGGATGGAAGCCGGTGTTGCCAGACAGACAATGGCTGCCCATTTCATCTCATAAGGTTCGATCTTTTTACCTAAAAATTCAGGTGTACGCCCAACCATGAGCCCGGCTATAAATACAGTCAAAATAGCAAAAGCCAGCATTCCATACAAACCACATCCCGTGCCGCCAAAGATTACTTCGCCAAGCTGCATCTGGAGCATGGCAATCATTCCGCCTAGGGGAGTATAACTATCATGCATGGAATTGACAGAGCCATTGGACGCTGCCGTCGTAAAAGCTGCCCAGGTAGAAGAAGCTGCGATTCCAAAGCGTGATTCTTTTCCTTCCATATTGCCGCCGGCCTGCATTGCAGTTGTTATGTCAACTGCTCCTTTTTGTGCCAGCTGAGGCGTCGCCATCTGTTCATTGACTGCAATAATGGAAAGAGCAAAGACAAGACAGATAAACATCGCCATAAAAATGGCAATTCCCTGCTTCTTATTTTTCACATTGCGGCCAAATGTAAAACACAGTGCCGCAGGAATCAGCAATAGCGATATCATTTCCAGCAAATTAGTAAAAGGACTGGGATTTTCCAATGGATGGGCAGCATTCACTCCGTAGAAACCACCGCCATTCGTACCGGTCTGCTTAATTGCGATTTGACTTGCCGCCGGTCCCAGTGGAACAATCTGTTCGGTCACCGTTTCCACATCTGCGGTCACCGTTTCCGCATCTGCGGTCATTGTAATCGGTTCTACCAGTGCAACGGTTTCGGCCGGTCGAAAGCTCTGTACCACGCCACCGCTGACCAGGCAGAGTGCCAGCACCAGATTGACGGGGATTAGGATATGTAGGATAATTCTTGTCATATCCACCCAAAAGCTGCCCAACCCCACTTCTTTGACCTTAGTCAGTCCACGAATCAGGGCAAATAAAACGGCGATTCCGACTGCTGCCGACACGAAGTTCTGAACCGTCAGTCCCAGTGCCTGAGTCAGATAGCTTAAAGTGGATTCTCCGCTGTACGACTGCCAGTTCGTATTGGTTACAAAACTCACTGCCGTATTAAATGACAGATCCCACGGCACCCCCTGCAGATGTTGCGGATTGCCGGGCAGCACACCTTGAAGTCTCTGCATCAGATACAAAACAACAAAGCTGACTGCCGAAAATACCAACACACCGGTCGTATATTCTTTTGCCGTCATTTCCTCATCATCTCTGATTCTCATCATACGATAAACTGCCGTTTCACACGGTACTATGATTTTTGATAAAAATGTCCTTTCACCATTCATTACTTTCCCAATGTAAGATCCCAGCGGAACGGCCAGTACCACAAGCACTGCCAAGTAAAGAATGTATTGTAAAATTGCTCCCATCATGATTTGTCACCTCTCATAAATATTTCTTTGTGTTTTTGATAATACCCAGTCTAACCGTTTTGATTTCAAGATGGTATTAGCGAATTCGCAAAAACATTAAGATTGTATAAGGACAACTAAAAGAAAATTTATTTCCGCTTTTCCTCTACTCGGTATTTACAATACCGGGCAAATGCAATAGTATATCTATAG
>JAVWRQ010000007.1:17880-65349 GCA_036634775.1 Clostridium sp.
CTTTTCCTCTACTCGGTATTTACAATACCGGGCAAATGCAATAGTATATCTATAGTGAACTGTTTAAAATAATACGATGAGGTGATAACATGACCCACTCCCTTTATTATAAATTTATCCTTGGTTATCTTTTGTTTGGTTTCCTGGGTTTTGTTACGATTGCAACCTTTTCTTCCGGTATGACTTACGACCTTTTGGTGGATCGAAAATCAGAGGCACTCTATGACGAAGCCACGATGATTGCAGAAAACTGCAGTAAAGTATACGAAGGTAAAATACTAAATTTGGAGAATGCCTACCCCCAGTTAGAGGCGGTAGCCACCTACTTAAAAGCACATATCTGGATTGTAGACCACGACGGAACCATTACCGCCGACAGTGATCGAACACTGTCCGGAACTGCAATTCAAGGATTTGATCCTACTGCGCAGGGAAATAAACTGTACTCGATCGATCGATATTATGATATGTTTGACAGCGATGTACTCTCTGTCTCTGCTCCCATTACAGGTAATATGAATACTTATGGCTATATCGTGATTCACCTGCCTATGAGTCTTATTCGGGCAGAGCAGAACAACTTTCTCAATGTTGTCTACATCACTTCTGCCGTGATTTTTGCCTTATCACTTATCATTCTTCTGATTTTTACGAAGAGCGTCTATTTTCCTCTCAAAAAGATTATATTTGCAGCAAAGGAATATGCAACCGGCAATCTGAACCACAACATTAAGATTTCCAACCACGATGAGATCGGTGCTCTGGCAAACACATTGAATTACATGTCTGACGAACTGAATAAGATGGAAGAATACCAGAAGAAGTTCATTGCAAATGTCTCCCACGATTTTCGCTCCCCACTGACCTCCATCAAGGGATATCTGGAAGCGATTATCGACGGTACGATTCCACCTGAGATGTATGGCAAGTACTTTACGATCGTCATCTCAGAGACTGAGCGCCTAAATAAACTGACCCAAGGGATGCTGACACTCAATTCACTGGAAAGTAAGGGATTTTTAACTCGCAATAATTTCGATATTAACCGAGTCATCAAAGATACCGCAGCCTCTTTTGAGGGTTCCTGCATTACAAAGGGCATTACCTTTGACTTGACCTTCTCCGATTCGATCCAGATGGTATATGCAGATATGGGTAAGATTCAGCAAGTACTTTATAATCTGATCGACAACGCAATCAAATTCAGCCATCAGGATGGCGTGATTTATATTCAGTCCTCGGTTCAGTATGAAAAAGTATTTGTGTCTGTCAAGGATACCGGAATCGGCATCCCAAAAGACAGTTTAAAGAAAATTTGGGAACGTTTTTATAAGTTTGATTCCTCTAGGGGAAAAGATAAGAAAGGCACCGGATTGGGCCTTTCTATCGTAAAAGAAATTATACAGACGCATGGGGAGAATATTGATGTGATCAGTACACAGGATGTCGGAACCGAATTTATATTCAGTCTTCCAAAGGCGATGAGTTAAAACAAATTCGAGCCTTAAATAAATCCGCCTCTGTTTCCACTTCAAATGTTCCTTTTTGAAGTTCCACAAAGCTCTTGGCGATGGCCAGTCCCAGACCGGAACCTTCCGTGTTGCGGGAAGAATCGCCTCTTACAAAGCGGTCGCTCAGTTCTGCACCATTTAGCGATATCTCTGTGGCGGAGATATTCTTCATGGAGATAATGGCTTCCCCATCCTCTTCTTCGATGTCCACATAGGCTCTTGTGCCGGGCATGGAGTATTTGAGAATATTGACCAGCAGATTCTCAAATACACGATAGGTCTTATCACTGTCCAAACTGCGGATTATCTTGTATTCCGGCAGATTCCACTTGAATTCTACCTGTGATTCTCCCATCTTATCATCCAGTTCCAGACGCACCTGTTTCATCAGACTGACGATGTCTACTTCCACCGGATTCAGGGTCACATTATGACTGTTTGCTTTACTGATTTCAAACAAATCTTCGATGAGACTTTTCAGACGCATGGATTTCTGATCCAGTACCTGAATATAGCTCGTCCTCTCCTCCTCTGTAATACCTTCTTTTTTTAATAGGTTTACATAAGTTATAATCGCAGTCAGAGGCGTCTTTAAATCATGGGACACATTGGTAACCAGCTCTGTTTTCATGCTCTGGCTCTTCACTTCTTCATCCACGGCCTTTCGAAAACCGGATTGAATCTTCTCTATCTCTCCGCGAAATGGTTCGAATACGCCCAGATTCTCTTTGATCTCCACGTCCAGATTGCCATCTGCCAACTGATTTGTAGCTTTTAGAAGTACTTGGTATTTCTCCTGCATTTCGTCGTAAAGTTTCCGAAGCAGAAAGTATAGAATCACCGAATAAACAAATAGACCAAAGATACCAAAGAACCAAAAGCAGCTTAAAATAGTCAGAAGAACAAAATTAAGAACTACCACTTTTAAAATGAGTTTCGTGGATTTTTCTCTGAAATCAATGCTGCTAATTCCCTCATAAGTCTTTTTAAACAATCTGCAAATTTGGCGAATCACACGCCCTGTAATGGTTCGCTCTTTTATATACCTTATGACACCCATGTTAAACACGGCAGTCAGGCAGGTGACTCCCCAGTAGATCAGGGTTGCCCCCATCAGATAGATCAGAAAGTTAATGATCCACACCGCCGCATCTGCCTGCGTCCGATGCAAATAAAGCTCCCGCATGAACAATTCCTGCGCTTCACCGATGACAGAGCTCCATACCGGGGTAACAAAATTATAGCCTAGACCTCCCAATATGCCCATAGCAACTGCACCGATGATGGCAACGACTTCAAACGGAGTGCGAAACAGCCATTTTTCCGTCATGCCCAGTGGTCTGATCAGGGCAAGGATCAATGCTGCCAATGCCGTCATCATACCAATTCCTATCAGTGACCAAATCACCATTCCACAGATTGTGTCCTGATTGGTAAAGGAGTACATCTGTCCGCCTATCTCTGCATAATATCCACTGTAGACATTCTTTTCCGTCATTCGTTCGGTCATCCTTTGGGCACCTTCAAATGCCAGTGTCTTAAACCAGGGATATAGTGCCATCATTCCTGCAGCCGACCCGATGACGATCAGAAACGCCAGTAGCATTCCCCATTTATTGCTTTTCAATTTTGTATCCAACGCCCCACACCACCTTTAAATATTTTGGATTTTTAGGATTAATTTCTATCTTTTCCCTGATATTTCTCACATGTACCATAATCGTGTCGGTATTGACTGCCCGTTCATTCCAGACGCGTTCATAGATTTCTTCCGCGGAAAAAACACGGCCGGGATTCCGTATGAGCAGATCCAGAATCTTGAATTCAATCGGTGTCACTTTCACGGGACTCCCATCCATCAATACTTCTACCGTATCTTCATTCAGCTCCAATCCACCCACTTGGTAAATATTCTGCTTTGCCTCTTCCTCTCTTGCCTCGCTCCCGCGATTTAAGAGGCTCATGAAGCGCTTATACCTGCGCAGCTGTGAATTAACCCGCGCCAGAAGTTCCATGGGCGTAAACGGCTTGGTAATGTAATCATCCGCTCCCATGTTAAGACCCATGATTTTATCCACTTCTTCTGATTTTGCCGACAAAAAGATCACGGGAAAATCGTATTTCTCCCGTAGCTTTACCACCATGGTGATGCCATCCATCCGCGGCATCATAATATCCACCACAGCCAGATGAATCTCCTCGGTCTCTAAGATTCGCAATCCTTCAATTCCGTCCGCAGCCTGAAATACCTTATATCCCTGGCCTCTTAAGAATATCTCGATTCCTTCCCGTATTTCTTTATCATCCTCTACCAGCAGGATATGGCTCTCGCCCGATTCTGTAAGTATGTCCATTGTCATTTCCCCCTGCCGTTCTTTCCGTTATATATTTCCTATCTATTATACTACTTTTTTTCAATTCTTCGATAGCCAAACGGATTAATTCAATTACAAGGTTCGTTAGTGTAACACTGACCAGAAAAACAGTGATACTTTGTATAAATGTCTGTACGCTCATGATACTCTCCCCTCTCCACACCGACTGTCTTCCGGCGCAGACCATGCATTTATTTTTTATAGTTTTAGTATAATCGGAATTTCTAAATTGCTTCGAGGGGAAAAATGAAAGATTTTCTAAAGAAGTAATAGGTGCACTTTCCTATTACATAAAAAACCAGTCTTATCATCCCACCTTTAATTGGTGAAACGGTAAAACCGGTTTCATAATAATATGACTTGTATTGTTTTAAACTATATTATCTGCCTCTTCGGCTATCATCTCTTTTTCGGCCTTCGCTTCTATCGCTGCGTCCTTCGCTTCTGCCTTCGCTCTTGCCTTCATTCCCGGTCGCTTTTTCGATATGAATGCTCTTACCTTTGATCTTTACATTCTTCATCGCTTCCAGAACGGCGTCTGCCTGCTCTCTCGGCACATCTACGAATGTGTATTTATCGTACATATCGATACTTCCTACCATGTTGCCGGGTATACCGGATTCTCCGGCAATTGCGCCTAAGATATCGCCCGGTCTGACTGCCTGATTCTTCCCGACATTGATAAACAGACGTGCCATGTTCTCATCTCCGCCACGGCTGCTGCGGCTGTTACCGCCACTGCGCGCGCCGAAGTTACGGCTGCCGCCATCTCTTCCGCCTCTGCCGCCACTGTTCCCACGACCGCCAAAGCTATCTAAGTCTTCCAGTGAACGAAGTGGTTTGCGCTCTTCCTGAATCTCTTCGCTGTCTTCGCCCATCATCATCTTAAGAAGAGCTGCTGCTAAATCCATGGAAGTATAATCTTCCTGCAATACTCTCTTTTCGATAATATTGATGACTTCCGTCAAATCGCTGTCACGTATAATGTCTTCTACTGCGGACAATGTCTTCTCTGCCTTAATCGTCGTTACATCATTCAGCGACGGAATCGGCTGAGGCAGGATCTTGGTCTTACAGTAGTTCTGGATGTCACGAAGTTTGTACACTTCTTTACCCACAACGAAACTGAATGCTTTACCTTCTCTGCCTGCACGACCGGTACGGCCGATACGATGAACATAATATTCATCATCCTGAGGCACGTCATAGTTAAACACTGCCTCAACATCATCGACATCCAATCCTCTGGCTGCCACATCGGTAGCTACCAGAATATCGGTACGTCCCTTACGGAAGCTATTCATAACGCGGTCACGCTGAACCTGCTTTAAGTCTCCATGAAGACCTTCTGCAAAATATCCGCGGCCCTGAAGTGCCTGAACCAGCTCGTCTACCTGTCTCTTGGTATTACAGAATACAATCGACAGCTTCGGTGCATACATATCTAAAAGACGACACATCGTCTCTAATTTATTCTTTGGTTTTACTTCATAATAATACTGAGTTACTCTCGGTACGGTCAGTTCTTTTTTAACCATCTTGATAATTTCCGGATCTTTTTGGAATCTCTTGGCAATCTGTGCAATAGCCTGAGGCATCGTAGCCGAGAACATAAGCGTCTGGCGTTCTTCCGGCAGTTCGCTTAAAATCAGTTCCATATCCTCTAAGAATCCCATGTTCAACATCTCATCCGCTTCATCTAAAATAACGGTATGAACATCATCAAACTTAATGGTCTTGCGGCGCATATGATCCATAACACGACCCGGTGTTCCGATGATAATCTGTGTTCCGTCTTTCAAAGAACGAATCTGTGTTCCTATATCCTGACCACCGTAAATCGGCAGTACCTTAACACCATGCATGTATTTTGCCAGACGGCGAACTTCTTCTGCCACCTGAATCGCCAACTCTCTGGTTGGACAAAGAGCGATCGCCTGAAGCTTTCTGCTCTTTGGATCTATCTTCTGTAAAAGAGGAATACCAAATGCTGCGGTCTTTCCTGTTCCGGTCTGTGCTTGGCCTACTATATCGCGGCCCGCCATCTGAAGTGGAATTGCCTGTGCCTGAATCGGTGAAGCTTCCTCGAATCCCATCTCGGTTATTGCTCGTATAATTCTACTATCTAACTCTAATTCCTCAAATTTAACTGTATCCATTCTTTTCCCTTCCAAACTATATATCACATGTAGCACGATTTACGGCATTCAGACCCGGCGCACTTTTTCCACACATTCCCGGTTCTTGCCGCAAAAGAAAAGAAGCCTCAAGATACGTTTCAGTTCTTGAACCTTCTCGCTTTTGAATATCTTATAGACTATAACAGATTTTTTTTATCCTGTCAATTTAAAGTTTTAAATCTTAAAACGGTAACCCACACCCCAGATTGTCTCGATATACTGCGGTTTTGCGGTATTATACTCTATCTTCTCTCGAATCTTCTTAATATGCACGGTTACAGTCGCAATATCTCCCAATGATTCCATATCCCATATCTTACTAAACAATTCTTCCTTCGTGAATACATGGTTTGGATTTTGTGCAAGGAATGTCAAAAGGTCAAATTCCTTCGTCGTAAAGTTCTTCTCCTCACCGTTAATATACACACGTCTTGCGGTTTTATCGATCTTGATTCCTCGGATCTCCACGATCTCATTCTCCGGTGTTCCGCTGCCAATCAAGCGTTCATATCTGGCCATGTGAGCTTTCACCCGAGCCACCATCTCGCTGGGACTGAATGGTTTGGTAATATAATCATCGGCACCTAATCCTAAACCGCGAATCTTATCAATATCGTCTTTCTTAGCTGAAACCATAATAATCGGAGTGTTTTTCACTTCCCGCACTTTCTTGCAAATCTCAAATCCATCCATGCCCGGAAGCATCAAATCCAGTATCAGAAGATCAAAATCCTCTTCCAGGGCGCGTTTCAGCCCCAATTCTCCGTTATGTTCCATCTCTACTTCAAAACCGGAAAGTTCTAAATAGTCTTTCTCAAGCTCTGCAATGCTTTCTTCATCCTCTACAATTAAAATTTTGCTCATTCCTGAATAACCTCCTGATATTTTCTAAGCACGAAGTGAACCTCCGTCCCAATTGCCTCTTTACTGGTAATCCAGATACGTCCCCCATGATCTTCTATAATCTTCTTTACGATAGATAGTCCGATTCCGCTGCCGCCCTGAGCTGAATTTCTGGAAGAATCCGTCCGATAAAATCGATCGAAAATATATGGAATATCTTCCGCAGCGATGCCTTTGCCATTATCCTCAATTACAATCTGGATAAAATCGCCATCATCTTTAATGCGAATATTTAAAATACCCTTTTTCTTATCTAAATACTTAAGGGAATTACCTATAATGTTGTTAATAACGCGCTTCAACTGCTCTGCATCCGCAATGACCACGACATCTTCATCCACGTAATTAAAATATCCCAGTTCCACGCCTCTGGTTTCCATATCCAATCCCACATCTTCAATACAATCGCCAAAATATTCAGAAACATTAATCTTGGAAAAGTTGTATGGGATCTTATTTGTATCAATCTTGGAATAAAAAGTCAGTTCGTCAATTAATCGATCCATGTCATTGGCCTTATTATAGATGGTCTTAATATATTTGTTGACTTTCTCCGGAGAAGAAGCCACACCGTCCTGAATTCCTTCCACATACCCCTTAATCGCTGTAATCGGGGTCTTTAAATCATGGGAAATATTACTGATCAACTCCTTGCTTTCCTTATCATACTGAATCTTCTCATCAGCTGATTGCTTCAGTTGAAGCCGCATCTCCTCAAAATCCTGACACAATAGACCAATCTCGTCATCGTTATCTACATCCAGTGTAAAATCCAGATTTCCATCCCGAATTTGCTTTGTCGCCTCCTGCATCTTGTGGAGTGGCTGCAAAATCGCCCGATATACCCACATGACCAGCATGCCTGCCGCAAAACAAATAATAACAACACCCACCAGAAGCATCTCTAAAACCATGGACTTGACTTCCGGAATATAAGAGCCCACATTCGTTACGATAAAAATGCTGCCCGGTATATGATCACGATACTCAAAATCGATTTGTTTGATTAAATGCTGTTGTTCCCCATCTATATAAAAACCTCCGGAAATGCCGGTGTCATAGTCTCCATAAGGTGGAAGTTTATCGATCAGTGTCTTTCCATCGGGAGAGCCGGCGTATTCTACCTTATCGCCTTTTCTGGTGATAATATAAGAATACTTCTTCTCAAGTTCTGAGTTAATTGTCTCCAAATATTCCAAATCTTCAAACCGCCCCGGGTCTTCTTCCACTGCCTTCTCAATCGAACGCTGAACATTCTGTGTCATGCGGTTAAATACCTGTGTAGAGTTTCCCGAAAGGAGATCGATCTGCTCACTGAGTCCATATGTTTTTTGAAATGTACGCCCCTGATAATTGGTCAGTCCGACTACCGCAATATAAATGAGGGCAATCGGTACCACCGTTATGGTAACAAATGCAATTGCGAGACGAGTCTTTATCTTCATGTGCTCCTCCGTTACATACAACACAAATTATTGCTCATTATTATTGTAAGTATACCATACTTTCATACGAACATTTCTAAAAGTATTCTAAATTTTTCACGATGCACTGAATAACCATACAATAAAGAAAAAAACATGGCAGATTTCGCTATAATAAAAGGCGTCCTACCATGTTTCTTTCTATATATATATTTCTATATTTCTTTCTATATATTTCTTTCTATATATTTCTTTCTATAGATACTGTTTCAGCAGTTCTACTTTGTCCAGCTTCTCCCATGGAAGATCCAGATCATTACGTCCAAAATGTCCGTAGGAAGCTGTCTGTTTGTATATCGGGCGACGTAGATCCAGCATCTTGATGATTCCGGCCGGACGCAGATCGAAGTGTTTGCGGACAATGTCCACTAATTCCAGATTGCCTAATTTTCCGGTTCCGAAGGTATCTACCATAACGGAAGTTGGCTGTGCCACGCCGATCGCGTATGAAAGTTGAATCTCACACTTGTCGGCAAGTCCTGCTGCCACCAGATTCTTAGCTACATAGCGAGCTGCGTAAGCTGCGGAACGATCTACCTTTGTGCAGTCTTTACCGGAGAATGCACCGCCGCCATGACGGGCATATCCACCGTAGGTATCGACAATAATCTTACGGCCGGTCAATCCGCTGTCTCCGTGAGGTCCGCCGATAACGAAACGGCCGGTCGGATTGATGAAGAACTTTGTATTAGAGTCAATCATCTGAGCCGGAAGAATCGGGTCAAATATATAGCGTTTGATATCCTTGTGAATCTGTTCCTGCGTCACATTCTCATCGTGCTGTGTGGAAAGTACGACTGCTTCCAGACGGAATGGTTTTCCACCTTCGTCATATTCTACACTGACCTGTGTTTTGCCATCCGGGCGAAGATAATCTAAAATGCCTTCTTTTCTGACCTGAGTCAGACGGCGTGCCAGTTTATGTGCCAATGCAATCGGATATGGCATATATTCTTCTGTTTCGTTGCTTGCATAGCCAAACATCATACCCTGATCTCCGGCTCCGATTTCGTCGATTTCCTCATCGGACATCTTGTTTTCCTTAGACTCGATTGCTTTATCTACGCCCAAAGCAATGTCGGTCGACTGTTCATCAATCGCAGTTAACACGGCACAGGTATCACAGTCAAATCCGTATTTTGCACGGTCATATCCGATCTCGCGCACCGTCTCACGTACGATTTTCTGAATATCCACATAAGCATGGGTTGTAATCTCGCCCATGACCACCACCAGACCGGTCGTGGTTGCCGTCTCACAAGCCACGCGGCTCATAGGATCCTGCTCCAGAAGTGCATCCAGGATTGCGTCTGAAATCTGATCGCACATCTTATCCGGATGTCCTTCGGTAACTGATTCCGATGTAAAAAGTAATTTCTCCATTTCGTCCTCCTCATAAGTTAAATAAATTAATTTTGGGCAAAAAGAAAAGTCCGCAGCAATACGGACTTGATTATTATCTATCAAATCCTCTTATCGCTCGATTTAATCGGTTTATAAAACCGACCTCTCGCTCAGGTTGGCACCTTCCGTCCCTCATGACAAATGCTGCTTTCGCATTCATTTATACACTTAAACGGGGTTGCCGTGACTTCACAGATCCTTTGTATCTCCATCACTCTGAATAAGGGATATTACGTACTTTTCAATTTTCAAGTTTCAGCAATACCGTGTTTCGATATTTGCACATTTACGATAGCATACTCTGTTTTCTCTGTCAAGTATTTTTAATTTGAAAACTTTACGACCACGATATCGCCCAGTTTTTGGACGGAGCCCACACTTGGCCAGGTGGGCATATTCAAACTATACATTTTAGCCGCAGCATACTCTTCCTCTGTTGCCGGCTCAAATGGAAAGCCCAACGATTTTAAAAATCCGGTGCCCCTTTTTGAGACGCCTACCGCCGTCATGTAATCCCATTCGAAAAATGAATATCCGATGGTCTCTTCTCTGATTCCGGCGGCTTTAGGAAGTGTGGGATGGTATTGACCAATCATAGCTACCCGCTGTCCCGCCGATGCAGAATCCAGTTCCTGCATCCTCACGATCAACTGCTGTGCCGTCATTTTATCATTTTCATAAGTCATCTGTGCACTGAAGATTGCTCTGGATGCCGTGGTCGCCTGGTTGACTGCAAATAAAAGACAAATGGCCATTGCCATTCCTGCCGCAGATTTCTTGTGTGAACCGATGAATGTGGCAGCCATCGCTCCAAAGAAAGCCGCGACCAGAGGCAGTACCAGCTGTGACCGCATGAGAATTCCGCCGCCCTGATAAAAAGCCAGATAAAACGGGGACAGCACCAGTGCCAGTGCCGCTGCTGCATAAAGTACATATTCTTTTCGTTTTCCCCGAACCCATGTATATAGCAGGTGTAACGCAAATAAAACAGCAAAGAGAAAAAATGTTTTCGTATAAAATATGTTTTCTCCCAAAAGGACTTCTCTCATATAGTATTTGATCCCACCGATACAGATCTCCCATGAAGCCGTAGCCCACCGCACCTGTTCCTCCAGATACTCGCCCTGAAATCCAAAACCTTTCTGCCAGAGAAGCACCGCTTTCACGATCAACATATAGATTACATATCCAACCAAAAATGCAGCCGTATGACATACCGCCGCTTTCATATAAAAATGCTTGCCTTTATTATCATGAAAAAAATAGTATACCAAATAGACCGCAAGTGCCGCCGCCATATAAAAAGGCAAAAACGCCTGATAGCTTCCAAAACTCCAGACCATCAAAAAAATGCCGGGAATCAAAAAAATCCGGTTCCCCTCAAAAGCCCACTTAGATACACAAAAAACAGCACCAAAGCAAAATAACATCCCCAGTGCCACTTCAAATGATTGTACTGTAAAAATATACTGTTGTGTAAAGCAGGGATGCGTCAAAAACAAGGCCGGAAAAACAATATAAAAGCTCTTCATCCGTCTGTCATTTCCACTAAATACATAAAACATGAAATCAGAAAAAATCCCATAGAGAGCCATCATAATCATCATCAAAATGTTGGCAGTCATGGGATTGAGTTCCCTCATCCCCAACAGGTTCTTTATAAATACCAAACTAAAGCGGCCAATGGAATACCAGCTTCCCAGGAATTCATCTGCACCGTTTAGATTCGCTTCCGTATCAATCCCGATTCGAGTACCGGACAGGCAGATACCATAACTTATAAGTACCGAAATAACGACAATCCATGGTACCCATCTATTCTCACTGATAAAGTGATGGTACTGTTCCGATAAGTTCTTTCGTTCCTGTGCTACTTTCGTTATCATCTTCTAACTTCCCACTTCAGCCAACTCGCAGTTTAAACTTCTGTGCTTCCTTTTCAGAATCTACTTTCTCAATGGTAGCACCAAGACCTTGAAGTTTCTTCTCGAAATGCTCATATCCCCTCTGAATATAGCCAATCTCGTCGATCGTTGTGTACCCTTCTGCTGCCAGACCTGCCAGTACAAGAGCTGCACCTGCGCGAAGATCCGGTGCATTCACCTGAGCTCCTGTCATCTCTTTCACGCCATCGATAATCGCTATATTACCTTCTACTTTAATATTCGCTCCCATTCGGGAAAGCTCATCTACATATTTGAAGCGGTTTTCAAAGATACTTTCTGTCACGATGCTGGTACCGGTAGCAAGTGCTAAAGCAACCGTCATCTGCGGCTGCATATCCGTCGGAAATCCCGGATAAGGAAGTGTCTTGATATCGGTATGCTTATATTTTAATTTGCCCACAACACGCACGGCCTCATCAAATTCAATGACTTCACAGCCCATCTCGGTCAATTTGGCGGAAATGGCATCTAAATGCTTAGGTATCACATTCTGTACCATGATGTCACCACGGGTAATCGCAGCTGCACACATAAAGGTTCCGGCTTCTATCTGATCCGGAATAATCGAATAATCCGTACCATGAAGTTTTTTGACTCCTTTGATACGAATGACATCGGTTCCGGCTCCTTTGATATTCGCACCCATACTGTTTAAGAAATTGGCAACATCTACCACATGCGGTTCTTTTGCAGCGTTCTCAATCATAGTATCGCCCTCTGCCAAGGCAGCGGCCATCATGATATTAATTGTCGCTCCTACAGAAACCATATCCAGATAGATATGACTGCCTACTAAATCGATGGCATGTGCTACCACGACGCCATTCTCTACTTCCACTGATGCTCCCAAGGCTCGAAAGCCTTTCAAATGCAAATTGATCGGACGGCTTCCTATGTTACAGCCTCCGGGCAGCGGAACTTCTGCGCTCTTATACTTGCCCAATAAGGCACCTATAAAATAATAAGATGCACGAATCTTCCGTATATACTCATCATCCACGCTGATCTCTTTAATGCTCTGCGCATTAATCAACACGGTATGGCGATCGATGCGTTTTACATAAGCACCAATCTCTTCAATCGCTTCTAATAATACATTAATATCCCTTACATCGGGTAAATTCTCTATTGTAACGTCTTCGTCGGTCATAATCGATGCAGCTAAAATTCCTAAAGCAGCGTTCTTTGCTCCGCTGATGATGACTTCACCAACCAGGGGATTGCCGCCTTTCATGATATACTGTTCCATCTCGCACCTCTAATTTTATTCAAAAAAAACTGTGCCTTTCATTACAAATTTCTTAATTATTGCATCAGCCACTACATGATTATAACATATCAATCAAATTTGTAAAGGTTTGCTTTATTTATTTCGCCGGAAAAAACAGATAAAATCGTTTTCGCCATGGTTTTCAAAGTATGCTGACGCATCATTTAAACCCATCTTATCCGTATAGGCTTCTGCCGTTCCCGGGTTCCAAAGGCAGGATATATTATACTGATCATATCCATAAATAATGGCATAATTGCCATCACCCACATAAGCAGCGATAGGATGTCCGGCAAAAACAAAGTACAAGACCTGATTGAGTGTGCATCCCCTGGCATCAATAATCTCGGTTCCATCTGAGGATATATTGCTGCCTGCAATAAATTCTTCCAAATAATGGTTGATTTTAGGAACGTAATTTTGAACCTCTTTCACCGTCTTGGCATTCTCCCGATTCGCCCGTACCCAGATAACTTGCCCGCTCTCATCGGTCACCAGTCCCATGCCATCGTAAGCCGCTTGCAGCGTTCTCTTGAAACTGGTATAGGAACCGCTCATCCGTCCTTCGCTATAGGCAAAATAGTTATTTTTCTTGATTTTCTTATTCGCCTGAAGCTCAATGACGTTGTCCTCTTCGGCAACCACCTTCTTCGGAACGTGACTTTTAATATTCTGTTTTTTCTGATCTTCCGTATCCAACTGGACAAAATACAGTCTGCCGGCTTCAGTATCTGCTATATACCCCATGCCCTCAAGCGGTTCCTGCACCACCTGCTCATTGCAGACCAGAGTGTCCTCTTCGGTTTTTATATATCCGGTTCCTGTATTCACCATCTTTACCAAGTGAATGCGGCTTCCCTGAATTTCCACATCGCTGATAAAAACTCCCGGTTTTTCATAGCGGGTCTGCACCGCCATATCCGCTCCCACGATTTCCAATACATACATGGGAAGTCCCACCACACGTCCATCTGCGGACAGTTTTTCTCCCGGTTTTGCCAGGCCATATACCAAATCGTTCCCCACAAATCCCACTAATCGAATCATCGTTCCGTCCGAAAAATGAATATCTCTTTTATCGCCGGTCTGTAATTCCATAACGTGAAGCTGGGAGCTTTCATATAGATCTTTGCCTTCCTGCCACGCAATGCGAGAACCATCGCCACTGACTGCAAAATTTTCTTCGGTCAGTTCATCTGCCACGACCATGTACTCTTTACTGGTCAGATCCACACCGTAAACGGCATGGTTCATCAAGATATAAAGAATCTGGTTATCGCTCAGACTGCTTAATGTATCTATATCCTGTTTCAAATCTCCATATTCTTCATCTGCAGGCAGGTAGAGACGCTCCGTCAGGGTATTTCCTGCACTTTCATATCGATAAACGGCCACACCGGTGCTGCCCTCATGATTTCCCCGATTCATATAGCCATATACCAGAAAGTCCACCGCGCCGGTTCCATCGACCGACAAGATCTTAACTCCATGCTGATCAAAATTAGCTTTTAGATCTGTCTCATTTTTACGAAAAGCAAATACTTTTGTACTGCTTTCCTTTTCCGTATCATAGCACCACAATGCTTTGTTTATAACAAATGCCTTGTACTTGCCCGATGGATCACTGACTTGCTTTAAATTATCCTCGTCCGATATCCCCAGCATAATGCGCTTATTTGTGTATTGACTGCTGTCTCCGGAAAAGACCTGATTCATTCTTCGGTCATAATCCATCATATAAATTCGCTGTGCATTCCATTTCATCGTGAAAGTTTCTGTCACATCAAAATAATCTTTTCCACCGTCTTCCTTAATATGAGCCGCTACATAATTCAGCTGGATGACTCCCATAATCCCCTGCATTTCTTTCAGATTGACAAAGATCTCACCCTCTCGCTCCATTTTCATCCCTCTCCAGGTAAGCTGGGAAAAACTGTGCTTAAGAGAGACCCGCCCCAGGGAGCTGTTATCAATGGCCGCATCGGTCTCCAAATAGGTCGTAAGCTCTCTGGCTTCATCGTAATTCATCGTTTTAGATGAAAAATCCTCTGCCAGGCTGACCATATCCTGGATATAGGCATTATCCGACCATACAATTCTGGTGTAATAATAAATCGTTGAATATTCTTCTGTCACGATAGCTAAAGTCATCCGGTACTCTTCTTCTTTAGTCAGAAGATTCTGAATCGGGAGAACCGCACTGACCTGATCCCCTTCTTGTGTCCACTCTTCCAATACGGTACGTTCTACCAGACGTTCCCCATCCATACTGCGAATTTCATACTGAATGCCCTTCACTTTCGATGACACGCCCTCAAAATCAACCGGAAGACAACGGTCAGATGGAATGATAGTCAAAACCGTTCGCCCGGCCGAAGTAGGCTTGTCCTCTAAAAATCCGTATAAGCAATTCATCTTTTTATCAAATATACGCAGATAAGCAATCGGCAGATTCGCATCCTCGATTGCTGTATATGCAATATCATTCTTACCTTTTTTTTGTGACAGCAAAAAATAACCGGCCAGTGCTAGTACAAATATCACCAGTAATATTGTTAGTTTTTTTACCGTTTTTTTCGTCTTCATGATGGAGTTCCTCTAATTTATTATGATGGATTCGCAGAAGCAGAAAACCGGAACCGCTTCCTGCTTCTGTGAATCTATGTTACGTCTATCGACAATTTCTTCCTTGGCAGCGCCGCTTCTGCATCTCATTGAAAAGCAGAACTCTGACCATGTCATCTAATTCAATGGGGTCTCCACTGCACGGCTGCTGTCCGCAAGGACATTGTGGCGGCGGTGGCGGAAGCCACGGATGAACGGGTGGCGGTGGTGACGGTGGAAGCCACGGATGAACCGGTGGCGGTGGTGGCGGACACCACGAACACGGCGAAGGTGATGGCTGCCATCCCTCTGTCATCTCCCATGTGTGATAAGCTCCGTTGTTCTGAGAAAGTGACTGTATAATGTACTCCGGACCATGAGGCATATGTGGTATACTGTAAATTTCCACTTCTTCTCTCTCCTCCGGTTGTATCTTCTCCCTTGGTGAATTCTCCCGAGAGCTGTCTTCGATTCGTTCGGTCACTTGCCCCGTCACTTTGCTGCACAGCTGTTCTACCATCATCCGATCCGGATATTCGTCGTATATCGGACTCTCCCGATAATCCATCTCGTCACAGATTTCTTCTACCAGAAGCTGCAATCCTTTTACTTTAGCCGGATACATGCTGTGAAAGTATTCAAAATCACGCAATGCTGCATTTTTTTGTTTGACCTCTTCTGTATCCTGCTCTTTATTATATAAGGTATACGGTTCCGGAACTATTTCCTGCATCTGATACTCATTCCTCCTTTTGACATAGAGTCATGTGATATCATATGCGAAAATATTCTAAAGTTTCGTTTTAATGAAATAATTGTTCCTCATAAACACCATCTTTAATCAACTGCTGTATCGATTCTGCCACCGATTCTTTATCCTCTTTGTAAGTGACACCAAACCATTTATCCTGCGTCTCCAAAACGGTCACTCTGGCGCGTCCATCGTGAATCATCCGGTCTATAATCGTAGGAAGCAGATACTCTGTCTTAAAATCTCCCGGCTTTAAGCTGCTTAAGAACTGCGGAAACCCTTTCTCCAGTTCCTTTATAAATGCAGGAGTGAGTCCCCACATATTCATGGAAACATGCTGGTCTTCCCTTACATCCACCGGATTTCCTTCTTTGTCGGAAGCCGTCAGTCCATCGGCTGTTTTCGTAATGTTATATGTTTCTGTCACCTTTTTTAATATCTCGTCTTCACTCACTTCACAGACCCCACGGGTCACTCCGCCGTTCTCGCTCAGCGTGTTGGAAAGAATGAATCCACCCATGCATATATCATAAATGGGAGCTTCTTCATCCATCTCATTCACCATATATTCATGAATTTTCTTAAATGCTTCTTTTCCATAATAGTCGTCGGCGTTGATGACCAGAAATGGCTCATCTATCAAACTGCGTATACTTAAAACAGCTTGGCCTGTCCCCCATGGTTTCTTCCGTTCCCTGGGTGCGGTAAATCCGGTCGGCAAGTCATCCATCTCCTGAAATGCATAGATGACCGGTGCAATCTTCTCAATTCTTTTTCCTATAATTTCTTTAAAATCCTTCTCTAAATCATGACGGATAATAAAAATAATTTTATCAAATCCGGCTTCCAGTGCATCATGAATCGAATAATCCATAATGATTTCACCACTCGGTCCCACCGGCTCCAGTTGCTTAATTCCTCCACCAAAACGACTGCCGATTCCGGCTGCCATAATTACCAATGCTGTTTTCTTCATTATCTTTCTCCTATATGATGTAAGTATTCTTCATGCATCATATCATAAACGCCTATTTTCTGCAAATGCTGCGTGCTAAATTACCATTCTTCTGATATAATGGACTTATATTAATATTGAGGAGGTCACACTATGAAGGGTAATGTTATTGTTGGTCAATCCGGCGGTCCTACCGCCGCTATTAATTCCAGCCTGGCCGGTGTATATCGTACAGCAATCGACCGAGGAGCGCCGAAAGTCTATGGCATGCTGCATGGCGTACAGGGACTGTTAGACGAGAAGTATATCGACTTATCAGAGCATATTCACAGCGACTTAGACGTGGAACTTCTTAAGAGAACCCCATCTGCTTATCTGGGTTCCTGCCGTTTTAAACTGCCGGAGATTTATGAGAATGTCGAATCTTATGAGAAGATTTTTACGGTCCTGGATAAACTGGATATCGAAAGTTTCATTTACATCGGTGGTAATGACTCTATGGACACCATTAAGAAGCTGTCCGACTATGCTATTTTAAAGGGATATCCTACCAAGTTCATCGGTGTGCCAAAGACCATCGACAACGATCTGGCCTTAACGGATCACACCCCTGGTTATGGCAGTGCTGCCAAGTATATCGGTACCTCCACAAAAGAGATCATCCGAGACAGCAACGCTCTGGTCTATGACAAAGGACTGGTCACCATTATAGAAATCATGGGACGCAATGCAGGCTGGCTCACCGGTGCTGCTGCTTTAGCCAAAGGAGAGGACTGTGCCGGACCGGATCTCATCTACCTTCCGGAAGTTTCTTTTGATATGGAAGATTTTCTTGAACGTATCAAACTGCTCCTCGAGACCCAGTCTTCGGTTGTTGTTGCCGTATCCGAAGGCATTAAATTAGAAGATGGACGCTATGTCTGTGAGCTGACCGATGGAATTGACTTTGTGGATGCATTTGGTCACAAGCAGCTCACCGGTACCGCTAACTATCTGGCACGCCGTATCTCTCAGGAGATTGGATGCAAGACAAGAGGACTGGAACTCAGCACCTTACAGCGTTCTGCTTCCCACCTAGCTTCCAGAATCGACATCTTAGAGGCGTTTCAGGTTGGAGGTGCTGCCGTAAAAGCCGCTGATGAAGGCGATAGCGGTGAGATGGTCATCTTAAAGAGAATTTCCGATGACCCCTATCAGTGCACAACTGAGCTGCGCAACGTTCACAAGATATCCAACTTAGAGAAGACCGTCCCCAGAGAGTGGATCACTCCTGACGGAACCTATGTTACCGACGAATTTGCCAGCTATGTACGCCCACTGATTCAGGGAGATGTTTCTCCGGTCATGGTAGATGGCATCCCGAGACACTTATTCCACAGTAACAAGTGGTAACTCATCACCACTCACAAAAGCGTTCCCGCAGTGTCTTGCAGGAACGCTTTTAATCATCGCCAGCCCACATATGCCTCGAACTCTTTGATCGGCAGGGGTTTAGAAAAATAATATCCCTGTGCCAGCTCACAACCAATCGAACGCAGGAATTCCACCTGTTCTAAGGTTTCAACTCCCTCTGCCAACAAGATCATATCCAGCTCATCCGCCAGATATTTTGTACTGTAAATTACCTTTTTACCACGTTCTGTGACAGAAGCCGTGTTCAGGAACTCTTTGTCCATCTTAAGATAATCAAATGACAATTCCTTTAAAAGCGTCAAAGAAGAATAACCGGAGCCAAAATCATCAATGGATACTTTGATACCTGCCGCCTTAAAATCATCCAGCACCGCACCCATCTGCTGCATATTTTCAAATATGATGCTCTCTGTCAGCTCCATCTCAATCAATTCCGATGGAATCCGATACTTCTTGAGAAGCACTACATATTTGAGGAAAAAATCCGGCTCGTTCAAGTGAACTCTGGAAAGATTGACTGAAATCGGATAAGGGTCTAGCCCCCGATCAATCCATTCTCTCAATTGAATACACACTTGCTCAAATACATAAATATCTAATTTTAAAATAAAGCCATTACTCTCAAATACGGGAATAAACTGATCCGGATAGAGCATCGTACCATCTTCTGTTTTCCACCTGACCAGAGCTTCCGCACCTGCCAGTTCTCCACTGTTCAGATATATCTTAGGTTGATAATATACCTGGTATTCCTTATGTTTCAGGGCTGCTTCCATGCGATTTTCAATATTTTGTTCCTCTAAGACCTTCTTCCTCATGGATTCATCATACCATGCAATCCAATTCTGCCTATGTTCTTTTGCACTTTTTCTCGTCAAATTCGCCCACTCCACTGCACTGTAGATATCCTTGTCTGTTTTTTCCGGAACATAGACCCCACAGCTTATGGTGTATTGGAAATTATCACCCAGGATTTGCGGTAAATCAGATATTTTTTGAATAATCTCCAAAAGGCGAAGCTTCAGTTCTTCCTCCGACTGCAGGTGAAGAAGCAAAGCAAATCGATCGTCCGATTCTCTGCAGAACAGCTCATTATTTCCCAACTGCCGTCTGAAAATTTCAGACATCTCTTTTAAGATCCGATTTCCCACATCAAACCCATGCATATTGTTGATCATCTTGAACTTATCGATATCCAGGCACGCTACGGCATATCTCGGCATATTTTTATCATTTAACAACTTGCCGGCAGAAATCATAAATCGGGTCTTATTGTCATATCCGGTCAATGGATCTACAAATGCATACTGTTGGATCTTCTGTTGTGAGCGAAGGGAAAGTACCAGAATCAGTAGAAATATAGCTGCAATTCCGGGGAAAATAAAACGGCGAATCAGTTCCCATGGATGTACGTTTGATCCCCTTATCGTGTTCTTTACTACGATTTCATTCACATCGGTCTCTGACAGCTGTGAAATTAAGCGATTAAGCAAGGTCCGAAGAGCCGGATCTGCGTCGGTTCTCATCCCAATGCTCATCGGCAAAAAAGTTTTAGTCGATAAAATCGATTCCGCATCCATCATCTGATGTTCTTGACTGTGCTGATCCAATATGTAGGCGTTCTCCAAAACCGCATCGGTCTTCCCGACTTTTGTAAATAGAATCCCACTGTCTACATCCGCTGTAGGCACAATCTCCAGATCCGGATATAATTTGCGAACATGCCAAAGCAGAGAATTTAAGTTCCCCGGAACTGCAACCGTATGAATCTCAGAGAGAGAGGTTCCCCTCAATGCAGCTAATGTGACCGGAACTTGGTAATACGGTTTGGTCAAAACAATGCCATATTTTAATCCTTCTTTATCATAGGATGAGGGAAATGCGCAAAGTAAATCCGCCTCACCGTTTTGAACTTTTTGAACCGCCTCTTCTTCTGTGTCTGTGGGAATAAACTCCAGCTCCATCCTGCTGCGCTCCGATAAAAGTCGTAGAATCCCGGGGCAGATTCCTTCACAGGCAGCCGCCTCTTCATCGTAGTAAATGATGGGGTTCCAATCACGGTTACAGGCTACACGAAGAACCGGATGATCCGTAATATAGGCTTCTTCCTCTTCTGTAAGTGCAACCTGATTCGTCAGGCTTTCCCCATAATATTTATTATATAGCTTAAGATTAAAATTGATGTCCGAAGTTTGGACTTTCTCGATTGCACTGTTGAGCTCATTAGAAAAAGCCACATCTTTTTTACCTGTTATAAAATAAAATGGTGTGGGTGAAAACTTGGCAACTACTTTCAAATCGCTATTTCGCTGCATACTGCCGGTCAAAATCGCATCTACTTCATCCCGCGCCAATGCCAAATTGCGTTCATCGCCGGAATCATACCAATGTTCCTCATAAGAAAAATTATGATTAGCCGCATACTGTTCCATCAGGTAGCTCTGGTACGTTCCATGAACCAAACCTACTCGCAGATCTTCAAAATCTTTATAATCATCGTACTGTACGGCATCATTGTTTTTCTTCACTAAAAGCATCGCATACTCAGTTCCGATCTCATAGTCGGTATAATGATATAATTGTCCTCGTTCCTCGGTATATTGAAATCCACCGGCCATATCGATCTCACCGGAAATCAACCGCTCGGTACATTCTTTCAGTGTTCCCGGTACATATTCATAAGTCCAACCGGTATAGAAAGCAATCTCATCCAAATACTCGCAGGCATATCCGGTCAGGTCGCCATCCTGATTTGTCATGGTGAAGCCATCGTAATCAAAACATCCCACTCTCACGACCCGATTCGGTACTTGAGAAGTTGGCATGGGCTCCGGTGAAGTGCTCTGGGGGGCTGCAAATAGAGTCAGACAAAAAATCAGACTCAATAACAAACTGAACATTGCAGTTGTAATTTTCCTCAAGATTCGACACCTCCCACCCTTCCTATTATTTTACAATAAACCCTCTATTTATACAAGTTTAAAAAGGTGAATAGGATAAAGAGTCTGCTTTGCAGACTCTCGCGCCAAAGCGCGGTCACTTCAGTGACCATATTCTATAGCGCGGAGTGCGCATCCACAGCGGAGCGTTTTTATGTAATAGGAGTACTTTCCTATTACAAAAAAAAGACGAAACTCATGCGTATCAATTCACGAGTTTCGTCTTGATTTTATTTGCTTTGATCAGGATACAGCTTCTTCCTGTTTTTCCTTGTAATGATGTGCCTCTTCTAACATCATATCCTTTACTTTCATCAGACGAATCTGAGTACTACGCTCATTTTCATCCAACTTCATCGTGATGTATTTGATGTTCTTTTTCGTCTCCGGAATAATAACATGCTCCAAGGCATTTACTCGACGTCTTGTCTTTTCGATCTCAGCCGCCATGAGCTGGCAGGCCTTCTCCGTTTCGGAAAGTTTGAGCATCTGCGGCAGAACATCCGAGAGCGATTTTACCGCACCATCTAAGTCACTGGAGGTGAAGGCAAATCCATACGAATAAATATCATTTGCATTTGCAGTTCTTGTCTTATATCTAAATACGGGAATATCCACGCTCATGACATTCTTCTTGTCGGTCTCCAGATAGACTTCCTGTTTCGGTGCAAGGAGTGCCGTGTTGAGTGTTTCCTCTGACATGCCGGCTTTAGCCACAACAAAATTCTTATTGGCATTGCGGATGCCTTCCTCCACATCTAAGCGGAGAGCCATATTCTCCCTTACGAGGTCCAGAAATTGGCGCATGAGTTCATCCCGTTTGTCCTTCAAAAGCTTGTGTCCACGAGTGGCTGTCGCCAGTTTTTTCTTCAGCCTGGTAAGCTCCATCCGAGTCGGGTTCACTTGTGTTGATGCCAAGGTAATCACCTCTTTCTATTAAATCGCGTCCTCACCATAATACTGATCAAGGAACTTATCATCAATACGTTTAAGCTCAGCCCTTGGAAGAATGGACAATAGTTTCCAGCCTATCTTCAATGTCTCCTCGATGCTTCGGTTCGCTTCATAGCCTTGAGAAACATATTCTTTCTCAAAAGCGTCGGCAAACTTCGCATAAATCAGATCCGTATCAGACAGAGCCGCTTCGCCCAAGATTACCATCAATTCCTTCGCCTCTTTGCCTCGTGCATATGCGGCAAAAAGCTGGTTCATCGTATTCGAGTGGTCAGCACGGGTCTTGCCCTCGCCGATTCCTTTATCTTTCAGACGTGACAGGGAAGGAAGTACATCAATTGGCGGTGTAATACCTTTTCTATATAGCTCACGACTCAGAATAATCTGTCCCTCTGTAATATAACCGGTAAGGTCAGGAATCGGATGGGTCTTATCATCCTCCGGCATCGTCAGAATCGGAATCATAGTGATCGAACCATTCTTCCCTTTTTGACGTCCGGCTCTCTCATACAGAGAAGCCAAATCCGTATACATGTAACCGGGGTATCCACGACGTCCGGGCACCTCTTTACGGGCGGCGGAAATCTCACGAAGGGCATCGGCATAGTTGGTAATATCAGTCAAAATAACAAGGACATGCATCCCCTTCTCAAAGGCCAGATACTCCGCTGCAGTCAGAGCCATACGAGGTGTAGCGATACGCTCTACCGCTGGGTCATTTGCCAGATTGACAAAAAGTACCGTCCGGTCAATGGCACCGGTTTCTTTAAAACTTTCAGTAAAAAAGTGAGCTTCCTCAAATGTGATACCCATGGCAGCAAATACAACAGCAAACTGCTCACCGCTTCGTACTTTTGCCTGTCTTGCAATCTGGGCTGCCAAGTTCGCATGAGGAAGACCGGATGCAGAGAAAATAGGCAGTTTCTGTCCACGAACCAAGGTATTCAGACCATCAATTGCCGAGATACCGGTCTGGATAAACTCCTCCGGATAGCTTCTGGCTGCCGGGTTCATAGGCAGACCATTAATATCTCTTCTCTCATCGGGAAGAATCTCGGGTCCACCATCAATCGGACGACCCAGACCGTCAAATACACGGCCCAGCATATCTGCCGATACGCCCAGTTCCATCGTTCTTCCCAAAAAGCGTACTTTACTGTTTGATAAGTTAATACCGGTAGAGTTCTCAAACAACTGAACAAGTGCATTACTTCCGTCGATCTCCAACACCTTACAGCGTCTCGTCTCGCCGCTTGCCAGCTCGATTTCTCCCAGTTCATCATAAGTTACATTCTCAACGCCCCGTACCAGCATCAGAGGACCTGCAATCTCCTGTATCGTTCTATATTCTTTCGGCATCTAGAAGTCCTCCTTTCCGAATACATCGGCAATCTCTTTGCCGAGTTCTTCGACGATCTGTTGATATTCCTGTTCGATATTATCATTTAATGTGTATTTAAAACGACCAATCTGCTCACGTACCGGCATCTTGATCAATCCCTTCACTGCTGCGCCTTCTGCCAGTGCTTTCTCTGATTCAGAGTAGAATGCCAGCACCAGTTTCATCATCAGAAATTGCTTTCTAAGAGAGGTGTACGTATCCACTTCGTGGAATGAGTTCTGATGTAAAAAGTCCTCACGTATGGAGCGGGCTGCTTCCATCTTCAGACGGTCTACTGCAGAAAGTGCATCCATACCTACCATCTTAACAATCTCATCCAGTTCCGATTCTTCCTGTAGCAGGCTCATCAGTCCCTGGCGGCATTCCATCCATTCGGGTGAAACATTCTCATTAAACCATTTGCCCATATTATCTACATAGAGTGAATAACTGGTCAGCCAGTTGATCGCCGGGAAATGACGTTTTGAAGCCAGAGATGCATCCAATCCCCAGAATACCTTGACAATACGAAGCGTTGCCTGCGATACCGGTTCAGAGATATCACCACCGGGAGGAGATACTGCTCCGATAGCAGAAAGTGCACCCTGGCGGCCTTCTTTACCAAGACATACTACGTGACCGGCGCGCTCATAGAACTGTGCCAGACGGCTTCCCAGATAAGCCGGGTAACCTTCCTCACCGGGCATCTCTTCCAAACGTCCGGACATCTCACGAAGTGCTTCCGCCCAACGGGAGGTAGAGTCTGCCATAAGTGCAACAGAATAACCCATATCACGGAAATACTCCGCAATCGTAATACCTGTATAAATAGAAGCTTCACGTGCCGCAACGGGCATATCGGAAGTATTTGCAATCAAAACGGTACGCTCCATCAGAGACTGACCGGTCTTTGGATCCTTTAATTCCGGAAATTCATTCAAAACGTCCGTCATCTCATTACCACGTTCGCCGCAGCCAATGTATACAACGATATCAGCCTCGGCCCATTTGGCCAGCTGATGCTGGATTACTGTTTTACCGCTTCCAAACGGTCCCGGAACTGCCGCCACACCGCCTTTGGCAATTGGGAAGAATGCATCTACAACTCGCTGTCCTGTGACAAGCGGAGTCTCTGGTGGAAGTTTCACCTTATAAGGACGACCTTTACGAACCGGCCACTTCTGCAGCATCGTCAGCTCTTTATCGCCATCTTCAGTAGTGACCATAGCCACTACTTCTTCAATCGTAAAGTCACCGGATTTGATCAGCTTAATCGTACCCTGAATTCCGTATGGCACCATGATCTTCTGATTGACAACTTCGGTTTCCTGAACGGTACCGATGACGTCTCCGGCTTCTACTGCATCGCCTTCTTTAACCGTCGGAACAAATGTCCACTTCTTCTCTCGGTTTAACGAAGGAACCTCTACACCACGCTTTAAGTTGTTACTTCCGGTCACTCTCATAATCTCATCGAGAGGTCTCTGAATACCATCATAAATACTGGATATAAGACCCGGCCCCAGTTCTACGGACAGCGGAACCTCCATGGACTCCACCGGCTCCCCCGGCCCCAGACCGGATGTTTCCTCATATACCTGAACGGAGACCTCATCTCCGTGAATCTCAATAATCTCGCCAATCAGTCTTTGCTCGCTTACACGTACAACGTCGTACATATTGGCGTCACGCATCCCCTGGGCAATTACCAGAGGTCCTGCTACTTTCTTAATCGTACCTTTGCTCATTGGAAGGTCTCACCTGCCTTTCTGTTCTATCTTTTATTAATTACTAAACAAAATATCCGAACCAACTGCCTGCTCCACTGATTTCTTTACGTCTTCAACGCCCTTGCCGGTATTACCGGAAATTCCGGGAATCAAAATGACGGATGGAATCAGGCGGTCTCTGCACTTTTCGATTGAATGCCCAATCTGATTTGCAACCGCTTCGGTTATATAGATCACTGCGTAATTACCGGCTATCAGAGCTGCAAATTCCTTCTCTGCCTCCTCCTCGTTAGAAACCGGGAATGTATCCAGGCCCAGCGCCGCAAACCCATAAATGCTGTCGTAGTCACCGATTACTGCTATCTTATACATACATTTCCCTTATCCTTTCTCGGATTTGTTCTTCCGGTAATTCATTCAGTTTGGCAGTCAGTATAATTCTTACTGTCTTGATCTCGTTCTCCCTGGCAAGCAGATAAGCAACTAACGGTCCCGCCGAAAATGGATTGTACTTCTGTGGCTTGATCGTCTCAATCAACTGATTATCACACCACCGCTCAAAAGCGGATGGAGATTCTTTCAGTGCTCTTGCACCTCCTGCATAGGCAGTGCCTTCCAAATATTCGCAAATAGCATCCATGCCGGACAGTGCCGCCGTGCAGAGATAATCCACACTTAAGCTGCCGCAGGGAGCCATCGCACGTTTCATAAATTCAAGTGTTTTTGCGGTTTTCTGGGAGCGTACAGCTATCTTAATATCCGCGACCGCAACTGTAGATTCTGCGTAATCCCTTATAATTGAATCACTTGCGTTCTTGCCTTCGGCATAAATAGCCTCCAGTGCCGCCCGATCTATAATCGCATCACAAAGCTGTCCATCCTTTGTATGAAGAAATGTATCATAAGCTTCTCCCGCTGCTGCCCGCATGTGCCCCGGCAGTGCGCTCCAATCATGCTCCGATACAATTCGTGCCATCTCTTTTCCGTTTATGGCACAATCGTCAAAGTAAATCTTTCCATGGCCGCCGGTTGTTACCGACGCTTTAATCGCCGCCTTCAGATTGTGATATAGATTCTGGAACGATAACACATCTAAAATAGCTTTATCGTCTTTCAGTAGATCTTTTACCACGTTCCAGGTCTTCTCATGTTCCTTGGAAAGAATCGCTTCCGCTTCCAGAGGAGTATCTGCATCGCCCCATCCTTTTTCTGTCAAGAACTGCAGACAGCTTTCATAATTTTTGAGAGCCATCAGCTGATCAATCGTCGCAGAAGAAAATAGGGTAGTCTCCATCGCACGGATTCGCGCAACCGCATAGGTATATTTCACCTCAGACATATCGAAATCCTCCTTTTCGGTTACACATTATGAAAATAACATCTCATGCACCTTATCTGAAAGCTCATCCCTCTGTGCCGACAGAAGTGCTTTAAATGAACAGTTCTCTTCTACGCCTCCATAAACCAGAATAAAACCGCCGTCTATGTTTTTTGCCTCTTTGATCAGCTTTAAGCTGCCGCCTTTTGAGGCTGCACTTTTCTCAATCACCGATTCAAAATCCGGTGGCATCCGATCTAAATCTTTCTGTGAAAAATATATCTCTCCCTGTTTTGCTAAAACAAATTTGTCCAGCATCTTCTGAATCAACACAAAGTATTCTTCCTGACCTTTAGAAAGCAGTGTGTGATATGCCTGATCCAGCATATCGGCAATTATCTGCTGTTTTGCAAGAAGTACAGCCTGACGTTTTTGAAGTTCTGCGGAAGATTTGGTGCGCTCTGTCATACTGACTACCTCTGCTTCTTGCTTCGTCACGCCCAGTTCTTCCATCTTCTTACAAGCTTCTTTTCCGTCATTTAAAATCTTTTCAGCTTCTCTCTGTGCTTTTTCTAAGACCCCATCGGCCTCTTTGCCCGCATCATCAAGGATTTGACTTATTATCTTGTCTAATCCGGTCATCTTAAACTCTCCTTAACTTTCTATGCGACTTCAACTACAGAGCACTTACTGCCAAAATAGAGATTAAAAGTGCCAGAATTGCATATGTCTCAACCATAGCTGGGAAAAGCATAGCTTTACCGAACTGTTCCGGTCTCTTTGCTACGATACCGATGGATGCTGCTGAAGTCTGTCCCTGATATTTTGCAGAAATAAGTCCTACCATACCAATCGGAAGACAAGCCGCGAAATAAAGAAGTCCCTGCGTAATCGACATACTCATATCGGCGCCGCCACCTAAAAGACCAATCTTTGATAATGTAATAAATCCAACCAGCAGACCATAAATACCCTGTGTACCCGGAAGCAGCTGCAAAAGAAGTACCTTTGCAAACTTACTTGGATCCTCTGTTACGACACCTGCTGCTGCCTGACCTGCAATACCTACGCCCCACGCAGACCCCATGCCTGCAAAACCTACTGCTACCGCAACTCCTAATAATGCAAATACAATTCCGCTCATATAATTTAATCCTCCTTAATATCTACATATTTTGTATTTTGTTGGAACGGGACAAATTCTCTGCCTCCGCCTTCATAAAATTTTCCGAAAAACTCTACATACTGTAGACGGCACGTATGAACGTAAGCGCCCAGCAGATTGATGGCCAGATTAAATAAATGGCCGAAAATGAAGATGATCGTAAATGCAATAATTCCAAATATCCCATTACCCAACATACTGCCCATCTGGTTGATAACCGATGCAATAACACCCGTTGCCAGACCCAGAGCTAAAAGTCTGGAATAGGAAAGTACATCTGAAAGCCATCCGGTAATGTTATACAAATCGTACGCTCCAAGCGCAACCCGAAGAACCGGATTTTTGCTGCTTCTCCCTGACATCAGGAGGATTCCCACGGCTCCCAGAATCGCCATTCCCTTCGCCAGCATATTCAGCACTGCGGGGAAGACTATCTTAACTTGAACGATAGAGCCAAATAAATCAGTTGGGATCAAGATCAAGATCAATCCGGTGAGCATCATATACCAAAATACAACGTCACAGACAAAATCCAGATATTTCTTATCTCTCAAAAGCATATAGCCCTTAATTCCCAATCCCAGATACAGATGAATAACACCAAATATCATGGAATACAAGAGCATCCGCATGGGGTCGTTAAGCGGTACGAACCAAAGTGCCGGAATACCTACCTCATGACCAAAGAAGGTCCTGCTGATTACATTCACTGCATCTCCAAAATAGCCGCCAAACATAATTCCCCAGAAGAGAGTTGAAATTCCGCAGTACATAAAAAGCTGCAGTGACTTTCGAAGGTTGATTCCCATGCGCGGAAACTTCTTAAGCGCAATAAAGCATGCTAAAAATACAATAACTCCATAAGCTGCATCTGAAAGCATAAGTCCAAAGAAGAAAATGTAGCAAAAGGTCATAATCGATGTTGGATCGATCTCGCCCTTAGCCGGAAGTCCAAACGATGATGTAACTCCCTCTGCCGAAGCGGTAAAGTGGCTGTTCTTAAGCAGAACCGGTGCCTCTTCCTCTTCCGGAATATCTTCTGTTTCAAAAGCCAGTTCAAACATCCCGTTAAGCTTGTCCTGTAATTTGCTAACTTCTCTCTTAGGAATATATCCATTCACGATAAATGTCTTATCGGACTGTAAAAGTCCGCCTAATACTTCGTATTTCTGTGCTCTGATGTTAAAATAATCCGACAGCATCCTGAGTTTCTCTCTGCTGCCCTCATAAGTCTTCAGTTTTTCTCCTGTTGTTTCTATCTCTTTATTCAGTTTTTCAATTTTACTTTTCAATTCCTCAACATATACTGCCGGCACCTGTTTTATCAGCTGAGATGGTCTTGCAAATCCCACCGTTCGCAGTGATTCTTCCAATTTGCTCTCATCTTTAGTGAGGCAAATGGCCGCGATGCAAGTCTGGTCTTTATCCGATCCTACGATCTGAATGTCCAGTCCCTCTATCTCGGGTGTCTTCTCTGCAACCGCCTGATAAATTCGGTCTAATGTTACCGCACCGCTCATACTGCCTATCAGAACCGATGTCTTCTCTGTTCCTGAACATCGCATCGGCACATCTAGGTTCATCCACGGTGCCAGACTCTCAATCTGTGCTTCCAGTTTGACGATCTGAGCCTTGTCTTCCGCAATCTGCTTGTTAAAAGCCAGAATCTGCTTCGCATCTTTTAATACATTCGGAGCATGTTCTTCAATGTCCCGAAACTGATCCGCAGCAGCCAGAGCTTTACCCTCCAGGCCTGATAACAGGGATTTCTTCTCCGGAACATATTCTTGCAGTATATCCAGAGCCTGATCGGCAGTCAGTACATTCTTTTCAAACATCTGTCTGGAAGGAATCGTATCGCTTTTCTTAAATACGCTATCTTCTTCCGATGTTCGAACAATCTCCATAACGCCCGCCGCCTGCAGAAGTTCTAATATTGCCTTCCTATTCTTCTTCAGCGCACAGATACTTATTTTTTGCATCTGTAATACTGCCATGTTCGCATCCCTCCTAACTTTTTAGATTTTTCGGTGCCGTCCTAAAAACGGACCCCTCTGCCCACTTAAATTAGTTCCGAAATAATCTTGTCCACTACTGCATCTGCCTTCTGTTCAGCACTCTTTTTCAATGCAATAATTTCCTCTTCGGCTTCCTTCATGGACTGTGTCAGATAGGTCTCCCCTTGCTTAGCCAGATCCCCATCTGCCTGCGCCATCTTTGTTTTGATACTCTTAAGAGTTTCTTCTTTCACATCCTCAGCCTGTTTTTTCGCTTCATCAATGACAGCTTTCCCCTTAGCTGAAGCCTCTTTAAGTACTTGTGACGCCTTCTCTTCAGCCTCTTTTACGGCTTGAATCGTATCTTGGACCATCCTTTCACCACCTCTTGTTTGAATATCATCTCCCTATTATAACTATTTATTTTAAATTTGTCTATTACATGTTAATATTTTGCCAAGGCTTTCCAAACCGTGTTGTTTACTCAACTTTTTCATGTATTATGTAAGTTTTTTGATAGTTCGATAAATGTTTTCATTTCCCCGGTCAGCCATTTATCTTTATGGTAAAATATCTGCCTCCAGACCTGCATATGGAATCCAGCAACATCCAAGGCAGCCAAACTCCCCTCTTTTACATAAGGTTCAATCGCAAATTTCGGAAGAAAGGAGATTCCCAAATTATTTTGAATCATTCGAATAATAAATTCTGTATTTCCAATGGACAAATAAGGATTTACCGATTTTCCCAGCGATGCCAGATATTGTTCCAGAATAAAACGATAGCTGGCATCTTTTTCGGTCAGAATAAATGACTCTTTCAACAGTTCATCCAATTCCAAATGTTTCTTTTTACAAAATGGATGGAGCGAAGATGCCGCAAAGACTACTTCTTCCGGTTTTTCCATGACTTTAATCCAATTGGCATCATACATCCGCTGGTCCATCAGATAGACAACATCCACCTGATTCTGCCCCATCATATCTAAAAGTTTATCCGGGGATTCCGTGATGATGCTGACTGTAACCTCCGGATTTCTCGTATGATATTCGTGGAGCAAATCCGGAAATACGGAAGAGCATATGGATTCAATCGTACCAATGCGCAAACGGCCGCTCAATGCTTTTTTCTCCGACAGCCGTTCCTTCACTTCGCCTATATCATGAAGAATATTGCTGGCATATTGATAAAAGACCTGTCCCTCATAGGTCATCGAAGTTTTCTTCCCAATTCGTTCAAATAACAGAATCCCCAGTTCTTTCTCCAATTGTTTGATTTGTATCGTAACCGCTGCCTGAGAATATCCCAGTTTGAGTGCTGCCTTTGAAAAACTCTGTAAATTGGCAACTTGTATAAATGTTGATAATTCCCGTACCTCCATCTTATCCTCCCTCATTCCATCATTTTCATGCTGCATTTCATGCTGATTCTACTGTAGTTTCTCATTTTCTTTATTTAATTAAAATATTTTTATCATTATCATAAAAACGTTAAGTTTTACATGCATCTATGAACATGATATACTAGTCTAAACGAGAACACAAGAAAATAATTCAAACATCAGATTCTCAAATAAGGAGGAATTGAACTCACCATGGAAAAAACAGATAAACGGTATCAGGCGTATGTGAGCATCTTAGAGGAAGAACTTCTACCGGCTATGGGATGTACGGAACCCATTGCGCTGGCATATGCCGCCGCAAAAGCAAAAGAATTATTAGGTGAAGTTCCCGATCAAGTCTTAGTAGAGGCCAGCGGCAGTATTATTAAAAATGTAAAATCAGTTGTCGTGCCAAATACAGATCACCTTCGGGGAATCGCAGCAGCTGTAACAGCCGGTATTATTGCCGGAAAACCGGAAAAAGAGTTGGAAGTCATCTCGGAAGTATCATCGGAGCAGATTCATCAGATGAGAGAGTTTATGGAACATACGGAGATTACCGTTTCCCATCTTGAAAAAGGTCTGACCTTTGACATTATCGTGACACTTTACCACAATGATTCCTACGCAAAAGTTCGGATTGTGAACTATCATACCAACATTGTTCTGCTGGAAAAAAATGGAGAAATCCTGTATAATGTTCCGGTGGAAGGTGAGCAAGAGGAGGGCCTGACTGATCGAACCCTGTTAACCATGAAGGGAATCTGGGATTTTATTCAAACAGTCGATATTGCAGACATTAAAGAACTATTAGACCGCCAGATTGAATACAACATGGCGATTGCCGAAGAAGGGCTAAAACATGATTACGGCGCGAATATCGGAAAAGTGCTGTTGGACGTCTACGGAGATGATGTCCGCATTCGGGCCAAAGCCAAAGCTGCTGCCGGTTCCGATGCCCGCATGAATGGATGTGAGCTTCCCGTGGTCATTAATTCAGGCAGTGGAAATCAGGGCATTACCGCTTCAGTTCCGGTTATCGAATATGCCAGAAGCTTACATTCGGGTGAAGAAAAGACATACCGTGCTCTGGCTCTATCGAACCTGACCACCATTCACCAGAAGACACGGATCGGAAGATTATCTGCCTATTGCGGTGCTGTGAGTGCCGGAGCAGGTGCCGGTGCAGGTATTGCCTATTTAAGCGGCGGCGGTTTTGATGAAGTCGTTCACACCGTTGTAAATGCATTGGCTATCGTATCCGGTATTATCTGTGACGGTGCAAAAGCTTCCTGTGCTGCCAAAATTGCATCTGCTGTAGATGCGGGTATCATGGGCTACGAGATGTATCAGCGCGGTCAGCAGTTCATGGGTGGCGATGGAATCGTCACAAAGGGCGTCGAAGCAACGATTCAGAATGTAGGACGTCTGGGTAAAGAAGGAATGAAGGAAACAAACGAAGAAATCATTAAAATTATGTTGGGAGAGTAAAGCTATGAAAAAGTTAACAAGCAGTTTACCATTTCGCCTGGTACTTGGCGTTGTCCTCGGTATTCTCATCGGACAAGTCGCAAATACAAGTTTTATGAGTGTCGTTGTAGCGATTAAGTACATATTGAATCAGGTCATCGTGTTCTGTGTTCCGCTGATCATCATCGGATTCATCGCACCCTCAATTACAAAGCTGGGTAATAATGCCTCTAAGATGTTGGGCGTGGCAATTAGTATCGCCTATATTTCATCCGTTGGTGCAGCACTGTTTTCTATGGCGGCAGGATATATCCTGATTCCTCATCTGTCCATCGTAAATCAGGTCGATGGTCTGAAGGAACTTCCTCCGGTTATCTTCCAGTTGGATATTCCACAGATCATGCCGGTCATGAGTGCACTGGTATTCTCTCTGTTACTGGGTCTGGCCGCTACATGGACAAAAGCCACGGTCATTACCAGTGTGTTAGATGAATTTCAGAAAGTCGTCCTGAGTATTGTTACAAAGGTCGTTATTCCGATTCTTCCTATATTCATCGCATTTACCTTCTGTTCTTTATCATATGAAGGAACCATCACCAAACAACTTCCGGTATTCCTTAAAGTTGTCTTGATCGTTATGGTTGGTCACTATATCTGGATGGCTATACTGTATGGAATCGGCGGTGCTTATTCAGGAAAGAACCCAATGAATGTAATCAAGAATTACGGACCGGCTTATATCACCGCAGTTGGAACGATGTCTTCTGCAGCAACTTTGGCAGTGGCTCTGCGCTGTGCAAAGAAATCCGTACCGACTCTGCGTGATGATATGGTGGATTTCGGTATTCCGTTATTTGCAAATATCCATCTGTGCGGTTCTGTACTGACCGAAGTATTCTTCGTTATGACGATTTCCAAGATTCTTTACGGCTCCATTCCATCGGTAGGAACCATGATTCTGTTCTGCGCACTGCTTGGCATCTTTGCAATTGGTGCACCCGGTGTTCCCGGTGGTACCGTTATGGCTTCCTTAGGTCTTATTGTAGGAGTTCTTGGCTTTAATGAGATGGGAACCGCTCTGATGCTCACGATCTTTGCTCTTCAGGATAGTTTCGGAACCGCTTGTAACGTAACCGGCGATGGTGCCCTGACGATGATCCTGACGGGATTTGCGGAAAAACATGGAATTGAGAAGCAGAAGATCAGTATCGATCTGTAGAATTTAACTAATAAATTAAAGAAGGAGCAGTTCCGCAACAGCGGTCTGCTCCTTCTTTAATTTATTATTCTATGCTTTAAGCAATCTCTGTTTCCGCACAATTCTTGGTGCACAAGCTTACGATAATGTAAGCAATTGCAGACGGAATGATTGGAAAGATACTGCTAGGGATAATATTACCAAGTGGGAATACCATACCCGGAATCCAACTGATTAAAACAGTGGCAATACCGGCAACGGAAGCTGCTACCGCACCCATTGCAGTGCCGCGTTTCCAGAGCACGCCGCCGACAAACGGTACAAAACACGAGGCTGCCAGGAACGAATATACGGAGTTCAAAAGTCCTAGGATGGTGCTGGCCGATAACGCCAGTGCGGTTGAGGTAGCCATGAACGCAATGTTGATTACCAGAGTGATTTTCTTTAACTGAGCTTCACTGGGGTTCTTCTTTAATGCTCCCTGCCAGATATCGCGTGTCAATACAGTGGACATTGTAATCAAACCACAGTCAATTGTTGACATGCATGCAGCAATAACAGCAGCGATAATTAGGGCACATACAACGGCGGGAAGTTCATTAATAATGACATCAAAGAACGCGCTGCTGCCGGTGGCACCATATTTGTAGGAACCATAGGAACCGATAAAAGCAGGCATGAGAGCCAGTGGAATCATAACAACGCAGGACAGGTAGCAGGCAATACGTGAAATCTTGGCACTTTTTGCGGAATTGACACGCTGATAGGTTGGCTGGTCAGTAACCATACCAAGCAGCAGCGGCAGCATCATACCGGCAAAACCGGCCGCACTCAGACCGCTAAAATTCAGAGAGGAGCCGGCCAAGGTGCCCGCTTCGACAGCAGCACTCATATCCGTTAAAGCGCCTTTACTGAACAGAACCAAAGTCGTGGCAACAAGTCCCACCAGGATTACACCGGTCTGAACAACCGAAGTGGCAAATGCACCCCAGAGACCGGACAGCTGCGAGTACAGCAGCACTACTACTGCGATGGAGATAGCACCTACCGCACCGGGCAGTCCAAGTGCTTCAAACAGAGCCTTACCTGCCATAATCTGACCGGCAATTAAACCGATAGAGGATATGGCGGTACTCAAGTCATAGATGGTACCCGGGATTTCATTCTTATAACGTTTTCTCGTGTAGTCCACCATGGACATATAGCCATTATTGTAAATAAAGTTATTTAGAAAAAGGGCAACCATGACCGTGGACAGGGCACAGGCGATACCATAAGCAGCACCCGCCATACCGGAAGCAGCGCCTTCGGCCGCACCTCCGACCACGAAACCGTTACCAATCTGTCCGCCGATTGCTCCACCCATCAGGAGCAGTACGCCGGCGGAACGTCCCATACTTAAATAGCCTTCAAAGTTACTGGCTTTGTCGCGGCCCATCCATCCGATTACAACCATTGCCGCAAAATAAATGACTAAAACAACTACGATAGTGGGAATCATTGAATTCATAATTTTAAATTCCTTTCTGCCATGTTCCGTTGTAGAACACGGTCTCCATATTTCAAAAAAGTTATATGTGCATTGCCAGATCATAGCCCATGCGAACCGCCTCCAACACCCTTCTTGGTTTTAAGCAGTCACCAATCATCTGGAAATCGGGTGCACAGAAGCGAAATGCCTCTGCTTCTTTTGACAACGATTTCATACCCGCCGCAATCAGAACCGTATCTGCTTCAACTATTATTTCTTTTCCTTCTTTATCAATTGCTGTCACACCCGATGCCGTGATTTCCTTACAAATGACATCACAGAACGATTTTACGTGCTCCTTTTGTTTGGTAAGTTCCAACATCAGTGCATCGCGGTGCAGGTATGCAGAATCGATTGCCAAGTCTTCTCTCATCTCTAAAATAGTGACTTCATGACCTGTCTTAGCCAGTTCCAGTGCTTCTTCGCATCCAATCAGACCACCGCCTACCACTACAACTTTGTGACCGATTTTTTCTTTTTGCTCATGCATTCCTACAGCAAGCATAACATTCTCCCCCTTAATTCCGGGAATCGGAGGAACAAACGGCTTCGCCCCAACGGCTACTGCACAGACATCCGGCTTCATCCGTCTTATCATCTCCGGTGTCGCTGTTGTGTTCAGAAGTACTGTAATCTCTTTTCTATCCAGAACCCGTTTTTCCATAACATGCATAAATTTGTCCAGATCCTGTTTAAACGAAACATGTTTGGCGTACTTGATTGCACCACCCAGAGAATCACTCTTTTCACACAAAATCACTTCATGGCCTCTGTCACTTGCCAGAATCGCCGCCTCCATGCCGGCCGGTCCGCCGCCGATAATGATAACCTTTTTTCTTCCTTCACTAACCGGGGGATGAAAGGCCTCTGTCTCTTTCCCTATCTGCGGATTGACCGTACACTTTGCCGCCCTTGTGGCATATTTGACATAAGGTACAAACGAACCGCTCATGCAGACGATACATCTCTGACAAGGTGTAATATCTGCCGCTTTACCATCTCTGGCCTTTCTTGGGAAGTCCGGATCGGCAATCAGGGCACGTCCTACCGTAACCATATCTGCCTTTCCCGATGCGATAATCTCCTCCATCATATCCGGATCATTGATTCCGCCCAAAGCGGAAATTTTTGTCTTTGTCACCACTTTCTTAATTGCTTCTGCCAGATATACGTTACAGCCATGAGGTAGGAACATAGATGGCACCATCGTGGTATTTGTTGAAGGAACGTGAAATGTGCCATCGGATACATTAATCAGAGCGACCTTGCCATCTACCCACTTCGCAAACTGTTTCATATCCTCTAAGTCAAATCCGCCTTCCGTCAGTTCCGAACCACTGATTCGCAGATCGATGGGAAAATTCTCCCCACATTTCTTCTTAATATTATCAATTACCATCATAGCAAAACGGCAGCGATTTTCAAGACTTCCGCCAAACTCATCGGTTCGCTGATTATTCAGTGGAGACATGAATTGGTGAATTAACCAACCGTGCCCCATATGTACCATAACCATATCGCAACCACCCAGTTTGGCCATCTCGGCTGCATCGCCGTATGCCTCCACTACTTCATCGATAATCTCCCGTGTCATCGCTTGTACGGGCTGACCGGCGATTCCCACTCCATCTGAAGGTCCCCAGGTAATTCCGGTGTAATACAGTGGATTGGCTCTCCTTCCCGGATGAAGTAATTCGATATTGGCTATGGCACCGTGTCGGTGGATGGCATCGGTGCACTCAATCAGGTAAGGCAGTATCTCCTGATCATCCAAAGGAATCATTCTTCCGTGCGCTTTTCCGGTCTTCGTATGTACGCTGCTTTCGCCCAGCGATACAATTCCCGCGCCTCCTCTGGCTTTGACCTCGTAGGCCGCGATATTAAGTGGGGTCAGGTATCCTTCTGTCGTCAAATCGGACATTCCCACCGGAGCCGATTCAATTCGATTTCTAACCGTCAGGGAGCCGATTTTAATCGGACTCCACAAATTTGGATAATACTGATTCATGTTCTCTCCTATCTGCATCTTAGTCACCGTTTTATGCGTGTTTACCTGCAAAATAACCGCCTCTTACTGCCTGTAGTACCTGTCCCGGTTTAATGCAGTCACCAACCGTGATAAAATCTGATTCCATCGTGCGAAGTCTCTCCACCTCGGCAATTCTGGATTTCATCCCTGCTGCCAAAAATACCGTATCGGCCTTATAAATAGTTTCATTTCCATCTTTACCCCGAACGTGGACACCGTTGTCATCAATTCGTGTACAGGTAGCTTCGGTTACGATCCGCAGGTGCTCTTTGTTCTTCTCATATTCCAACATCATGGCTTTTAAGTGAAGAACAGCTGCATCCCGTGCGACCCGGTCCGTCATCTCCAAGACCGTTACATCTTTTCCTTCCTGCGCCAGAACCAAAGCCTCTTCGCATCCAATTAGTCCGCCGCCAATCACGACAACCCGTTCACCGAACTTCACATCCGGGTCACGCAGATTCGTTATCCCGATCACTTCTTTTCGATCCAATCCCGGAATCGGAGGAATGATTGGTTCCGCACCTACGGCACAGATCACCGTATCAGCCGCTATCGTTTTAATCAATTCCGGTGTAGCCTCTGTATTCAGCATCACGTGAATGGCCTTTCTCTCCACCATGTGAATCAGATATTCCACATAACGTTTTAAATCTGCCTTAAACGAAATATCGCGAACCGCTGTTTTAAGCATTCCACCTAGGCTGTCTTCTTTTTCAACCAGAATCACCTCATGCCCCTGTGCTTCTGCCCTTAAAGCAGCTTCCATACCACCGGGACCACCGCCGATTACCAGTACTTTCTTGGGTTCCGGTTTTGGAAGATACATACCTTCCTTTAAATCTCGGCCCACCTGTGGGTTGACCGTACATTCTGAAATTCCCGAGCACATATCCACATAAGGCACAAAATCCAAAGACAGACAATGATTACAGCGCACACAAGGTCTCACTTCATCAAAGCGTCCCGCCTTCGCTTTATTCGGAAAATCCGGATCCGCCAGAATCTGACGCCCCATGACAATAATATCCGCCTTGCCAGATGCAATGATATCCTCCATATAGGCCGGATCTGATAATGCGCCTACGGTAGCTACCGGTGTTTTTACCGCTTTCTTTACCGCTTCTGCCAGATATACATTACATCCATGTGGAAGAAATGCAGATGGGAACATACGGCATCCGGAATTGACATCTCTAAACGAAGTGGCAGAAACATGGATCAAATTCACCTTTCCGTCCAGCATACGGGCAAACTCCACTGCCTCATCTAAACCGTATCCGCCTTCCAGAAACTCGTCACCGGACATACGAAATTCAATCGGAAAATCTTTTCCCACGGCCTTGCGGATACGATCCACGACCATCAGTGGAAAACGAGCCCGGTTCTCTAATGAACCGCCGTATCGATCCGTTCGGGTATTATAAAGCGGCGATAAGAATTCACTTAGCAGCCAGCCATGTCCGCCGTGAACCATAATCATATCGAATCCGCCAAACTTCGCCACATAGGCGCCATGGGCAAATGCGTCTGCAATGGTATTCATCATATCCTCATCCATTGGTGTTATGTCGACTCCATAAACACCCGGCTGGGCACTGGGACCATAGACAACCCCTCCGGTATACTGCGGATGTGCCCTGGCACCGCTGTGAAGAATCTCAATATTAGCCAAGGCATTATGCTGATGAATCCGATCGGTCAACTGTAAGTGAGATGACATAAATTCTTCATTATCTAAATTGCATTTGTTTCCGTGGGCACTGCCGGTATGCGCATGAACAAGAGTTTCACCTCTTGTTACAATCGCAGCGCCGCCTTGTGCTCTCCGCTCATAAGCCGCTAGATTCTGCTCCGACAGATATCCCGATGTGTTCGGTTCTGTTCCCATCGGAGCAACTTCAATGCGATTTTTTAATGTAATGTTGCCAATCCTTAATGGACTGAATAGATTTGGATAATTGCTAGACATAGCACCCTCCTGTACCAAGAACTTTTTCGCCTTTTGGTCTATACTAATTATATTTTTTTTGTTACCCGGGTAATCCTCCACCTAATTGGACTACCTTTATAGTAGCATTTTATATGTTTTATTTCAAGTTGTATTATTATTTTCGTTGTTTTATTTGATTATCTCTCTTTTTTTTGGATATATTGTATATTCAATCATGATTTTTCATTAATTAGCATATACCAATATCATGTTGTAATATAGTCCATTTATGTAGAGGGTTATTAACAAATTCGAACCTGTCAGAATTTCCGACAGGTTCGAATAGAAGGAATATATAATCAAGGGCTGCTATTGCTTATCTATCTTTTTTCATCCACTGCTCCTGAATTTGTTTTTTTAAGTGCAGTAGAGAGCCATGGTCGATTATTTGCTGAAATGGGAAGCAAACGATATTTTGGCTCATACAATAGTCAAAAATCTCTTGAATCAGACCCTCTCTAAAAGAAAAGTCCTGTGGCAAAATAACTGCCTTTTTATCATTATTATCAATCAGGTAATTCATTGCTTCTTCCATAGTAATATACTTGATTTTCCCTTTTACCGCAAATTCCTGCAGATACCGTTCAATACTATAGCGGTACCATTCATCTTCATATATCACAATCACTCTCATATCGGGTTCGATTTTGGCAATCCGGCTGACCGACATCTGACTGACCGCCAGTACTACCATATCCATGCCATAACTTGGTGCATTTCCTGTCCTTTTCTCTGATATATGAAGAATATCATCAAAATGATTAATCGTCGTAGCCACGATATCGTAACCGCCATTTGCCAAAAGATCTCCATTGTTCAGTACATCATCCAGAAGCAGCGGCGTCACTCTCGTATTACAAAATTTTTCAATTTCTTTGGCGGTATCTTGCAAAATCTCCACGCTGCAATCCACCCAGGCAGTTTTTACTTTCTCGGCTTCAGGCAGATGATTCCATATGTATTTTAAAAATAAATGTTCTGTCTCATGACGGGAAATCCCCAGTTCCCGTAGTTTTTGTACACCGGCTGCTGCCATTCGCTCCGTCTTTTTTTCTTCCTTTATAAAATCCTGTTTTTTGATATAGCTTCCGCTGTTCTGCTCTGTGATTACAAGCCCGCGCTTAGCCAGTTCTTCATAAGCCCTCTTTACCGTGTTTCTGGCTGCACCGGTCTGACTGCACATCTTCCGTTCGGCAGGAAGTCGCTGCCCTTCTTTTAATGTACCATCTTTTATTTGCCGCTCAATCCAATCGGCAATCTGTCCATAGACCGGTATTTTTGAATGATGATCAATCTCAAATATCATATGCCCAGTTCCGCCTCTCTGGTCTGTATATTCTCCAGGGTTCTTTTTAAGTGAAGAAGAGATCCCTTATCGATTTCAAACTCAAATGTGATAAGAAGACTTCCCACTTTTCGTGCACGCCCAATCATCTGAAGGATACGCGCACTGCTATAATCCATATAGTCCGGTGGTATAACGAGAGGAAGTTTCGCTTCGATATATGTCTCGTCTTCTTTTGTGAACTGTTGTTCCTCAATACAAATCAATTTATTCTTTTTATCCAGCCATTTTAGTGTATATTGAACCGATTCCAAAAACTCGCGGCTTCTATATAGAATGCAAATTTCCTGCCCATCCGGTATGACTGCCAGTCGGGCAACCGTTCCTCTGCTTTCGCGAAGCGATATCTCCTCCGTTCTCAGGTGAATGGAATCTGCATAGCGAATAAACTCGCCAAAATGTTTCTGTGAAACAAGTGCCAGGCTATATTGGGAACCGATTACCTTTTCGCCCGAGAGCAATTCTTCCAGTAAAAATGGCTCCACCTCCAAATACGGAATTTGCTCCAAGTCTCCCATTACATTATGAAGCGTTTCAAAGTTACAGTCCACCAGTGCCGCTTTGATCCGCTCATCCCGTCGAAATACCTGTTCGCTTTGTTTTTGAATAATAGAAAAAATTCGATCCATATGCAGACCGCTCTGTGAAAGCTCCCTGACTGTCCGCGCTACGATTTCCTCCGGTGTTCCCTCACTGCTTTTAATCTCTTCGCTCGCATTCATATCACCGGATACATAAGCACCACCGCCGCGGATCTTATATATATGTCCCTCTGCCTCTAAATCTGCATACGCCCTTTTAACCGTCCCCACTGCGACTTGTTTCACTTCTGCCATAGCCGCTTCTGAGGGCAGTCTCATCCCTTTCTTTAAGTTTCCTTTTTCAATCTCTGCACAAACTGCTTGCGAAATCTGCTTGTACAGTGGAATTTCATCTCCTCTGTCCACTTGGGTTTTCATCATTTCCTCCTAAATAAATCCTATACTTGTAAATAAAAACACCCATAAGAAAATCGTCACAACCGAAACCGCCGTACTGACTACCACAAACTGCCCCGCCAGTTCTCCATCTCCGCCCATGTTCTGCGCCATCGAGTAAGATGCCGTTGCAACCGGCGTAGCAAACATAACAAAGAGGATAAAACGTTCCAGATTGCCAAATCCCAGACCGGTAGCAATCATCATAATAATCATCGGAATCACCACTAATTTTGCCACTAACGATGGCACCAGATATTTTAAATTTCCACGAATGGCAGAAAAATGCAAGGTTCCTCCCAATACAAATAAGGCAAGTGGCGTTGTTAGGTTGGCAAACTGGGTAATCGTGCTATCCACACTCTTGGGAAGCTGAATTTTCAGAAGAAAAAAGATCAGTCCGGTAAATGCTCCCAAAATCAGTGGGTTGGTACATACATTCTTAATCAGCCCTTTCGGATTGACCTTGCCACCGTGAAACAGCTCCAGGATAATAACCGCTGTCACATTATAAATCGGAATAATAATTGCAATCATCATCGATGCCACCACGGCTCCATCCTCTCCAAACAGAGTGGTTGTCAGAGGAAGTCCGAATAGGATGAAATTACTCCGGTAAATAGCCTGGATCACTACGCCCCTCTGTGGATTTCCCTTCACCAGCCGTGGAACTATAAAAATCAAAATCACCTGAAGTAAAAGGACACAGGTAACTCCCAAAACAATAAGACGTACATCCAACGTAAATCCACTTTTCACTTTATATAGATTATTGAACATGAGAATCGGGAAAAATGCATTGAAAATCAACTTATTCAGTGTATTCATAAATTTTTCATCCACCAGACCACTCATTCTTACCCCGTACCCAAATGCAATGTAAATAAGAAATGGCGTTACCGCATTAACCGCCACAAAAAAGCTCTCCATATCCTGTCTCTCCTATCTTGTCATTTTATATCTTGCCGTTTTATATCTTCTATACTATACCCTATTATATCCCTTTTATCTCGAACCGCAAACTGTTTCTTTATTCCGTACCTCGTGTGCCGAAGTTCACAGCTGCCTCGCAGCTTTTTTATGTTATAGAAGCACTTTTTTATGTAATAGGAGCACTTTCCTATTACATAAAAAATGCTCCCTTCCGGGTAAACAAGTCAAATCCTACCACTTGTTTACCCGGAATAGAGCATATTCATGTATCACTTCCGCCACTTATAATTCATTCTTTTCCCGCTGTACCAATCCGAAAATAATCGCCAGATTTCCATTTCTACAACGTAATTCGTCAATAAAGTTTTTCTCTTCTTCTGTTTTTTTCATCTCTACACGGTAAGAAAGTTCATACATGGTTCCCATATTCGTAGTCTTGACCCGTTCCAGACGAGTATATCTGGTATAAGAAAGAAATAAATCATCAAAGATTCCCGTATAGTTCAAATCTTCCGGAATCGTGATTCGAAGTTCCCGTTCTTTGGAGGCCGCACTTCCAAAATTCATCTTTTCCAAAAGCAAAATAACAATGCCCACCACAATCGTAATGATGAAAGCCAGAGATAAAAATCCCATGCCCACTGCCAAACCGACTGCCATGGCAAAAAATACAAATCCGATTTCTCTCGCGCTTCCCGGTGCGCTGCGGAAACGTACCAATCCAAATGCTCCCAGAATCGCCACCGATGTCCCTAAGTTACCATTTATAATCATAATAATGGATTGAACCAAAAGCGGAAGTATCGCCAAAATCACCACAAAACTCCCAATATGTGCACCGGACATCTTATAAAGCAGTGCAATGACCAGTCCCAGAACCAGTGCCGTTACCATAGCCGCTGCAACCGCTTCCACAGTAAAGGTGCCTGCATGAAAAATACTGTTTAACATATCTCTTTCCTCCTGATTTCATCCCAGTTTTCTGTTCTATGAACAAGCATTTGTTCTAAGTTAAACGCATCATGATCCTTTTTATAGATATTCCCATACTTTGAAAACGATACGGAATAAATAGAAAGTTCAGATAATATCTCTGTGAACCAGAGTGGCGTCGCACCCATAATTTTGCTTTCCATCAAAAAGTATCCCTCCGGTAAGAGAAATTCCCCTTTTGTACCATTTTCAAGTCCCATCAGTGTTCGGCGGCTTCGTATATTATGGTCAAAAGTCACTCGGAAGTCATGATCCTGCCTGCCAAACAGAGCAATTCTATCATAGGCCAGATAAATACCCCGGGTCAGTGGATAACGGCGCAGGAAAAAATCAATCTCCCGTAGAATCTGACTTTCACCTTCCGGTCGAATACCTCGTTCCACATAGTCATACGCCTCTCGTAAGGTAAGTTGAATTCTACGTTTGTTTACTATCTTACGATATTTCTTCTTTATTTCCAAAAATACATTGGAATCCAGTGTCGGAACCCCATAGCTGCGCAGGCGTAGTTTTTCTTTATAGACCGGTTTTTCAATCGAGCGACGAATTAAATCATAATCCGGTGTATCATAATAAATATTACAAATCGTGTGAATACCATACTCATCTTCCTGCATATGAGGCCGTAGTTTCGATTGCAGTTCATGATAAATCGACTCCGGCATTAAATATTTTTTCTCATAACGGTTAAAAACAGCCTGTGCCATATGTGTGCCCCCTAGTGTTCTAATTCCTGACTCATTTCCAATCGGCTTCCATCACTGATTATCGTGATATTACCATCTTTTGTTTGAAGCGGACGGATACTTTGTTGTTTGAGCAGTTCCAGTGTCTGGACATCTGCCGGATGTTTATTAGAAGAACAGATCGCGGCATATTCCGGCGTCACTGCCTCCAGTAATTCTTTAAGAGCGGTATTATATACTCCATGATGCGGTACTTTCAGGAAATCGCAATCTGCCGCCGTACCGCCCGATATCCATTGTCTAATTCGTTGTTTTTCTGCATCTCCCATAAATAAAAGGCGATTTTCTCCATACGTCACCGTCGTAATCAGAGAAAAATTGTTATCAAATTCGGCGGCACTTCCATCTGTCTCATAAGACAGAGGCGGCTCAATCAGCACCTTAGCCATTCCCATCTCAAGTTCCACCGGCTGTGTCAACTCCTGTGGAATGATATTCTTTTGTTTTAGTGCTGCCATAAAATCAAAATACTCGGTTCGATTCCCCTCATAAGCCGGTAAAAAAACCTGCCCAACTTCCATGGATTCAACTAATGTATCGGCACCGCCTACATGGTCTCGGTCAAAATGAGTAATAATAAGAGTATCCACATGCTTAATTCCTTGGTTTTTCAGGAACATAACAACTTCTTCGCCGTCTTCCTCTTCTCCGGTATCGATAACCATGGTCTTCTCATCGGTCTGAACTACGATGGCGTCTGCTTTTCCTACCTTTAATAACGAAACTTTCAGGGGGGCTGCAGACTCTTCGTCCGTCTTTCCGGTGCACCCCATAATCATACTTACGCATACTGTAACGCAAAAAAGAGCGATCGCCACCGCTTTTCTTGTGTGGTTTTTTATCATATAATTTTCCTCCTATATGTCCTTCTTTAGGGGTAACGCGTGGGCGAGCGCTTTTATCGCATTTAAAATAAATTATTTAAAGGATAAAGAGTCTGCTTTGCAGACTTTCGCGCCAAAGTGCGGTCACTTCAGTAACCACAACAACTTTCCTATTACATAATAAAGACACCTTGAGAGTGAATTCGCTTTTACATGCAAATCCATGCCTCTTAAGGTGTCTTATATGATCGTTATGTACTATATCGTTATCTTTCTATATTACTTTTTCCAAAAATATCTCTGTGAAAAGTTAGCCTTTAAATCCCTGAACAAAGGTCTTAATAAACCAAATGGTCATCGGCTGATAAATAATATCTACAAGGAATGCACCTACGATTGGAACAATCATCATAGCTTTACGGGACATACCATAGCGTTCGTTTACCGCAGTCATATTCACGATAGCAGATGGAGTGGCACCCAGACCGTGTCCACACAGACCGGCACACATAACAGCCGCATCATAGTTCTTACCAAGTACACGGAATACTACGAAGTATGCAATCAGTACCATGAAGATTACCTGACAGAATACAACTAACAGAACCGGTCCGATCAATCCGGACAGTTCCCAAAGTTTCAAAGTCATCAGTGCCAGTGACAGGTACAGACTTAACATAACATCGCCAATACCGTCAACCAGTGGGTAATCAAATTTATACAGATGTGCTTTTTCATTGACATTACGCAGGATAACCGCAAGGAACATAGCGCCTACATAAGTAGGGAATGACATGCCGATTAATTTACCTACCCATCCGGATATCATCGTTCCCAATGCCATACATACGATAATGGCTGTAACGTTCTTTATGATATCTAAACCGGATAACCGCTCACCGCTGCCGGCATTAATGTTTTCTACATCAGAAGTAAATGCCTCATCCTCTTCCGGTTTCAGATTATACTTTACAATCAGACGACGTCCCAAAGGACCGCCGACAAGTACTGCAGAAATAAGGCCAAAGGTAGCTGCCGCTGCGCCTACCAGAGGAGCATTTGCATAACCCATCTCAGCAAAGGTACTACCATAAGACAGTGCTGCACCGTGTCCGCCAATCATAGAGATGGCACTGGAGAGCAATGCATAAGGAGGTTCCAGACCGGTTGCCTTTGACAAAACAATTCCCAGTGTGTTCTGGCAGGTTGCAATAATACCGCAAGTCAGCCAGTAAATAAACAGAAGTTTTCCACCTTTCTTCAGCAGGGTGAGACTTGCGCCCAATCCAACTGTGGTGAAGAATGCCAACATAAATGGATCCTGGAACGTGTTGGTAAAGTTAAAAGTAAATGCCCCTGTTGTATGTCCTATCCATGTAACGAACATAAAGATAAACCCGCCTACTACCGGTGCCGGAATACAATATTTATCTAAAATCTTTACTTTGTTTTTGACCGCATAACCAATAAGCAGCAGAACTGCCGCCATCGCCAAAGTCATAACTGCATCTGTGTTAATATTAAAAATATTATCTACGGTTTCAAATTTCATACTCTCTTACCTCCCTGTATTACTTTTCTACGTGTGTTGTTGTTCTCTAACTCCTATGTACGTGATATTTACTAATCTGCTTCCCTCCTTTTTAAGTCTAAATAACGAACATGCAGTAATTGTAAAAACAACTTTCTACCCATTTGAGCATTATACAACATTTGAGCTAATTATACAATAATCTTCTTTTATTTTATCACGATTACAGCATTATTCA
>JAVWRQ010000008.1:0-61197 GCA_036634775.1 Clostridium sp.
TGAAGTAATATAGTATGGATATAGGCGTTAGCACTCGACATAAATGAGTGCTAATAAGCAAAAACATATATTTCCAAATGTAGTGAAAGGATGTGCGGTATTGGAACTGGATGATAGAAAAGAGAAAATCTTAAAAGCCATTATTCAGACTTATTTTGAAACCGGCGAGCCGGTAGGATCCAGAACGATTTCCAAGTACTCCGATTTACAGCTTAGCTCAGCTACCATTCGTAATGAGATGTCAGATTTGGAAGAACTGGGATATATCATTCAGCCACATACTTCTGCGGGAAGAATCCCCTCAGATAAAGGCTATCGCTTTTATGTAGATCAGTTAATCAAAGAAAAGGATAATGAAATTACTGAGATAAAAGACATGGTAATACAGAGAGTGGATCGTGTGGAACTCTTGCTGAAGCAGATGGCTAAACTGTTGGCAGTTAATACGAACTATGCAACCCTGATTAGTGGGCCACAGTATCACCACACAAAATTAAAGTTTATCCAGCTGTCTAAGATAGAAGAAGGAAAACTTCTGATTGTAACCGTATTGGAAGGTAATATTATCAAAAACTCTATGGTTAATTTTAATGAGGAGTTAAGTAATGAAGAGATGTTGAATCTCAATATCTTATTGAATAATAATCTGATTGGTATGGCGATCGATGAGATCAACTTGGATGTTATAAGTCGGATGAAAGTACAGGCCGGAACGCGGCGCGAAGTGATTGATTTGGTGCTCACTGAAGTGGCAGAAGCGATTCATGCTAATGAAGAAGAGCTTCAGATATATACAGAAGGTACCACGAATATATTTAAGTATCCGGAACTGAGCGACGGCGAGAAAGCCGGCCAGTTAATCAGCGCATTGGAGCAGACCGATCTTCTCCGGAATTTATTTACAGATGCGCCGAATGCAAATGAGAACGGAATACGGGTTTATATTGGCGATGAGACACCGGTACAGTCTATGAAGAACTGCAGTATTGTAACTGCCCACTATGAATTAGAGGGAGGATTGCAGGGAACCATAGGAATTGTAGGACCTAAGAGGATGGATTACGATAAAGTGGTATCAGCACTTAAATCGATGATGAATCAGTTGGAATCATCCTTTAAAAACGAAGAAAGGTGAGTTGCAGAGTGAATGAAGAGATGAAAGATATAGAAAGTAAATTAGAAGAACAGAAGGCGCAAGAACAGGAAATTGAATGTAAAACAGAATGTGAGATCGAGGAGAAAGAACCCGAGACAGATCACGAAGCACCTGTTACAGAGAACGCTTCTAAGGTAGCAGCCGAGCCGGTGTCCGAGCCGGAGACGAAGAAAAGCTTCTTTACTAAGAAAAAAGACAAAAGAGACGAGCAGATTGAGGAATTGACGGATCGCGTCAAACGAAACATGGCAGAGTTTGACAACTTCCGTAAGAGAACCGAGAAAGAAAAATCAGTTATGTATGAAATCGGAGCTAGGGATATCGTTGAGAAGATCCTTCCGGTCGTAGATAATTTCGAACGTGGGTTAGCAACCGTTCCTGAAACAGAGCAGAAAACAGCTTTTGCAGAGGGAATGGATAAAATATATAAACAATTATTAAAGACATTAGAAGATGCAGGTGTAAAACCAATTGAAGCAGTGGGACAGCCATTTGACCCGAACTTTCATAATGCAGTGATGCATATAGAAGACGAAAATCTGGGTGAGAATATGGTGGCAGAGGAATTGCAAAAAGGATACCTGTATCGTGACAACGTAGTCAGACACAGTATGGTTAAAGTAGCAAACTAGAATTCAATGAGAATAGTGATTATTCAGGAGGAAAAACAATGAGCAAGATTATTGGTATTGACTTAGGTACAACAAATAGCTGCGTGGCAGTTATGGAAGGCGGTAAACCGGTGGTTATCGCAAATACGGAAGGAATTAGAACAACACCATCAGTCGTAGCATTTACAAAGACAGGTGAGAGACTGGTTGGTGAGCCTGCAAAACGTCAGGCAGTTACAAACTCGGAGAAAACAATCTCTTCTATTAAGAGACATGTGGGAACCGATTACAAAGTAGATATTGATGGCAAGAAGTACTCCCCACAGGAGATTTCAGCTATGATTCTTCAGAAATTAAAAACAGATGCTGAAAGCTATCTGGGCGAGAAAGTGACAGAAGCAGTTATTACGGTTCCGGCTTATTTTAATGACGCACAGCGTCAGGCAACCAAAGATGCAGGTAAGATTGCAGGTCTCGATGTAAAACGTATTATCAACGAGCCGACTGCAGCAGCACTTGCCTATGGTCTGGATAATGAAAAAGAACAGAAGATTATGGTATACGACTTAGGCGGCGGTACATTTGATGTTTCCATCATTGAAATCGGCGATGGCGTTATAGAAGTATTGGCAACAAATGGTGATACACGTCTTGGCGGTGATGACTTTGATAATAAGGTTACACAGTGGATGATCGATGAATTCAAGAAGACCGACGGTGTAGATTTATCTTCCGATAAGATGGCTCTTCAGAGACTCAGAGAAGCGGCAGAGAAAGCAAAGAAAGAGCTTTCCACAGCAACGACGACGAATATAAACCTGCCATTTATTACGGCGACATCGGATGGTCCAAAACATCTGGATATGAACCTTACCAGAGCAAAATTTGATGAGCTCACCAGAGACTTAATTGAAAGAACTGCAATTCCGGTACAGAATGCATTAAAAGATGCCGGCATTACCGCTTCAGAACTGGGTAAAGTTCTGTTAGTAGGTGGTTCTACCCGTATGCTTTCCGCACAGGAAAAGGTAAAACAGCTGACCGGTAAAGAACCGAACAAATCACTGAATCCCGATGAGTGCGTTGCTATTGGTGCAGCAATTCAGGGTGGTAAATTAGCAGGCGATGCAGGCGCAGGCGATATCCTTCTGTTGGATGTTACTCCTCTTTCTCTGTCAATTGAGACCATGGGCGGTGTTGCTACCAGACTGATTGAGAGAAATACGACCATTCCTACTAAGAAGAGCCAGACATTCTCCACAGCTGCCGATAATCAGACCGCAGTTGATATTAATGTAGTACAGGGTGAAAGACAGTTCGCAAGAGATAATAAAACATTGGGCACATTCCGTCTGGATGGTATCCTTCCGGCTAGAAGAGGGGTTCCTCAGATCGAGGTTACGTTCGATATTGATGCCAACGGCATTGTTAATGTATCAGCCAAAGATTTAGGTACCGGTAAAGAACAGCACATTACGATTACATCCGGTTCTAATATGTCGGATTCCGATATCGAAAAGGCAGTAAGAGAAGCAACTGAATTCGAAGCACAGGATAAGAAGAAAAAAGATGCTATTGATACAAGAAATGATGCAGATTCTATGGTATTCCAGACCGAGAAAGCATTAGAAGAAGTCGGCGATAAGATTGATGCCAACGACAAATCTGCAGTAGAATCTGATTTGACCGCTTTGAAAGAAGCCATCAACCGTGCACCGGTAGACCAGATGACAGACGCACAGATTGACGACATCAAGGCAGGAAAAGAGAAATTATCCGCCAGTGCGCAGGCATTGTTTGCTAAAGTTTACGAAGCAGCTCAGGGAACAGCAGGACCACAGGATGGCGGAGCAGCCGGACCGGATATGGGCAGTGCACCTCATGGAAATGATGATAATGTAGTTGACGGGGACTTCAAGGAAGTGTAATATAGCAGAAGTAAAAGAATTGTGTAATGAGGATGCTGCAGAATTTGCAGCACCCTCTTTGCCCGTGTATAGAGAGGAAGATTTGACATGGCAGAGAGCAAAAGAGATTATTATGAAGTCTTAGGCGTTCCTAGGGATGCTGATGATGTAGCTCTTAAAAAAGCATACAGAGCCCTGGCAAAAAAATACCATCCGGATGCAAACCCGGGGGATGAGGCAGCTGAAAAGAAATTTAAAGAGGCATCAGAGGCTTACAGCGTCCTCAGCGATGCTCAGAAGCGTAAACAATACGATCAGTTTGGTCATGCGGCCTTTGACGGCGGTGCCGGAGGCGGCGGTGGATATGGCGGCTTTGATTTTAATGGCGCTGATATGGGCGATATATTCGGTGATATGTTCGGCGATATATTCGGCGGTGGCAGAGGCAGAAGCGGCGGAGCCAGAAGTAATGGACCGATGCGCGGAGCCAGCGTGCAGACCAGTGTTCGCATTACCTTTGAAGAGGCTATATTTGGCTGTGAAAAAGAATTGGATATGAATCTGAAAGAAACTTGCGACAAGTGCCATGGCACAGGTGCCAAGGCGGGTACACAGCCCCAGACCTGTGCAAAGTGTAATGGTAAAGGCAAGATTATGTACACGCAGCAGTCTTTCTTTGGACAAGTGCAGAACGTTCAGACCTGTCCCGATTGTGGTGGTACCGGTAAGATCATTAAAGAAAAGTGCTCGGACTGTCATGGTACCGGCTATGTTAATAGAAGGAAGAAGATTAAAGTTACGATTCCGGCCGGAATTGATAATGGCCAGAGCCTGCGCGACCGGGGGAATGGTGAACCCGGTACCAATGGCGGCGAGAGAGGCGACCTGTTAGTAGAGGTAATCGTATCTCCGCATCCGATCTTTAAACGTCAGGATACCAGTATTTATTCGACCGTACCGATTTCATTTACCAAAGCGGCATTGGGCGGCAGCATTCGAATCAAGACAGTAGATGGAGAAGTGGAGTATGAAGTAAAATCAGGTACTCAGACCGATACCAAAGTGCGTCTGAAAGGCAAAGGGGTGCCATCTCTGCGTAATAAGAACATTCGCGGAGATCATTTTGTGACATTGGTCGTTCAAGTTCCGGAGCGACTGAATGAAGAGCAGAAAGAGGCACTGAAGAGCTTTGAAGATGCGATGAACGGAATCTCTCCTGATGGAGAAAAACCGAAGAAAAAAGGATTATTTAAATAAAATGTGGTGTGGCTATAGAGTTGACATAATTCTATGCCACACCATTTTTATGTAATGGGAAAGTGCTCCTATATTTAGAAAACCTTAAGCAATACTCATTTTTGCGTTAGGTTTTCGTAAGTTGACTAACCGGAAAAAATTATATACAATAAAACAGTGAATAAATGTGAAGACTTGAAAAGATAGATGGGTATGTTTAAGAAGGAGTTTAAATAAATGAAGGATTTTAATGAGGCAACAGCAGAATCGATTGAAGAGGAGACCGTAGAATCAGCCGGAGCGGCAACAGCAGAACCAATCGAAGATGAGACCGCAGAATTACCGGAAGCGGCGACGGCAGAATCAACGGTAAGCAGGGGGCGGAGCAGAGCCAAAAGAAGCCGTAAGATAGAAGATCATTTGCCTGTAACGGATGAAACCGAAACGAATAAAAAAGGCAGGATCGCAGCGATAACCGCCGGTATTCTGGCACTGGTGCTTCTGATTGGAGGAGGCGCTTATCTGGCGATGGGACAGAAGTACAAGAAGGTATTTTTCCCCAATACGCAGATTAATGGAATGGATGCTTCGGGGAAGACGGTTGAAGAAGTGCAGAAGATGATAGCCTCGGGAATTGACGGATACGTATTGATGATTGAAGAACGTGACGATAAGACAGAATCAATCAGTAAAGACGATATTAAACTGCGTCCTGAATTTGACGGAAGTCTGGAGAAGCTCCTTTCGGCGCAAAAACCAATGCAGTGGTTAAAATACAAGATGAATCCCTCTGAATATCAGATCGAAACGATGATTGCTTATGATGAGACGGATTTTTCAAACAAATTGCAAAGTCTGGACTGTATGAATAAAGCGCTGATGGTAAAACCAGAAGATGCTCACCTATCAGAATACATTTCAGGAAAAGGTTATGATATCGTACCTGAGATTATGGGTAATACGACTATTACGGATATAGTAGAAAAGGAAATTACGGAGGCCATTACAAACTTAAAAGAGACTCTTTCTTTGGAGACTCTGGGTGGATATGAATCACCGGCAGTAAAGAGGGACAATGCCTCTTTGACCGGACTGCGGGATCAGATGAATCAGTACTCCGGTGTGACAATTAACTATAAATTTGGCGACAAGACAGAAACATTGAATGGTGACCGTATTCATGAGTGGCTGGTTGTAAATAGCGATTTTACTGCTTCGGTGGATTTTGCCAAAGCGGCCTCTTATGTGGATGAACTGGCAATTACCTACGACACTTATAATAAATCTAAAACACTGAAAACATCGTATGGACCTACGATTAAGGTATCGGGTGGTATCTACGGATGGAGGATGAACCGCAATGCGGAGACAAGCGCTCTGATTCAGGCGATTGAGGCAGGTACGAGCGGAGAACGCGAACCGGTGTATGCACAGAAAGCGGCGGCCCATAGTGGTAATGACTATGGAAGCACATATATAGAGATTAACCTGACCGCACAGCATCTGTTCTTTTATAAGAATGGCAGTCTGGTCGTGGAGTCGGATTTCGTTTCGGGAAATCTGTCTAGGGGATGGGGAACACCGGCAGGAACCTATATGCTCACCTACAAGGAGCGAAATGCTACTTTAAAAGGAGAAAATTATAGGACACCGGTGGACTACTGGATGCCATTTAACGGCGGTATCGGTATGCACGATGCCACCTGGCGTTCTTCCTTTGGAGGCGCTATTTATAAAACAAGTGGTTCTCATGGATGCGTGAACCTGCCCCATGCCGTGGCAAAGAAGATTTTTGATAATATTCCATCGGGCACACCGGTAATCTGCTATAATCTTGCAGGAACGGAAGCGGCAGGGACTTCTTCTACGAAGCCGGAAGAGACAACCGCGGCACCGACTGAAGCACCGACGACAGAACCATCTACCGCTGTTCCACCTACGAAAGCACCGGACGGTCCAAATGCCGGAGCACATCCGACGCAGCCGCAGCCACAACCGCAGCCGCAGCCACAACCGACCCAGCCTCAGCCAACGCAGCCACAGCCGACTCATGCACCGGCTGAGACGACCGCTCCGGCAGGACCGGGATCCGATCAGGGCAACCACTCGGGTACAGGACCGGGTTCTGTTTAAAAATAAAAACAAGACAAAATAAGCGGAAAATGAGTTTACAGAAAAAGAAGAGTATGCTATACTCAATCGGTATGAATGCGCCGGTGCTCAGTTTTTTGATACTCCGTCATAGACTTGGTATTCGGTAAGCGTAACGTATAAATATAAAATAAGAGGAGGAAATCACTATGATTTCAAAGGAAAAGAAAGCGGCTATTATCGCAGAATACGGCAGAGTTGCCGGAGACACAGGTTCACCGGAAGTACAGATTGCTATTTTAACAGCAAGAATCACAGAATTAACAGAGCATTTAAAGGCAAACGTAAAGGATCATCATTCCAGACGTGGTCTTTTAAAGATGGTTGGTCAGAGACGTGGACTTCTTAATTACCTTAAGAAGACAGACGTAGAAGCATACCGTGCTTTAATTGAAAAGTTAGGCATCAGAAAGTAATAGAAACCCAGGGGTGGAGCGATCCACCCCTATTGTTTATGTAGAAGATTTTATCGAGACCGCTGAACAGCACACAAGATCATTGTGTGTTGTTCAGTAGTTTCGGTGTCTTCTGCAAGAGGTGAATCAACAGAAGAGTTTTAGAAGGGAGATATAACATGTACAAGAGTTTTTCTATGGAATTAGCCGGCAGAACATTAACAGTCGAGATCGGCAGAGTAGCAGCACAGGCAAACGGCGCTGCATTTATGCATTACGGAGATACCGTTGTCTTATCCACAGCAACCGCATCTGACAAACCAAGAGAGGGAATCGATTTCTTCCCACTGAGCGTAGAATTTGAAGAAAAGTTATATTCGGTAGGCAGAATCCCAGGTGGATTTACAAGAAGAGAAGGAAAGGCATCTGATAATGCGGTTCTTACCTGCCGTGTAATCGATCGTCCGATGCGTCCTCTGTTTCCAAAAGATTATAGAAACGACGTAACACTTAACAATCTGGTTATGTCCGTAGACCCGGACTGCAGCCCTGAATATACGGCGATGTTAGGTGCAGCTATCGCGACCAGCATATCCGATATCCCATTTGATGGCCCATGTTCTACTGCTCAGATTGGTCTGATCGATGGCGAATTGATCGTAAACCCGACCAATGACCAGAGAAAAGTTTCTGACCTGGCACTTACGGTAGCATCAACCAGAGAAAAGGTTATCATGATTGAAGCCGGTGCTAACGAAGTAGCGGAAGAAGTGATGATTCAGGCTATTTTCAAGGCACATGAAGTCAATCTGGAGATTATCAAGTTCATCGATACAATTGTAGCAGAATGTGGAAAAGAAAAGCATACCTACTCCAGTTGTGCAGTTCCGGAAGAACTGTTTGCAGCGATGAAAGAAATCGTGCCTCCATCTGAGATGGAAGAGGCAGTTTTCACTGACGAGAAGCAGAAAAGAGAAGAGAACATTCGCGTGATTACAGCACGTTTAGAAGAAGCATTTGCCGGTAACGACGAGTGGTTGGCTGTTCTGGATGAAGCGATTTATCAGTATCAGAAGAAGACGGTTCGTAAGATGATCTTAAAAGACCACAAACGTCCGGATGGACGCCAGCTCACCGAGATTCGTCATCTGGCAGCAGAAGTAGATATGCTCCCAAGAGTACACGGTTCAGGCATGTTCACCCGTGGACAGACACAGATTTTAAATATCTGCACACTGGCACCACTTTCCAGCGCACAGAGATTAGACGGTTTGGATGAGAATGAGATTTCCAAACGATATATGCACCACTATAACTTCCCGTCCTACTCGGTAGGCGAGACCAAACCATCCAGAGGACCGGGTCGTCGCGAGATCGGACATGGCGCTTTAGCAGAAAGAGCTCTTATTCCGGTACTTCCAAGCGAAGCCGAATTCCCATATGCAATCCGTACTGTATCTGAGACGATGGAGTCCAACGGTTCTACTTCTCAGGCCAGCGTTTGTGCATCTACTTTGTCACTTATGGCATCCGGTGTTCCGATTAAAGCACCTGTAGCAGGTATTTCCTGTGGCCTTGTGACCGGAGACACGGATGATGATTACGTAGTTCTGACTGATATCCAGGGTCTGGAAGACTTCTTCGGCGACATGGATTTCAAAGTAGCCGGTACAGAAAAAGGCATCACAGCGATTCAGATGGATATCAAAATCCACGGATTGACGAGAGCCATTATTGAAGAGGCAATCGCTAAGACCAGAGAAGCCAGACTTCATATCATTAACGATGTTATGCTTCCGGTCATTGCAGAACCAAGAAAAGATGTTGGTCAGTATGCCCCTAAGATTGAGCAGATTTCGATCGACCCTCAGAAGATTGGCGATGTAGTCGGCAAACAGGGCAAAGTAATCAACTCTATCATTGAGCAGACCGGTGTTAAGATTGATATTAATGACGATGGTAATGTCTCTGTATGTGGCGTAGACCGCGAGATGATCAGCAAGGCGATGGAGATTATCAAGAGCATTGTGACCGATATCGAAGCCGGTCAGATCTTCAGTGGTAAAGTAGTCCGCATCATGGACTTTGGCGCGTTCGTAGAACTGGCTCCTAAGAAAGACGGATTGGTACACATTTCCAAACTGGCTGACAAACGAGTAAACAAAGTCGAGGATGTAGTGAATATTGGAGACATCGTTACGGTGAAAGTTATGGAAGTAGATAAGATGGGCAGAATCAATTTAAGTATGAAACCCAGTGATTTAGCACCAAAAGCCGAATAAACCGAATTTTAATTCAAGCCGGCAACAGATCATTAAGTAAATAAAGTAACCTGCTGCGGGATGATACATTGGATATTTTGCAGCAGGTTTTTTGGTATAATAGGAAAGTGATTTTATTATAGATTAGAACAGCCTGATAAGTGGGAGACCGACGATGCTGGAAGCGATAGAGATATACAAACACTTTAAGAAAAAAGAAATACTAAAAGGAGTATCGTTTAAAGCAGAACCCGGAACCTGTGTAGGGATTGCCGGGGGAAACGGCTGCGGAAAGACGACACTGCTCTCGATTTTAGCCGGTGTCACAAAGCCGGATCAGGGAAAGATTCTTCTGGACGGACAGGATATCATAGGCAGACGAACGGTGTTTGAACGAGAAGTCGCTTATGTACCACAAGAGAATCCGATTATTCCGGAACTGACGGCTCGGGATAATTTTACACTTTGGTATAAAGGCAACCGAACGAGTATGGCAGAAGACCTGAGGAGCGGTGTGGCACAAACGCTGGGATTGCCGGAATTTTTAAATACACCGGCCGGAAAATTGTCCGGTGGACAAAAAAAGCGTCTTAGCATTGCCTCGGCACTCTCCAATCATGCGTCTTTATTAATTCTGGATGAACCGGGAGCGGCTTTGGATCTGGAAGCAAAAGAAATGATCATTATTTATTTGAAGAATTATTTAAAGCAGGGAGGAACCGTGATTTTGACCTCTCATGAGATGGGGGAACTGGATCTTTGCGATGAACTGTTTATCTTAAAAGATGGAGTACCGGTATCCATTCCCGTGGGACTTCCTGCCGAAGAACTAATTCAAAGATTTTAATAAAAACATCTAAGAGAAAAGGAGCACAAAAGGATGGAAGATGCAACAAAGACAGAAGATACAACAGAGCTGGAAGATACAACACAGCCGGAAGATGCAACAAAGATAGAAGATAAAAACACGAAAAAGAAACGGATCGTGATTGCGGCGGTGATTGCGGCGGCAGTCGTAGTGGCAGCCGGTGCAGCCATATTACCGAGAAAAAACAGTAAAGATATCGTAATTGATGCATTTAAGGGCATTGTGGCAGAAGGCCAGACTGACCCGATGGAAGAGATATTTGGTTGGAAAGAGATGTACCAAACGATGAATAAAGAATCATCGCAGGTAGGTATGGAGCTGCAGATTCAGGATTCTTCTAATGAGACGGTGAAACAGCTGACTACTGCAAAACTGGGTATCACGGCATATAATGACGTGCCGGGTAAGAAGATGTCATTTGTTATGGGCGTTGGATATGCCGATATGAACCTGGCCAACTTAGAATTCTTTCTGGACAATCAGCAGTTGGTGATGGCACTTCCGGAATTATCCACAAAAGCGGTATCCTTGAACTACGCCGATGATTTAGAGGGACAGATCGAAAAATCCCCCTATCTGGGTCCATTGTTAAACGAGAAGAATGTGGATTTTACAGGAGTGAATACTTATCTGACCCAGTGCAATGAGATGGCGTCTTCCGGAAATCAGTTATTTGACATAGAAGAACTTTGGAAACGTTATAAAAAAGGAAGTAAGGCAATCGATGACTTAAAGACGGCTATGACCGTTGAAAAGGGCGAGAAGAAGAAATTTGTTATTAACGGAAAAAATCAGAACTGTAAAGGATATCAGGTCACTATTCCAAAAGATGCGTTGATTCAGTTCGCAACGGTCAGCAAAGACTTTTTCTTATCGGATGAGACCATGAAAAAAGACTTTGTAGAATATATGTCGCTGGTTACCGAACTGCAGGGATTTATGAACAGCATGACCCCGGATATGGCAGGAAAGACACCGGAACAGCTTCAGCAGGAAAACTGGAAGAATGCCGAAGAAGAATTTGACAGCGTGATTTCCCATATGAAAGAATCCATGGGCGATGTTACGATGGTTGTCTATGTGGGCAAGAAAGATACGATGGCTTCCTTTGATTACAACACGACGATCAAGAGCAAAGGCGAAGATGTAAAAGTTGGCGGTACGGTATCATTTGCCGGTGGTTATAATCGGATGGCGAATGTGAACGCAACGTTAAACATGGAAGACACGGCATCACAGGTCATCACGATGACGGCAGAGAAAACAGGAATCTATGAACCCGGTAAGACCTATGCGGGGACACTGACCGCATCAGTAACTAATGGAACGGACGTATATGGGATATCGGCTGATGGCAATTATGGAGTAGCCGATGGAACTTATATGGTAGGTGCTAACTTTAAGTACAATGGAACCGATTTGGGTAAACTCACATCCGATGGTCTTGTACAGAATCTGGTAAAGGGCGAAAGCTTTGAACTGGTCATGGATTCATTAAAGATGGAGACTCCGATGCTCACCGGAACGAATGAGTATATTGATGTTTCAGGATCCTATAAAGCAGAACCTCTGACGATGGCGGTAGAGATACCGGCAGGTGAAACCTTCGATATCATGGCAGCTACCGAAGAAAACTGGAATGGCTTTTTTACGGAGATTTCCGGTAATGCATATAAACTGATGTTAAAGTTATTTCAATAGATAATCATTTGTACAGCAAGGGAGCCGTATGCGTACATTTCTTATTTACTTAAAATTAGAACTGAAAAGGATGTTTAAACGCATCCCCTATTTTCTTGGGGGAGTCGTGGTGCTGATCTTACTGGTCGGGACGGTCGCTTTCTCTGCAAGTAAGATGCTATACGCAGACCGGGCACTTTCTAAGATCCAAGTGGGGGTCATATTGCCCACGGATGACAAGATGGCATCAGCGGCACTGTCCATGGTGAGCTCTTTAGACAGCGTGGGCAGCCTTTGTGAGTTTCAATATATGGATGAAACAGAAGGAAAGAAACAGTTAAAACAGGGGACGGTATCCGCTCTGATGCAGATTCCGGAGCACTTGGTCGAGGGGATTATGGATGGCAGTAACACGCCGGTCACGATTATTTTCCCTAAGAATTCCGGACTGGAGGCTTCTGTTTTTAAAGAGCTGACCGAAGCGGGAACCTCCATCCTCCGCACCGCTCAAGCGGGAATCTACGGAGCCGATGAATTCCTCACCCTGCATCAGAGTGAGTCTTCGATCGATCAGGCAGAGCGAGATCTGAATCGTATTTATCTGAACTATGCACTCTCCAGAGAAAGCTACTTTAAGACACAGCAGATCAGTGCCGCAGGAGATGTGACTGCCGTGGTATTCTATGGAATATCGGCTTCAGTACTGGTGTTACTTTTAATGGGAATTCCGGCAGCACCGATGATTCGTCCCTACAGTAACGTGATGGAGCAGAAGCTTTCTATGATGGGAATCGGAGCTATGAAAAGGACAGCAGCCAAGACCATCGCTCTTACCTGCATGCTGCTTCTGGCTTCGCTTATTCCGTATTCCCTGTGCCTATTAAAGGGATATATACGATTTGGTGCAGGGACAGTTCTTATGTGGATCCTGATCTGTATGGCAGCGGCCGGATGGATTTTATTTTTATATGAACTTTCGGGGAATGTGCAGGCTGGAATTCTCCTTGTGTTTTTTTCAGCGGTACTGATGCTGTTTGTATCCGGTGGAATCGTACCCGGTGTATTTTTGCCGGAAGCGATCGGATCGTTGGGTGCATGGATGCCGTCGACCTGGCTGATGGACGGAATCAAGTGGATGATTAAAGGTGGAAATCTAATTCCGGTGGGGCGATTGATCCTGATGGAAATCGCGGTTTTTGTGTTGGCTTCGGCAGTGAGGAGAAGCGATGAATAAGATAGGAACCTGGTTCTATTTTTCCTGTAAAAGACAGTTCAAGCGACCTGCTTTTTTGATTGTGTTACTACTGCTTCCCATAGGGATGGGGCTGTTTCATCGAGCGGAGACCGGCGGTTCCAATCAGATATCCATAGCACTTTTTACGGAACAAGATGAGTGGAATGAAAGCGTGGCAGCGGAACTGATTCGCGAAGAACATTCATTTGCGTTTTTTACCTGCGATACGAGGGAAGAACTGTCGAGAGCCGTGGCATCGGGAAAAGCAGAGTGCGGGTATGTATTTTCCCATGGTCTTAGGGACAAACTGGAAGATAACACCTATAAACGAAGTATCACGGTGGTGACATCACCCTCTACGGTGGCAGAAAAACTGGCTTCAGAGACCGTATTTGCCGGACTGTTCCGCGTTTACGGAAGAGAACTGCTAAAGGAGTACGGAGAAGAGGGAGACGCTTTTAAGACAATTCAGGGAGATGTCTGGACTGAATTAGAGCCGCTGTATGATAAATATTTAAACAATCAAAGTACTTTTTCTTTCGAATATGCCACCGTAGATGGTGGGATAATAGAAAAAGATACCGTAAAAGCGATTTTTCCCATTCGTGGAATCGCAGCTATATTTATATTGATTATAGGGCTTACAGCTGCGGTCACGGTAGGAGAAGACCGAGACCGAGGACTATTTATGACCGTATCCCGGCGTCAGAAAATGGCGTGCATGATGGCTCAGCTGACCGCACCGGTGGCATTTGCCTGCGCTTCCGCTTTCTTTTGCCTGTTGTTTACCGGAACGTCGGCAGCGATAGGAAAAGAAATAATCGCGCTGTTTTTATACGGAATACTTACCATCGTTTTTTCCTATCTACTTCTCCGGATTGTTAAAAACCCTCTTGTTTTGGCGGGAATGATACCCTTTTTTACGATCGGAAGTTTGGTGATATGTCCGGTATTTGCTGATTTATCTGTGTTTATACCGGCACTGAGAACGATAAGATATTTTTTCTTACCGTATTATTATTTAACATTGTAATTTAGTGTTATAATGAAGAAACACGTTGATATTTTAACAATCTGTTATTATAATAATAGAATACTGGGAAAGGAAGCATATTGCATGTTTTTCCTGTTTCCCCAATGACAAAAATTTGATTTTGGAGGGGGAAAATTATGTTAAATGAAGAAATTAATATTGATGAGCTTATGAAACTGTCAGTAGACAAGAAATACCGGGAGTTAAAGGCAAAACTGGTTGAGATGAACGAAGTGGACATTGCTTCCTTTATTGAAGAACTGGATACTGAAAAGACGGTAGTCGTGTTTCGAATGCTTACCAAGGAACTGGCATCCGAAGTATTTGCCTGTCTGGCAGTAGAAAAACAACAACACATTATTACCAGCATTACCGATTATGAGCTTCGTAATATCATGGACGATCTGTTCGTCGATGATGCCGTAGATATGCTGGAAGAACTGCCGGCCACCATTGTCAAACGTGTGCTGCAGAACTCCAGTCCGGACACCAGACAGCTGATTAATCAGTTCCTGAATTACCCGGAGAACAGTGCCGGCAGCGTGATGACGGCAGAATATGTGGGACTTCGTAAGAACATGACCGTAGAAGAGGCATTCGCCTACATTCGGCGATACGGTGTAGATAAAGAGACGATTTATACCTGTTACGTGATGGATGAAAAACGCCAGCTGGAAGGCGTCGTTACCGTGAAAGATCTGTTGATGAACGGCTACGATGTGATACTTGCCGATATCATGGACGAACACGTCATCAAAAGCTATACCACAGAAGATCGTGAAGATGTGGTAGACACATTTAACGAATACAATCTTCTGACGCTCCCGGTGGTCGATAAAGAGAATCGTTTGGTGGGCATTATTACAGTCGATGATGTCATGGACGTCATGGAACAAGAGGCCACAGAGGATTTCGAGAAGATGGCCGCCATGCTCCCCAGTGAGAAACCATATTTAAAGACCGGTGTATTTCAGTTAGCGAAGAACCGTATCGTCTGGCTGATGATCCTCATGTTCAGCAGTATGATTACCGGTGGAATTCTTTTAAAATATGAAAATGCTTTTTCAGCCATACCGCTTTTAGTTACATTTATCCCCATGCTGATGGATACCGGCGGAAACTCGGGAAGCCAGTCCAGCACCATGATTATTCGTGGTATGGCGATTGGCGAAGTGGCGCCATCCGATATTCTTCAAGTTGTATGGAAAGAACTGCGCGTTGGCCTTTTGGTAGGTACCGCACTGGGACTGGTGAACTATGTGCGCTTGATCATCACCTATCCCGGTCAGGAGCTGATCTGTCTGACCGTAGTACTCAGTATCTTTTTTACTGTTATTATCGCAAAGACCATCGGATGTATGCTGCCGATTTTTGCCAAGGTAGTCCATCTGGATCCGGCGATCATGGCGGCACCTATGATTACAACGATTGTAGATGCATGCAGTTTAATTATTTATTTTAATTTGGCATGCAGGTTTCTAGATTTGACGATGTAACGGCTTTGCTATATAATAATTGAATTGATCAAAAAAATAGGAGTGTGTGAGATTATGACGAAAATCAGAACCAGATATGCACCGAGTCCGACCGGAAAGATGCATGTAGGAAACTTAAGAACGGCATTATATGCCTATTTAATTGCAAAACATGAGGGAGGAGATTATCTTCTCCGCATTGAAGATACCGATCAGGAACGCTTTGTAGAAGGCGCGACGGAGATTATCTATAATACACTGAAAGATACCGGTTTAATTCATGATGAAGGACCGGATATCGGTGGATCGGTAGGCCCTTATATTCAGAGCGAACGTCAAAAATCGGGTATTTATATGAAATGCGCCCAGATGCTCATCGACAAAGGGGAAGCTTACTACTGTTTCTGCGATCAGGCGCGTCTGGACAGCTTAAAACACATGGTAGGCGGCGAAGAAATCATGACTTACGATAAGCATTGCCTCCACCTTTCCAAAGAAGAAGTGGCGGCGAATCTGGCAGCAGGTATGCCTTACGTGATTCGCCAGAATAACCCAACCGAAGGAAAAACCACCTTCCATGATGAGATATACGGGGATATCAGCGTAGATAATTCAGAACTGGATGATATGGTTCTTATTAAATCCGACCAATATCCGACCTATAACTTTGCGAATGTAGTGGACGACCATTTGCAGCAGATTACCCATGTTGTACGTGGTAACGAATACCTGTCCTCTTCTCCGAAGTACAACCGCCTCTATGAGGCATTTGGCTGGGAAGTGCCGGTTTATGTGCACTGTCCGACCATTACGAATGAAGAACATAAGAAACTGAGCAAGAGAAGCGGACATTCTTCTTATCAGGATTTGATAGATCAGGGATTTGTGTCAGAAGCTGTGGTGAACTATGTGGCATTATTGGGCTGGTCACCGGAGAATAACCAGGAGATCTTTACCCTGGATGAACTGGTGAAGGAATTTGATTATCGAAAGATATGCAAATCCCCGGCTGTATTTGATATGGTCAAATTAAAATGGATGAATGGTGAATATATAAAATCCATGGATTTTGAACGATTCTTCACCTTGGCAGAACCTTATATTAAAAAGGTAATTACAAAAGATCTGGACCTTAAGAAAATTGCAGGGATGATTCAGACCAGGATTGAAGTATTTCCGGAGATTGAAGCACAGATTGATTTCTTTGAAGAGCTTCCGGAATATGATACAGAGATGTATGCCCATAAGAAGATGAAGACAACAAAAGAATCCGCAGGAGAGGTCTTAAAAGCGATGCTTCCGATTCTGGAAGCACAGGATGATTATTCAAATGACGCTCTTTACACTACGATTTCCAAATATGTGGCCGATCAGAACGTGAAGACCGGTTTTGTTATGTGGCCGCTCCGCACAGCCGTGTCAGGGAAACAGATGACTCCGGCAGGTGCGACCGAGATCATGGAAGTACTGGGGAAAGAAGAGTCATTAAAACGTATCAGTAAAGGAATTGATCTGCTGTATGGCACTCGGTAAGAGATTCAGTAAGGCACAGGAGAACGCAATCTGTCATAGGGAAGGACCGATGATGGTACTGGCCGGACCCGGATCGGGTAAAACGACCGTTATTACCCATCGGGTCCAATACCTGACCGAGCATGGCATCGCGCCTTCGGATATCCTGGTCATCACATTTACCAAAGCGGCAGCGATGGAGATGAAAGAACGTTTTGAACATTTGACCGATTTAAAGTCAAGAGTCAGTTTTGGTACCTTTCACGCCATCTTTTTTCAAATTTTAAAAGTTTCATACCGTTATCAGGCATCCGATATCATCAAAGAAGAGATGCGGGTTCGGTTTCTTCGGGAATTAATCGAGAAAGAAGACATGGAACTGGAAGATGAAAAAGAATTCATTTCGTCCGTGCTGGGTGAAATCAGCTCAGTAAAGGGCGAGATGATTGATTTAGAGCACTATTATTCTAAGAATTGTTCCGAGGAGATATTCAAGCGTCTTTACGCCGGATATGACGGCAGGATGCGCAGAGAAGGTCTCATTGACTTTGACGATATGATGGTGATGTGCTACGAACTATTGAAAGAACGTCCCGATATTTTAGCTGCCTGGCAGAAGAAGTATCGGTATATTTTGATTGATGAATTTCAGGATATCAACAGACTCCAATACGAGATCATTCGTATGCTGTCCAAACCGGAAGATAATTTATTTATCGTAGGCGATGATGATCAGTCGGTTTATCGCTTTCGCGGCGCCAGACCGGAGATCATGCTGGGATTTGAGAAAGATTATCCGATGGCGAAGAAGGTACTTTTGGACATTAATTATCGTTCGACCGAGGAAATCTCCGTGCCATCTCTGCATCTGATCGAATGTAACCAAATGCGGTTCAAGAAGAACATTCACACGACCGGAGTGAAGGGCAAAGCGATTGTCACCCGGGTGTGGCAGGATGTTCGGGAAGAGAATGCGGCAATTGTGGAAGAAATCAAAGAGTATGTGAAGCTGGGATATGGTTACGATGATATCGCCGTTCTTTATCGGACGAATGCGGGGCCCCGGTTCCTTACAGAAAAACTGATGGAGTACAACATACCGTTTAAAACCAAGGATGCCGTTCCCAACCTATACGAACACTGGATTTCTCAGAATATTCTGACCTATATCAAAGTGGCGATGGGGAGTCGGGAACGCTCGGATATACTGCAGATCATGAATCGGCCCAAGCGATATATCAGTCGTGACAGTCTGAATCAGCCGATGATTTCTTTTGAAGATTTAAAAGAGTACTATAAAGAGAAAGACTGGGTCATTGATCGAATTGAGAACCTGGAATACGACCTGAAAGCGGTCAGCCGTATGTCCCCCATCGCCGCGGTCAACTATATCAGGCAGGGAATCCAATATGATGATTATCTGGTGGAATATGCGGGTTTTAGAAGAATGAAACCGGAGGAACTTCTGGAGACGGCCGATCAGTTAAAAGAGAGCGCCGCCCAGTATAAGACCTTTGATTTGTGGTTTAAGCACATACAGGAATATGGGGAAGAGCTAAAACGACAGAGCAGAGAGCGTGATCAGGTAATCGATGCGGTCACATTGGCGACGATGCATGGCTCAAAAGGACTGGAATATAAAATTGTATATATCCCGGATGCCAACGAGGGCGTGACGCCTCATCAAAAGGCCGTTTTGGATGCCGATATCGAAGAAGAACGGCGATTGTTCTACGTGGCGATGACTCGGGCAAAAGAGCGGCTCCATATCTATTCGGTCAAAGAACGCTATCATAAGAAGACAGAGTCCTCCCGATTTGTGGGAGAATACCTGAATATCAAAACAGATATCAAACGAAAGGATTGATTCGGATGGGATATGTACATATATACTGCGGCGATGGCAAAGGCAAGACAACGGCAGCGGTGGGACTGGCTGTCCGTATGGCAGGGTACGATGAACCGGTCATTCTGGCACGATTCTTAAAAAATGACGAATCCGGTGAAGTGGCGGCACTCAGCCACCTACCATCCGTGGAAGTACTGCCATGCAGCCGAAGCTTTGGATTCACCTGGCAGATGACCGATGCACAAAAGGCAGAAGCAGCCGATTACTACAAGGATTTCTTGAACGATGCACTGAATCGGGTCACCCAAAAAGCCGGTGGACAAGAGTCGGATGATGAACCAACGGTACTTTTGATATTGGATGAGATATGTGCAGCCATCAACAGCGGACTGGTCCAGGAACGGCAGGTATTGGATTTTTTGGATACCCGTCCGGAACATACAGAAGTAGTGATTACCGGAAGAAATCCCTCTGAAGAACTGATGAAGCGAGCCGATTATATCTCGGAAATTCAGAAACAAAAGCATCCCTTTGACGGTGGAACAGCCGCCAGAAAGGGAATTGAATACTAAAGATAAAATATACTTGATTTTTCCTTCCTGCTCTGATAAAGTGGTGAAAGGAACTAAATGATAATTTTGACTGAGGTTGCGATCCGCAGGAAGAAAGAGGTATTAGATGGCAGATAATAAAAATGTAAATCCGGAAGAAGTAGATAACGAAGAAGAGATGACGGTTACTCTTACACTGGACGATGGCAAAGAGCTTCAATGTGTTGTACTGACGATTTTTCCGGCAGGCGAGAGAGAATATATTGCACTGCTTCCGATGGAGGGTCAGGCGACTGAAGAAGGCGAAGTATACTTATATCGTTACTCAGAAGGCGAGAACGGCGAGCCGAATCTGGAGAATATCGAAGACGATGACGAATTCGAGATTGTTTCCGATATGTTCGATGAATTATTAGACGATGAAGAATACGATGAATTAGTTGGCGAAGACGAGTTAGAAGACAAATAAGCCAAATAGAACCAATAACAAAAGATAGGTCTGCCGTATATGTTCGGCAGACCTATCTTTTGTTATTGAAAACGTATCTTATACGTTAAAACGGAATAATACCACATCTCCATTTTTCATCACATATTCTTTTCCTTCGATTCTTACCAGACCTTTTTCCTTAGCAGCTGTATAGTTTCCACAGTCTAATAAATCCTGATAATTGACTACCTCGGCTTTGATAAAACCACGCTCAAAATCGGAATGAATCTTTCCAGCAGCCTGAGGTGCTTTGGTACCTACCTTGATGGTCCATGCACGGGTTTCTTTCTCTCCAGCGGTCAGATAACTGATCAGACCCAAGATACGGTAGCTGGCAGCAATTAACTTCTCCAGTCCGGACTCGGTGAGTCCCAGATCTTCTAAGAACATCTTCTTCTCATCGTCATCCAGTTCGGCAATCTCCTGCTCAATCTGGGCACAGATCACGAATGCTTCACAGCCGTTCTCGGCGGCAAAGGTACGAACCTGCTGTACATATTCGTTACCGGCTCCATCATCGGCCAGATCGTCCTCGGCTACATTCGCAGCAAAGATGACCGGTTTCCATGTAAGCAGAGAAAGCGAATTGATAAAAGCCAGTTCATCTTCATCATCGGTCTCATAACTCTTCGCTAATTTACCCTCTTCCAGATGGGCGTAAATTGCTTTTAAAACTTCCAGTTCTTTGACCAGAGCCTTGTTACCCATCAGGCTTTTTCCGGTCTTTGCAATTCTTCTTTCCAGAATCTCCATATCAGAGAAAATCAGTTCCAGATTAATCGTTTCAATATCACGCAGAGGATCGACACTGCCATCCACATGAATGACGTTCGTGTCATCAAAACAGCGCACGACATGGACGATGGCATCTACTTCACGTATGTTAGACAAAAACTGATTGCCCAGACCTTCTCCCTTAGAAGCACCCTTTACAAGACCTGCAATATCTACAAACTCAATGACAGCCGGTGTAATCTTTTCGGAATTATAAAGATTAGATAATAACCCCAGACGGGCATCCGGAACCGGAACGACACCGACATTCGGGTCAATGGTACAGAACGGATAGTTGGCCGATTCGGCACCTGCCTTTGTCAGAGAATTGAAAAGGGTACTTTTACCCACATTTGGTAAACCTACAATTCCTAATTTCATTTTATCCTATACCTACTCAGAAAGCCTTAATTTATAAGGGTTTCTGCCTCTCATTTTATTTTTGCTACGCCCTTTTTTCATGCAATTACGGTGTAAGACGACTCGAATTGGCGAACAGCATTCCAAAAAAAGAGTCCGATACATATTGAATTATAGCACAGGACTCTATATTTCTCAATATCAATTCGGCAGTTGTTTGTGTCTTATCATTGCAAAATTAGCATTTATCCAGTAAAATAAGATGTATCAGCAAATTTGAACTTCTTACGAAAACACTCACCTTTCTTTGAAACGGAGAATGCCTGTGAATAAAAAAATTGAAACATGGTGCTACGGCGGGCAAAGCAAAGCCTTTTTTGGTGCGCAAAGCGAAGCTATTCATGAGTACAATACGAAAATGATGGACCGGCTACTGCTGGTCATGACATTTATTTTAGGTTGCTATGTTGCCACAGAAGCGTGCTTCACGCCTGTTCCGCACTATCTGGTCACATACCTTGTCTGCTTTATCGTACTGCTGACTATGCTTTGCATATTTAAGCTGAAAGCAGATAAAAGCCGCCTCTTTACCAGAACATACATCGTCCTATTTGATTGTATCATGTTCGCCCTTGTATGCCTATTGGGAACCGTGTTTGAACCGAACTCAAGGGCAATTATGTTCATTGTGTATCTGCTTGCAATGCCGATGTTTTTTGTCATTCCCACGCACTGTACTTACGGCTTTCTAATCACTGCGACCTGTATTTTTTCCGCCATGTCACTTTGGCTGAAGGATTTTGAGTATGCCCGGATGGATATTTCACACGGGCTCACCTGCCTTGTGATTGGAATTTTCACCTCGCACCATATTTTAGAGAGCCGAATGGCTCTATATGCGCTCAACGATCAGCTTGACGAACGCAACATGAAGCTGGACGAGGATCTGCAGGAGAAGGAACAGCAGCTCCTGCAAAGCCGTATTTCTATTCTGCTCAGTCAGATACAGCCGCACTTTCTCTACAACACACTTACTGTCATTTGCGGATTATGTGATGAAAACCCAAAGGAAGCAAAAAATGTAACGGCGCAGTTTGCGGACTATCTGCGGCACAATCTTGACACGCTAAACCAGCGCGCAACGGTCCCATTTGAGGATGAGCTGCGACACACGAGGGTTTATCTTGGCATTGAGCAAAAGCGGTTTGAAGAAAAGCTGCGCATTGTATATGACCTTGAAACAACGGACTTTCGCATTCCGGCGTTGACCATGCAGCCACTGGTAGAAAACGCCGTTAAGCATGGGGTTCTCAAACGCAAAAAAGGCGGTACAGTCACCATTGCCACACGAAAATACGACAGCTACTGCGAAATTACGATTACCGACGATGGCGTAGGCTTTGACCCATCCAAGCCGCCCGCCGAGCCTGATAGCCACATCGGCATTGAAAATGTGCGGGACCGCCTGCATTCGATGTGTGGCGGAGCACTCATTATCCAAAGCAAAGTGGGCAATGGCACGACGGCAACCATACAAATACCGAAGGGAGATACCAATCTATGAATATTATAGCGGCAGATGATGAAAGAATTGCCTTGCAGCTTTTAATCAGTGCTATCCACGAGGCAGTACCGAAAGCACAGGTGCATGGCTTCGGTACAGGCGAGGAAGCCCTTACCTTCGGGCGTGTGTGCCCCTGCGAGGTGGCTTTTTTAGATATTGATATGAGTGATATGGACGGCATCGCATTGGCAAAGCATTTAAAACAGGTAAACCCAAAGGTTAACATCATTTTTGTGACCGCCTACAAAAAGTATGCGATGGAGGCACTTTCACTCCACAGCAGCGGCTATGTGATGAAGCCTGCCACCAAGGAGAAAATTGAGCATGAGCTGGAGCATCTGCGCTACCCCGTCTCTATGCTGACAAAGCACAAGGTCTGGATTCAGTGCTTTGGAAACTTTGAAGTATTTGCAGATGGCGAACCGATCAAATTTACATACAGCAAAACGAAAGAGCTTCTGGCATTTTTGGTTGACCGCAAGGGAGCGTTCTGCTCGAACGGTGAGATTATTGCGGCGCTGTGGGAGGATGACGGGGACATGGTGAAAAGGAGTTCCTATCTGCGTGATTTGCGGGCGGATTTGCGGGCAACCTTCACGACCTTTGGCGTGGAAGAAGCCATTCGCAAGCAGCGCGGCGTGATGGCGGTATCACTGGATAAAATCGCTTGCGACTACTACAACTGGATGCAGGGAGATATTGCGGCGATTAACGCCTATCGGGGCGAGTATATGTCCCAATACAGCTGGGGCGAGTTCACGCTGGGTGGCATTGAAATGGCTGTAACCACATCTGTAAAATAATCTCTTCTTAAATATGCAAAAAAGGCGCTGTTGCAGATGTGTTATACATCGGCAGCAGCACCTTTTTTGATTGGTGCGCCTAAACCTGTTTGAGCACTTATCATACAGCATTTTAGAAATTCTGGTCTTTAAGATCCCCGACGCTTTTCCGACGCTTCGCTTGGTATAATATATATAAAGATTTCGATTGACACGAAGGATCAAACACAATAGTAACGAATTAGAGGCTATGAATTCATATGTGAGAAATAAATACAAACAAAATAAACAAAGCTGCCATTTTGGAAACCGCCGAGATGCTAGATACCTTAGGCGTGAAAACCATGAAGATTCTGCTCTTAAAAAATAGAAAGTGAGGAAAACACCATGTCAAATGAAAAAAATCTTGCCCCCGAGCTGCTTGAAAAAGCAAAGTCTGCAACCAGTGCCGCTGCATTACTGGTTTTAGCGCAGGAGGGCGGCATTGATCTGACCGCCGAGCAAGCAGCAGATTATTACACGCAGCTGCACCCCAAGGCAGGCGCACTCTCTGACGAGGAGCTGGACAATGTAGCGGGGGGATGCGGCGATGACTCAAACAGAAAACTTGCAATTGACTACGTGAAAACAAATTATTGTGGTAAGGATTTGAGATGTTGTACTTTCCAAACGCAAAACGCAAAAGAAAAACAAGATTATATGGAGATAATAGAAGTATGGGGACGGGTTTGCTTTCGTTGCACTTGTAAAGAAGAAATTAATGCACACTGTAGAACTATGGGCTGGACAGAATTGGAATCCGTCGCTCCTCTACAGCACATACTCTAATCGGCATCTTGATTGCCCGTAACACCAAAAAATACGCGATAAATGGAGTACCTAAAAACTATAGAACAAGAAATGCAATCCTATTTAATGTCCCCCTAAAAGGAAGGAGCCATCATGGAAAACAAATTAAACTTGACCCCCGAGTTGCTTGAAAAAGCAAAGTCTGCAACCAGTGCCGCTGCATTACTGGTTTTAGCGCAGGAGGGCGGCATTGATCTGACCGCCGAGCAAGCAGCAGATTATTACACGCAGCTGCACCCCAAGGCAGGCGCACTCTCTGACGAGGAGCTGGACAATGTAGCGGGGGGATGCGGCGATGACTCAAACAGAAAACTTGCAATTGACTACGTGAAAACAAATTATTGTGGTAAGGATTTGAGATGTTGTACTTTCCAAACGCAAAACGCAAAAGAAAAACAAGATTATATGGAGATAATAGAAGTATGGGGACGGGTTTGCTTTCGTTGCACTTGTAAAGAAGAAATTAATGCACACTGTAGAACTATGGGCTGGACAGAATTGGAATCCGTCGCTCCTCTACAGCACATACTCTAATCGGCATCTTGATTGCCCGTAACACCAAAGAATACGCGATAAATGGAGTACCTAAAAACTATAGAACAAGAGATGCAATACGATGATAATAAAATATGCAGCAGAGCATTGCAAGGAGAATCACAATGAGCAATCAAGACAGCATTTTTCGCAAGGCGAGCCTCGACCGTGTGTCGTCGCCGGAGCAACTCAACGATTATATTAAGGTTTCCCGTCCAAGCGTGTGGCTGATCTTGACCGCTGTGATTCTGCTGCTTGCCGGCGCGTGCATCTGGGGCGTGTTTGGCACACTGACCACCTCCTGTGACACCGTTGCGGTGGTGCAAGACGGCAAGGTCGTCTGCTATGTAACGCCCTCTGTCGCACAGGACATTGCGGCGGGGATGGAGCTGAAAGCAAGCAGCAGCGTAGGGCACATTACGTCTGTCGCTGCTGCGCCGATGGAAATTACCGCTGGTTTTGACGCCTACGTGCTTTATCTCGGCGGATGGCAAGCCGGCGACTGGGTGACCCCGGTGACAGCGGACATCGCCGCTCCGGACGGTACCTATAACGCAAAAATTGTACTAGAGAAGATCTCGCCTGTCTCCTTTGTACTGAATTGAGGTGGCAGAGATGTCAAAGAACAAGCTGAAGAAGCCGGTCTGCCAAGGGCATGTGAAAGTGCCGGTGGTGATGCAGCTGGAGGTGCTCGAATGCGGTGCCGCATGCCTTGCAATGATAATGGCCTACTATGAAAAATGGATACCGCTGGAGCAGGTGCGCTCCGACTGCGGTGTCAGCCGGGACGGCTCAAAAGCCTCCAACATCCTAAAGGCCGCAAGAAGCTATGGCCTAAAAGCACAGGGCTACCGATATGAGCCGGAGAACCTGCTGGAAAGCGGGCAATTCCCCTGCATCATCCACTGGAACTTCAACCATTTTGTGGTGCTTTGTGGATTCAAGGGCAACAAAGCCTGCATCAACGATCCCGCACAGGGTACCTATACCGTCAGCATGGAGCAGTTCGACAAGGCCTTCACCGGTGTATGCATCTTCTTCGAGCCGAGCGAAGCGTTTGTGCCGGGCGGAAAGCCCAAGAGCACTTGGAGCTTTGCAAAAAAACGCATGGTCGGCACCGGTGCGGCTGTGGCATTTGTTGTGCTGACGACAGCGGTTTCTTCGCTGCTGGGTGTTATCAATCCCGCATTCGCGCGCATTTTTATGGACAGGCTGCTCACCGGGCAAAACTCAGAGTGGCTTTATCCATTTTTACTGGGATTGGCACTGCTCACACTGGTGACGCTGGTGGTGGCATGGGTGCAGGCAGTATATCTGCTTAAAATAAACGGTAAGCTGGCGATTGTAGCAAATTCCTCGTTTTTATGGCATGTTTTGCGTATGCCGATGACGTTTTTCTCACAGCGCATGGCGGGGGATATTGCCATGCGGCAAAGCATGAACGAGGGCATCGCCCATTCGCTGATTTCCACCTTTGCCCCACTTGTACTGCAAACAGGTATGATGGTGTTCTATCTTGTGGCGATGCTTCGGTACAGCGTACCGATGACCGTGGTGGGCATCGTCTCTATCTTGGTCGATATCGTGATGGCACGTATCATCTCGAACAAGCGGATCAACGTCACCCGTGTGCAGATGCGCGATTCCGGCAAACTGGTCGGTGCGTCTGTTGCGGGCATTGAAATGATTGAAACCATCAAAGCAAGCGGCGCGGAAAACGGCTTTTTTGAAAAATGGGCGGGCTATCAGGCCAATGTGAATACGCAATCTGTCCGGTTTGCCAACATCAATTATTATCTGGAGCTCATACCGGCAGTGTTTTCCTGTCTTACCACAAATGCGGTGCTGTTGCTTGGTGTGTATTTAACCATGCAGGGAGAGTTTACCGTGGGCATGATTATGGCCTTTCAGGGTTTTTTGGGCAACTTTACAGCACCCGCGCAGTCGCTTATCGGTGTGGGACAAACACTGCAGGAGATGCGCACCAATATGGAACGCATTGACGATGTGATGGAGTACCCCACCGACGTTGACTACGATGATGATTTTGATGAAAATGCCACTTACAACAAGCTGTCTGGTGAAGTGGTCATGCGGGATGTGACATTTGGCTACTCTCGCCGGTCCGCGCCGGTCATCGAACACTTCGACTTGCATTTGAAGCCCGGCAGCCGTGTCGCCTTTGTGGGCGCCTCGGGCTGCGGCAAGAGTACGCTGAGCAAGCTGATTTCCGGCCTTTACCAGCCGTGGAGCGGAGAGATTTTATTTGACGGCAAGCCCATCCGCGAGATCAACCACAGCATCTTCACCGGATCGGTGGCTGTGGTGGATCAAGACATCATTCTGTTTGAAGACAGCATTGCGAATAACATCAAGATGTGGGACAGTTCCATCGAAGATTTCGAGGTCATCATGGCTGCCCGTGATGCCAACCTGCACGAGGATATCATGGCGCGTGACGGCGGTTATTCCTATAAGCTGATGGAGAGTGGAAAAGACCTGTCCGGCGGGCAGCGCCAGCGCTTGGAAATTGCCCGTGTATTGGCACAGGATCCCACCATTATCATCATGGACGAGGCCACCTCCGCGTTGGATGCAAAAACCGAATGTGAAGTGGTGGAGGCCATTAAAAACCGTGGGATCACCTGCATTGTCATTGCACACAGACTGAGCACGATTCGTGATTGTGATGAAATTGTGGTGATGGAAAACGGCAAGGTCGTAGAACGCGGCACCCATGACGAACTATATGCCAAGGGCGGAGCATATGCCGCACTGGTAACAAATGAATGAGAGGAGGCATCGAATATGGGTTGGTTTGACGAACAAATCAAGCAACGTATACAGGCGGATAATGATGCCTTTTCGGATGCCTTTTCCACAATGGCAGAGGTGGTTGCGGGGCATATGGCGCAGAGTCCCCCTCTGAACGAACGGCAAAAAACAAAAAGCGCTGTGGATGAAATTCTGCACTTTTACCATGTGAAGTCCACAGAGCTTCCCGATGAACTGATAGACCTTGACGAACAGCTGGAATATCTGCTGCGCCCGTCCGGTGTGATGCGCAGGCGTGTTACGCTGGACGGGAACTGGTATCAGGACGCAGTGGGAGCCTTTCTCGGCACGCTGAAAACAGGCAGCATTGTGGCGCTATTGCCGCACAAGCTTTCCGGATACACGTTCTTCGATTATGAAACCGGTCAAACCGTCAAGCTGGATCGGAAAACGGCAGGACTTTTGGAAGTTAATGCCCGCTGCTTTTATAAACCGCTGCCACTGCGAAAGCTTAGCATCAGCGATTTGCTGCGGTTTGTTGTGGGGCAGCTTGCCCCTTCGGACTTTGTCTTTGTGGGCGCTGCCACGCTGACGGTCACGCTGGTCGGTCTGCTGGGGCCGAAGCTGAACAACATCCTGTTTTCCAGCGTCATCGGAGAAGGCAGCATGCGGCTTTTTCTGAGCATCTCCGTTATGCTGTTGTCAGCAGGTGTTGCAAAGCTGTTGCTTGAAACGGTAAATGGCATCATGCTGGAACGGCTGCAGACCAAAGCGGGCGCAGCGGTGCAGGCTGCGTCCATGATGCGGGTGCTTTCCCTGCCTGCGCAATTTTTCAAGGCATACAGCGCAGGTGAACTCAACAGCCGCACAAGCAGCATTAACGGACTGTGCTCGATGCTGTGCAACTCCATTTTAACCACCGGCCTTACCTCTTTGTTTTCTTTTCTCTACATCGCGCAGGTTTTCCAATATGCGCCGGCGCTGGTGGTTCCTGCACTTGCCATTACGTTTTCAACCATTATATTTTCTATTGTATCTGCTTTCGTACAAATGAAGCGGTCAAAGCAGATGATGGACATTTTTGCCAAGGAATCCGGAATGATTTATTCGCTTATTACAGGTGTGCAAAAACTAAAGCTGGCGGGTGCCGAAAAGCGCGCTTTTTCCCGTTGGGCAGAGCTTTACACAAAAAAAGCAAAGCTCGCCTATGATCCGCCAACATTTATCAAGCTCAACTCTGTGATTTCTACGGGTATTTCGCTGGTGGGTACCATCGTGCTTTACTATGCAGCGGTGCAGTCGGGTGTTTCGGTGGCGGACTATTTCGCCTTTACCGCCGCCTACGGCATGGTGTCGGGTGCATTTCTATCCCTCTCGGGCATCGCGTTGACCGTGGCAAACATCAGGCCTGTCTTTGAGATGGTGAAGCCCATTTTAGAAACAGTGCCCGAGGTTGCGGACAACAAAAAGGTGCTCACTCGTATCTTTGGCGGCATTGAGCTTAGCAATGTCTCGTTTCGCTACACCGACAGCATGCCGCCTGTCCTTGACAACCTGTCGCTGAAAATCCGACCGGGACAGTATGTGGCGCTGGTGGGGAAGACCGGCTGCGGCAAGTCCACGCTGATGCGCCTGCTGCTGGGCTTTGAAGTTCCGCAAAAGGGCGCCGTCTATTATGACGGACGGGATATTTCTACCGTGGATTTAAAGTCCCTGCGGCGGCGCATCGGTGTGGTCATGCAAAATGGCAAGCTCTTTTCAGGCGATATTTTTTCCAATATCATCATTTCTGCCCCATGGCTTACCCTTGATGACGCTTGGGCGGCGGCGAAGCTTGCGGGCATCGCTGAGGACATCCGTAAGATGCCGATGGGGATGAACACCATGATTAGCGAGGGGAGCGGCGGGATTTCCGGCGGACAGCGCCAGAGACTGATGATTGCCCGTGCTATTGCCGCAAAGCCACGCATCTTGATGTTCGACGAGGCCACATCCGCGCTGGACAATCTCACCCAAAAAACCGTTGCGGCATCGCTGGCCGCTCTGAAATGCACCCGCATCGTCATTGCCCACCGCCTTTCCACCATCAAGGAATGTGACCGAATCATCGTGCTGAATGAGGGGTGCATTCTGGAGGACGGCAACTATGACGAGCTCATCAAGCACAACGGCTATTTTGCAGAGCTGGTGGCACACCAGCGGCTAGATGACACGCAAATGGTGGCGAAAACCACCGTTTATTAAAACAAATTTGAAAGTGAGGAAAACATCATGTCAAACGAATTCAATTTTACCCCCGAAATGCTCGAACAGGCAAAATCCGCCCCTAGCGCCGCTGCACTGCTTATCCTAGCGCAGGAAAACGGCATCACCATGACCGCTAAAAAAGCGGTGACCTACTACGCACGGTTTCACCCCGAAACAGGCGCAATTTCCGACGAGGAACTGGACAACGTAAGCGCCGGCTGCGGCGGCACAACGGACTCAGATAAACAGAGTTTTAATTCCTGTAGCCTCAACTACTCTTGTACTTGGTGTTCAAAGTCGTGGGCGGCACATATGATGGAGGACAGCTGTAATCAATACCCCCTGAATTGCAGTACTTGCAACAACTTTAAAGAAGGTAAGTGCATTCTACAAATGCACTAAAAGGATGTGCGATATCATTTTCTTTGCCTCCTTCTTTGTGGCCTTGAGCGTCCACCTTTTGGAGCAATCAATGCTTACTTTAGATCCAAGGGCTGGCCGGAATTCCCAAGAGACACCACCAAATATAATTATTAATGAAAAAGTCAGAGTACTGACTATTAGAATGCGAGGAACCCATCATGACAAACGAAATCAATTTTACCCCCGAAATGCTCGAACAGGCGGAAAAAGCCCCTAGCGCCACAGCACTGCTGGCGCTGGCGCTGGAGAACGGAACCCCCATGACCGCTGAGGAAGCGGCGACCTACTACGCACAGCTGCACCCCGAGACAGGCGCGCTCTCCGACGAGGAACTGGACAACGTAAGCGCCGGCTGCGGTTCATCACCACCCGAAAAATGTAAATTTTGCCCGTGTACTGAATTTCGTCGTACCAGAGCTGTGAAAGGGCGTCCCTCCCGCTGGGCCTGTAAAAGCTGCGGCAAGCTTGCCTAGAATATAACAAAACTTCTTGAAAAGGAGAAAAACAAGCGGCGACCTTGAGATTTAATGCAAACAGCAAGGTTGGTAACCCCCTTTCGGGACTCCAACCTTGCTGTTTTTATGCGATCTGTCAACCCTTGAAGATTCTTGCGCAATCATCACAGTAGGGTCTAAAGACTACAAACCTGTCCTCGGGAAATGAGTAGTTCGATACCCGTGTCTCTTTTTTGCACCGCGTTCCGAGGGAACCGTCGCTGTGCCGATTTGCGCTGATTGAAGCAAAAAACATACGCATCAAGATCACTTTGCAGCTGCTTCATTTCGACCGCACCTTGGTGTTTTCCAAGCTGCCACAAGATCCTTATGAATTTCGCATTGGCAGACGACTAGATTAACGCTGAAAACAATGCTTTTTGAATGGTGTCCATTGCGGCATGCCATAGTTAAAATAGACCGCCGCTTTTCCAGAAATGATTTTGTACATTTCACGCTTTGTGCTACCCTACGCGAGAACTGTCAGCACTTCTTAAAATGTCCTTGTCCACCATATTTAACTGATCTCCCGTTAAGACGATAAGCAATACCTGTACATAACCGCTTACTGCCGTGCATGCAAAATCCAAAATGGTCTCTACCATAAGCACCAGTATCAAGCCTTCCGGCGGTATCCCCAGTTGAAGAAACAATGCGGCATAAGCCATTTGTCCGCCACCGGGAACCGGTGGAGTAGCAATGGATAATAGCGCCGAAACGAAACCGCACATCACAAGCCACATAGGTGTAATTACTACACCGTAGGAGCTGCCCACACACATTGCTGAAATCGCAAAAATTATACCGCTCTCGGGCTTGAGCAATGCCTGCGCGAGCGGGACAGCGAAGCTTGTAATTTGCTCGTCCAGCCCGAAATCCTTTTTACAGCACGCTATCCGCATGGAAAAGCTTGCCATGGAGGATGCAGTCGAGAGTGCTACGGCAAAGGACGGCCATAGTTTTTGAATCACAATACGAGCAGATACGCGCAGACGCAAGCAGAAATACACGGTTGTGCCGATCACCATTGCAAACAGCGCCACTAGTGTCATCACCAAAATCTGAATGACGTCGCCTAGTTTACTGACGCTTCCCGAAGCGATGAGCGAGTAGACTGTCAAAAACACAAACAGCGGGAGCAGTCGATTGATTCCATCAATAAAAACGGTTGTAACGGATTGTAGCTGTTTCATACAATCTGTCAGTGTCTGCATTCTGCCGTTCAGTAATAGAAGCGCAACACCGACACTGAAACCTAAAAATATAATTTGCAGTGTATTGCCCTCTATAAAGGGCGATATGATGTTGGTTGGCACAATATTGATGATCATGGAAAATATCGCCTGAAATTGACCAACTTGGGTATTTTCGGCAGAGATTGTTACGGTGAACAGATAAAAAAAGACGGTTAATAGCGGCGCCGCAAACGCAAAGCCCATAAAGCGGATTAAGAATTTCTTGCCGATGCGTCCCAAAGCCGCGATATTGCCCATGTTCACAATGCTGATGCTGATTGACAAAAATATCATTGGCATTGCCACACCGGACAAAATGCCCAGTAGCGTATCCAGAAGAATCGTCGCAATCGGGTCTGAAAAAGCCAGATTGAAACCGCCTGACGCATTTAAACGGCAAAGCCCTAAAATCACAGCGATAAAAGCCGCTCCAAAAAGGTAGAAAAGCTGATTCGGCTTTTCCTTAGGTAGGCTTAATACAAGGTGATTTATCCCATTTTTATATTCAAATAGGGGGTAAATTCCCAGACCTTGCAGGATTGCATTTCTCGCAATTTCGAGGTCTGTTGATGACGAATCGGAATTGGGATCCGACATGCTCCCGGCTGCCGCCAGATGCACGCTCCACGCTCCGAAGCGTTTTTTTCCATACTGAATGGTGCAGGCGGTTTCTTCGCCCAATGCGCGCTGCCAGGTATCCAAAATGTCCTCGAAGGCAAGGCGGAGACGCAGACGATCTTCTTTCCTCCCATATTTGTCTAATTCTTTGTTAAGCCGCTTAGCCGCTTCATTCATGTTTTCATTGGTTAACAAAAAAGTTTCTTTTTTCCGTTCCGAACTTTTCATTTTTTCGATTCCTTCTTTGCTTTCTTGTTTACGCTGCAGATAAATTTGATAGCGATTGTATTTATTATAAAATACCAAGCGTCGGGTAAGCGTCGGGGATTTACCCGACGCTTACCCCGACGCTTACCCGACGCTTCATGTTGTATAATGAGTAAAAGACATATGAAAAAGGGTCATCTTCTATGTCCCAATACTGCGAAAGGGAATTTCGCATGTATAGAGCCAATCTTATAAAACAGAGCTTTGAGGGGCACAATAGTTTTTTCATTACTTGTTTGTGTCTTGAGCGAAGCGAAAGAAAAGGAGACATATATGCATTATATTTTAAATGAAGCTGTGGCTTTACGTTCTTGGATCCTAGTGCCGCATGCTTACTATTTTAAGGATTACCGCTTTGCACAAAAACTAAGTAAGGAGGAATTTGAACTACTCACATTATGTGATGGTCAACACGATATTCCGGAGAGCGAACTGCTTTCAAGTCTTGTGGAACGTGGGTTATGTGGAACTGCAGCCGGAGACCGGACGTTGTCCCCATGGCAAAAACCTAGGTTCTGTCAAAATCGTTATTTTCCGGCTATGAGCTTTATGATTACGGGGAGATGCAACTTTAACTGTCTTCACTGCTTTAATGCCGCAGATAACAATAAACTGCAAACAGAATTTACGCTTGAGGAAGCACTTCACCTTTTGGATGAGGCACAAGCATGTGGGATCCATGAAATTACAATAACCGGTGGTGAGCCTATGCTACATCCGCAATTTATGAAGATTATGCGTGGGATATACGAGCGCGATATGTATGTTCATGATTTGAATACCAACGGACAATTTATTACACAGGAAGTTTTAGATGAATTTAAAACCTTTGGCTGTAATCCGCTCATGAAAATCTCTTTTGATGGTCTGGGTCATCACGATTGGCTGCGTGCACATCAGGGAGCGGAAGCGGACGCGATCAGAGCCATTAAACTTTGCATCCAAAATGGATTCAAAGTCAAGGTACAAACCAATGTACATAGAAAAAACATGGACTCCATCTTGAAAACCGCCGATTACATGGATTCTTTGGGTGTGAAAGAGATGCGTATTATTCGCACGACGGAGTCACCACGTTGGACTCAGAATGCAGGACATGCCTGTCTGGACTTGGAAGAATACTATGATGTGATGCTGGATTTTACAAAACAGTATCTTCAAAAGCCTCATAAGATGGAAATTGATATTTGGCAGTTCTTGATGTTCTATCCACAGAACAGAATCTACCATCACCGCCCGGTTGTAGGAGGTGGGGGTCCTCAACGTTTCAATGCGCCGGTATGCAAAGGAAATCGCGGTATGGTTGCAGTTGCGTCCAATGGCAATGTAGTACCGTGTCATCAAATGTCAGGATATTACGAACAGCATGGTCAGTGTCTGGGCAATGTCAAAACAGTTGGACTGCAAAAGCTTTTATCGGATAGTTCGTATTTGGATGCAGTTTGTACCCCTATTTCGGCAGTAGTAGAGCACAGCGAAAAGTGCAAAAATTGTAAATACCTCAATCTCTGCTTGGGTGGATGTCGTGCGATAGCACTTGCACTTACCGGTGATGAATTGGCACATGATCCGGCAAAATGTCTGTATTTTAACAAAGGTTATTTGAAAAAGGTTACAGATCTATTCAATTCCTTGTCTGAGGGGGAAGCAAAATATAGATGCATGGATGATCTGGGAGATATCAATTAGGGATTTCTTTTTTGCTTTTTCTTCGTATATGCAATAGAAAATCGCAAAAACATTAATAATTTCAAATGTTTTTGCGATTCTGTTTGTTCATTCTTTTCTCGTTATGTTATAAAGTTCTATAAGCGGATAATTTAAATCAGCCGCATACATTTCATTTACGCACCTGCTTTCTACCGTATTCCATATCTCGCACCAACGCCTCGACGCTGCGGTCATAGGTGGCCTCAGCCTCTGCGGAGAAGAAACAGCCGGGTACGCCCTCGTCATTGTCCCGGTGATGAGCAACGCAGGCGCAGCATTTGCCGTGGCGTGGGCAGTCAAAGGTGCAGGTGCAGGGGCGTGTGTTATCACAACTCATGTTAAATCCTCCGGTTCAAAATTTTTAAAATGAATTATTTATCCGCTAAAGCATTAGCCGAATGCCCCAAAAACCCGATAAATTTAAAGAGTGCTACAAGCTGTACAATCGAAACAACGAGAGTGACTATGCTGACCACTCCGCTCAAGAAAGGCACTAGGCCTGCAAGGTTACCAACTACCATAATTGCAGTACAAATAATATAGAGCTTGCGTACAGCAATGCCTTCATCAGCAACGACCGTGTTTCCCTTTTCCCGCAAGAACTCATCTGTGGCAGTGATGATAAAGTAAACCACAAAAAGGTCAACGATCATAACAAGCGCACCCGTAATTTCCAGTACGACATTCCCTGCATTTGTTAAGAACATAGTGACAAGGGAGAGCGCTATGCTTACCAAAACCAGTATCATCGCATTTTTGTATCCGGCGTTTTCCTTAGAACTCTTTACAAGAGCCACAATTTTCATGATGCCAGCTACAAGGGAAAGGATTAGACCTACAAGTGCAACCAAACCTCCAATTCCCACTGCGCCAACTGCGGCGGAAGGAATAATGCCTGTACCGCTATCGGAGGCAATTCCGGCGCCAATTCCTGCACCCATAATCAGGGCGATACCTCCAATGATTCCGACAATGACTGCAATAATTCCAATAATATTTGCAGTGCGTAGTGTGCGTAGATTTTTTGCTGTGTTTAAGTACTTTGTTTCCATTTTTTTTGCTCCTTTCGTTTTTTAGATTTTGCTAACTTTTTTATACTAATCGTATCTTTTACGACAAGTAGTTTTCCATAGGTATTCAATCTGTTCGTTTTTCCAGGGTTAAAATGTTGAGCCCATCGTGATAATCATACTCCACCGTGTCCATAAATTTTCTCACCATCAAAAGCCCAAGACCCCCAATCTCCCGTTCCTCTGCGGAAAGGGTCGTGTCAGGAACTGCGGTTGCCGTGGGGTCGTAGGACAGACCGTTGTCGGCAAAGCGCAGGGTAAGGCAGCCGTTTGAGATCTTCACACCCACTGTGACATCCGTCGCGCCGGAATAGCACGCAATATTGGAAAAGATTTCATCCACCGCGATGTTCATCTGCGCAATCAACTTCATGGGAAGACCCGCATCCTCCATTCTTTGCTCCACAAAGGCTGTCACTTCCGCCATGGCCTCAAGCGAGGGTGGCAGCTTCAGCTTTTGCATTCCGAACGTATCGGTAGGCATCAGCGTGAGACACAGCATGGTAATATCATCAAACTGCGGCGCCTGCCCGACAAAGACGTCAACGTCCTCCTTGATTGCGGAAAGAAGTTGTTTGCAGTCACATTCCTTGTTGCGGTTTAACGTATCCATCATCCGATCGGTACCGTAAAGCTTGTTGCTCGCGTTGGTGGCTTCGGGCACGCCGTCGGTGTAGAGAAAAATGCGGTCTCCGGGTTGCAGCAGCAGCTCATATTCTGTATACCGGGAGCGCTCCATACCGGCAAGCACGAAGCCGTGCTTATCTTTTAGCAGCTCATAATCGCAATTTGCACGCTTTATCACCGGATATTCATGCCCCGAGTTGGAGCAAATCACCTTTCCGGTCGAGATTTCTAAAATTCCCAGCCAAACCGTGACAAACATCTCCGCATCGTTGCCCACGCAAAGCTGCTTGTTTACCTTCTCCAATACCGATTTGGGCGAGAGTCCCGCCTGTGCCACATTCTTGACGAGTGTTTTTGTAATGACCATAAACAGGGCTGCGGGTACGCCTTTTCCAGACACGTCTGCCATAACCATGGCAAGATGGTCGTCGTCAATGAGGAAGAAATCGTAAAAGTCGCCGCCCACCTCTTTCGCGGGGGTCATGGTGGCGTAGATATCAAGCTCCGGTCGTTCGGGGAACGCGGGGAATATGCTGGGCAGCATACTGGCTTGAATATGCTTGGCCACATCCAGCTCCGCTCCAATGCGTTCCTTTTCGGCGGTGACAGAGGTGAGGTCATCAATATAGGTATAAATGTCAGATTCCATTTTTCGGATAGAACGGTATAGATGCCCCAGTTCGTCCTCTGTATCCAAACCCGGCAGTTCCAACACCTCACGCACACTGTCCGCCTGTTCTTGCCGCCGTACAAAGTCGCTAGCCGCCGAAGCAAGGCGATTAATGGGCGTAATCAGCTTTTTTCGGGTGCCTGCCAACAGAAGGATGACCATCAGCAGGGTCAACATGGCCAAGATGCATGCTAACTTGAAAAGAAAATTTTGCTCCATATTCTTGATGTCGGTCATGGAGAGATCCACATTCACATAACCGCACAGGATGCCATTTCCATCTTTAATGGGAACCAGAGCGGAAATCAGCCACCCGAATTCATAGTCGGTGATAATCGGTTTGATCACATTGCCGGAGAGAAAATTCTCCTTGTTGTCCAGAAAATCTCCGGGGTAAAATTCCTGGAAGTCGCCAAGCGCGAACGCGTCATCGCTCTGATCGGTATCAAAGACATAATAAAAGCCATCTTCCGTGGGTTTTGTTACCACTGCGTAAACAATGTCGTTACTTTTCTGAATATTGATTAAATGCTGCCGTGTTTCCCGGTAACTGTCATCCACCACGCCACTTTTTAAATAGCGGTCAATGGATTCCGGCTCTATCTCAGCAGCCATGGTTTGCGCCAAATTGAACGCACTCTGAATTAATTGATTCTCCAGTGCCTGCTTGTATGTCAGATAACTAAAGATGATTGCGACCGTGCTCAGCACTGCTGCGATAAACACGATAGCTACCGATGCTTTTAGCCCCAAAGAAATGCGTACTGTTTTTTGGGATTCCATATACGCTTGTCCTCCCTTCCCTTGGTTACAATAGAATGACTAAGGTGTTAAAGCCCTGATAGCGGCGATAAAAAAATTGTTTTGCTTTTTTTCGAACAATCAACATCCCCAGCGCATTGGGGGCGTCGTCGCCCTCTGCGGAGAATGGATTGAATTTATAGGAGTTATCTCTCAAGTGCACCACAAAACCGTCTTGGTCAATCAGTACGGTCAGTTTAATCAGCACGTCATCCAGATGGTTGTTTTTTGCGTCTTCCAAAATGGCGGCACAGACCTCTTCCACAACCAATGTGGCGTAATAACTCTGCTGGGAGGCGCAATTCCACATCTCACATTCGCGCTGAAGCTGTTCCACTGTGTTGCCCAACAGAGTGGAATCATGGATGTATGTAGAAAAACAGTGAATTGGCGGTGCTAGTGCTGGTACGGCTCCCTTTTCCTCAGAGTTTTTTTGTCTCCAAACGCTAAAGAGCACATAACAAAGCGTGCTCCATTCGGCAATAGGAAATACCCACCAAAAAGCACTCAGGCCGAAGGTCGCAAGCGCGAACATTGGTAGAAGTAAGCATACAAGCAGCCGCAGTGTCTGAATGACCAAAGCACTGCGTTCTTGCCGTGTTGTCTGCCGGTAATAGATCGCAATCTGGTTCCACAAAGCTGGCAGAATACCGGCGCAGTAAATCCACAGGGCCAGCGAGCCAGCGTTTTCCGCCTCATTTGAAAGACCAAACAGGGCGCACAGCGGCTTTGCCCAAATGATCAGACCCGCAAGCACCACCAAAGCCAATCCGGAGCCATACCATACCGCCAACTGAACGGTGCGCTTAATGGCAGCCATGTCCCGTTCCGACTGGTAGGTACTGATCATGGGCTGCAGTGTCATACCGATGCCATCCGCCACTGCAACAAGGAGTTGGGAAAGGCTATATACCACGTCAAAAATTGCTACGCCCACCGGCCCACCAATGGAAAGCAGCAGCGTATTGGCGCACAAGACGGTGGCAAATTGATAAATGTACTGTACCGCCGAGGAAAATCCAGTTTGAATGCAATGGAAAAGCCCGCGTAGGTCGAACGGCGGCCAACAAAAGCGCAGTGCCCCACGTTTTTTGGCGATATGCGTTCCGCAGATTACAAGGCAGAACGCCGCGCCGATGGCTGTGGACCATACGGAACCTTCCGCGCCCATATTCAGCCTAATTACAAACACATAGTTGAGCACGATATCCACAGCATTGGAAACCGTCAGCGCGACGGCCGCCCGTTTGGGCGAGCCGTCGACATGGACAAAGTAGTAAAGCGGACCTTGACAAAACATGATCGGAATACAGATAAGCTGTGCGCGGATATAGCGCTGTGCAATGGTATACACAGCTGAATATTCGGATCGCGCCCCAAGTATTTCAAGAAGCTGCGGCAAGAAAAAAAGCCCTAGCGCTGCGGTCACAAGGTACGTGATAAGCAGAAAGCGCAGCACATTGCCAAATAACCGGTTGGCCTCGTCGGGTTTTCCTTCCCCCATAAGGAATGCGTAATGGATGGAACCGCCAATCGAAAATCCATAACTCAGAAGGTTATAAAACATATAAACCGGAATGCCCAGAGAGATAGCGGACAATCCCTCAAACCCCATTTGCGAACCAACGGTCAGACAGTCCACCATTTCGCCCAGAGCCAGGCTGAGATTGGACAGGAGCGACGGAACAAAAAAGCGCCGAAATGCTCGGTCTACAAAAAGCCGCTCCTGCCCGATGCTGGTTGATGCGTTAACAGTGCTCATTCAATTGTCAAAATATCATTGAAGCCCGTTACCTCGAACACCTCCAGAATTGTGTCGTTTACATGGCGGATGACCATTTTTCCCTGCTTGTTCATCACCTTTTGGGCGGAAAGCAACACGCGAAGCCCTGCGGAGGATATGTACTCAAGCGCTTTAAAATCCATGATAAGGCTGTCCACATTGTCCAAGGAGGATTTCAGCTCGCTCTCCAGCTGGGGAGCCGTGGTGGTGTCCAAACGGCCGGTCAGGGTAAGGGTCAATTCGGTTGCAGTTAAGGTTTTGTTGATTGTCATTTTTGTTTCCTCCAATAATTTTTTTATTTTGTTAGTGTTTTCAGTATGCAAAACAAAGTGTCGGGAAGCATCGGGGATATTTGCTTTTTTCATTAAAGTTAAAATGTTTTTGTAATGATCATTTGCAGCTTGTCTTTGCGTACGGCGATGGATACGTCATCAGAAAAGTTTGCGATAATAGACTTTTCCAGCCCGTCCCACTTGTTTTCGCATTCGAGAGCTCCAATTTCCTCCATATAGCGGGAAAGCGTCCACGCGCGTATACCGCCCTCATGGTACATGCCATAAGCTGCCCATTCAGCGCCACCAAGCCCTTTCGCTTCCTCCATAGAAAACAGCTCTAGAACTGCGCCCAATATTCCCATCGCCCCCTTGTTCGCTGCATTTTTTCCGCAGCTGCTCGTCGAGAGCAGCTGCTCCCGTGCCATCTCGTCTACCCGTGTTTTGGTGGTGCCGGAAAGGGTATATCGTTTGCCGTCCTGTTTGATTTCAAAATCCAATGCGTATGTGCCCAAAAGCTCATGGCACATAGAAAACATTTCCTCGGTAAGTAAGCGCAGACAGCCACGTTCCTTGGGACCAAGCTCTTCGATTGTTTCAATCTGAGCTAGTGCCTCTTTGATTTTACTTTTCATGATTTTAATTTCTTTCATACTCGAAATCCTTTCTGCTTCATATAAACTGTTTATTTTGTCTTGTTTTTCATTATACCAAGAGAAGCGTCGGGAAAGCGTCGGGGCTTTCCCGACGGCTTTCATTAAAACGTTCCACGGGGTTTTAACTGTCAAAGATGGGATTACATAAGGAAAATAAAGAGAAAAAACAGAATCGTTCAGCAATCGTTCATTCTTTGGTTGATTTTCGTAGACATATAGATTATGATAGTTCTAGTTTTGCCCGTTAAAGCGTCACAGTGAAAGACAAAGAGTCCGCTGCCGATGCCTAATCAGTATGATTAGGATATCAGCATGATTAGGATAGAAGATGGGCATTATAATGAAGGAGGACGAAGTATGAGTCATAAGAATGGTAATTTTAGCAGTTCCATTGGTTTTGTTTTGGCCTGTGTCGGTTCGGCAGTAGGCTTGGGGAATATATGGATGTTCCCATATCGTTTAGGGCAATATGGCGGAGCGGCATTTTTGGTTCCTTATCTCTTTTTCATCTGTCTATTTGGACTGACCGGATTGTCGGCAGAGTTCGCGATCGGACGAAAAGCCAAGACCGGTACGCTGGGATCCTATGAACTGTGCTGGAACGCAAAGAAACATAGCCGGATCGGTCAGATCATCGGATGGATTCCACTTCTGGGTTCCCTGGGAATCGCCATTGGCTATTCGATCATCATCGGCTGGGTATTCCGCTCCTTGGGTGGTTCGGTTACAGGTGCGATACTGGCACAGGATTCCGCTGCTTATTTTGCACAGGCTACCGGAAACTTTGGAAGTCTGCCTTGGCATTTAATCGTGGTAGCGATTACCGTAATTATATTAATTACCGGTTCCACTACACAAATCGAACGAGCCAACCGCGTGATGATGCCAATCTTCTTTATTTTATTCGCTATTTTAGCCATTCGTGTTTTCTTCTTACCGGGTGCGATGGAAGGCTATAAGTTCCTCTTTGTTCCAAAATGGAATCAGCTGGGGAACTTGAATACTTGGGTCATGGCCATGGGGCAGGCATTTTTCTCCTTGTCCATTACGGGTTCGGGCATGATTGTGTACGGCTCTTACCTGAATCGGAATGCAGACATTGTGGGAGCTTCTCTGCGCACGGCATTCTTCGATACCATAGCTGCACTTCTGGCGGCATTGGCTATCATGCCGGCTGTATTTGCCTTTGGGATTGAACCGGGAGCCGGTCCCTCTTTAATGTTTATTACGATTCCTAAGATTTTTGCCCAGATGCCTATGGGACGTCTGTTTGCTGTTATTTTCTTCCTATCCGTGGTATTTGCGGGCATCACTTCTTTAATCAATATGTTCGAAGCCGTCATCGAAAGTATTCAGCACCGCTTTGACGTACCGAGAAAACCGGCTGTACTTCTGTGCGGCGCAATCTGTTTCCTCGTGGGTGTCTTTATAGAAGCGGAACCGAATGTAGGCAGCTGGATGGATTTCATCACGATTTTGGTCGTACCATTTGGTGCTGTTTTGGGAGCAATCTCCATTTACTATGTATTGGGATATCGGGAGATCAAAAAGGAAATGGAGATGGGACGAAAAAAACCACTTCCGGCATGGTTTGGTGTAGTAGCCAAGTATGTTTATGTTCCATTGACTGTTATTGTCTTTGTATTGGGAATTATATACAAAGGAATTGGCTGATAATACAAAATGCAATATTAAAATGACAGACATTGTCGAAGCGTGTCGAATGTTGTAGTTCGAATTTGTTTGATTTTTATAAAGACAGGGCTTAAAATAATGAAAGGGATAGATCTTCCCGGGCACTGCAAATAAAAATATAAGACAAAGGAGAACAAAAGCATGGTAGCTGCGAAAGAAGAACTGGTTGAGCAAATTGAGCTTGCAAGAAAAAAGCTGAATGACAGTATTGATCAGAGCGTAGAGTATAAAAAAATTTATACGTATAGCGTTGAACTGGACAAATTATTAAATCAATATATGGTATTAGCAGGGTAATATAATCATATATGTAGAGACGGTAGGAACCACCAATCCTATCGTCTTTTTTTTATGAATTTTTTATAAATATTTCTTGCTTTTTCCTTACATTTGTACTAGAATTAAGATACTAAGTGGTAGGAAGTGGTGGAAAGTGGTACCTAATGGTATCAGATGGAAGCTACGTGGAGCAAAATGAATGGCGGGTGATTGCTATGTTCATGGGAGAATACAATCATACAATTGATGCAAAGGGACGTTTAATCGTACCTTTTAAGTTCAGAGAACAGCTGGGTGACGAATTTGTCGTGACGAAAGGATTAGATGGCTGTTTGTTTGTGTATGAGAACACAGAATGGAAAACCTTTGAAGAAAAGCTTCATGCGCTTCCCCTTACCAATGCAAATGCCAGAAAGTTTTCACGTTTTTTCTTAGCCGGAGCATCCGGTTGCGAAGTGGACAAGCAAGGAAGAATCCTTCTTCCCGCAGTTTTACGCGAGTTTGCCGGATTAGAGAAAGAAGTGGTACTGGTCGGTGTAGGCAGCCGAATCGAGATTTGGAATAAGACAACCTGGACAGAGAAGAATGTCTATGATGACATGGATGAAATTGCAGAGAATATGGAAGGTCTGGGAATATGATGTTCGAACATAGATCGGTTTTACTTTACGAGACGATAAACAGCCTTAATATAAAACCGGACGGAATTTATGTAGACGGAACCCTAGGCGGAGGCGGACATGCTCTGGAAGTGTGTAAGCAACTGAATGAAAACGGAAGATTGATTGGAATCGATCAGGACGCAGACGCGATTGCAGCAGCGACCGAACATTTAAAAGAATTTAAAGACAAAGTAACCATTGTCAGAAGCAATTATGTGAATATTAAAGAGGTATTGCAGAATTTAAAGATTGAGAAAGTGGATGGAATCTATTTGGATTTAGGTGTCTCCTCTTACCAACTGGATACGATGGAAAGAGGATTTACTTATCGGGAAGATGCTCCTCTGGATATGAGGATGGATCAGCGAAACGAGCAGACAGCGAAGGATATCATTAACGACTACAGTGAATCAGAGCTTTACCATATGATCAAGAATTATGGAGAAGATCGTTTCGCTAAAAACATTGCAAAACATATAGTGAGAGCAAGACAGGAAAAAGAGATCGAGACAACCGGAGAATTGATTGAACTGATCAAGGCAGCGATACCGGCGAAGATACGGGCGACCGGAGGACATCCCGCAAAGCGTACCTTTCAAGCGATTCGAATCGAACTGAACAAAGAACTGGAAGTTCTGGAAGACTCCATCGACACGATGATTGATTTACTGGCACCGGAGGGAAGACTTTCTATCATAACATTCCATTCTTTGGAAGACCGCATCGTAAAGACACGGTTCCGAACCGATGAGAATCCATGTACCTGTCCTTCTGATTTCCCGGTATGTATGTGTGGAAAGAAGAGCAAAGGACATGTGGTGACGAGAAAACCGATCATACCGTCCGAAGAAGAACTTTTAGAAAATAAGCGCTCTAAAAGCGCAAAGTTAAGGGTGTTTGAAAAGATATAGGGGGGGTCAGGTTATGAGTGCATCGAGACGACGTTCTGCATATACGAACGATGTATATACAGACGGTAATACCGTAAGAAAACTAAACAGAACTGAACCACAGATCAGACCGGAACGCGTTGTGCAGGCGGAATATGAGCGCAGTCGTATGGTGCGGAGAAATCAGGAAAAAGCACTTCATATGGATGGGGCATATGTATTTGCACTTACGATAGCAGCGGTTATTACACTATTACTATGCTCAAATTATCTTCATATGCAGTCCTCTATTACCACAAGAATCAATAACATAGAGACATTAGAACTTCAGCTTGAGAATCTGAGGTCGGGGAATGATGCTCTTCAGACAAGATTAGACACTTACGTTGATTTAGACCACGTATATCAGGTGGCAACAGAGGAACTGAATATGGTATATGCCAATAAAGATCAGATCCTTCTGTATGATAAATCAGAAAGTGAGTATGTAAGACAGTATGAGGACATCCCAAAACACGAATAATAAACAAGTATTTCGAAAATATATGCAGGAAAAGCTGGCAATCGCCGTATTAGCGATTATGCTGGCTTTGTTTGCCTTAATTTTTGTTCTTTACGATATCGTAAAGAATAAAGGGGATGCTTACAACCAGATTGTACTGGGACATCAAGATTATGAGAGCCGCACGATTCCATATAAAAGGGGCAATATCGTCGATCGAAATGGCACGTATCTGGCCACCAGTGAAAAAGTATATAATTTAATTTTGGATCCGAAGCAGATACTGGGAGAAGAACAAAATTACGAATATATGGATGCGACATTAGAGGCACTCAATCAGTGCTTTGGCTATGATAAAGAGGAAGTTCGCAATCTGATCAATGAGAAGAAAGATAACTACTATGTGGTATATGACAAACAGCTGAATGCAGATCAAAAAGAGGCATTTGAAACATTAAAAAAGACGCAGAATGACATCTTTAAGAAGAGTTCCATAGATGAGGGCGGCAAGAAACGAATTACCGGAGTCTGGTTTGAAGAAGAATATAAGCGAGTCTATCCAAATAATGAATTGGCGTGTGACGTCATCGGCTTTTCCTTGAAAGATGGTTCCGGGGCATCCGGCGGCATGGAGCAGTATTATAACAATGTGCTGACCGGCGTGAATGGAAGAGAATATGGTTATTTAAATGATGACTCTAATCTGGAACGTGTGGTAAAACCGGCGAAGAACGGAGAAACACTGGTATCTACCATCGATGTCAATATTCAGAAAATCTGTCAAAAGTACATCGACGAGTGGCAGGCACAGGTCGGCAGTGATGTAGCCGCAGTTATCGTGATGGATCCAAGAACCTCGGAAGTATTGGCGATGGATACCAACATTCGCTATGATTTAAACAATCCATATGATATATCGAAATACTATACACCGGAAGAAATCAACGCCATGGACGATAAAGCAAGATCGGATGCATGGTATAAGATGTGGAGAAGCTTCTGCATTAGCGATGCATATGAGCCGGGGTCACCGCAGAAACCGTTCACCGTGGCGGGAGCGATGGAAGAGGGCATTATCAATGGCAATGAATCCTTTACCTGTGGAGGACGACTGGAAATCGGTGGATGGCCGATTCGGTGCGTGGCAAGAAACGGACATGGACCAATTACGGTGATGCAGGGATTGATGAAATCCTGCAACGTAGTTATGATGGAGATTTCCCGCATGACGGGGAAAGAGATATTTTCAAAATATCAGCAATCCTTTGGATTTGGAAAGAAGACAGGAATTGATTTGCCCGGTGAGGCAGACACCGCCAGTTTGGTATATAGTGCGGATGCGATGGGACCGGCCGATCTGGCAACCAACTCATTTGGTCAGAACTACAACTGTACGATGATTCAGATGGCAGCGGGCTACGCCTCTATGATTAACGGGGGCGCTTACTACGAACCACATACGGTAAAAGAGATTTTAAACGATCAGGGCGCGGTAGTGCGGAAAAATGACCCGAAACTGATACGCGAAACGGTGTCGGAGAGTACCTCCAATTATATCAAAGAAGCTCTGTTCCAAACCGTATCGGGCGTGGGCGGAACTGCCGGAGCGGCAGCCGTAGCCGGATATGAAGTTGGTGGAAAAACAGGTACGGCTCAGAAACAGCCGCGTTCTGCAAAGAATTATCTGGTATCATTTATAGGATTTGCACCGGCACATGATCCGGAAGTACTTATTTATGTAATTTTAGATACACCTCATCTGCCGGGAGAAGAGCAGGCTCACTCCCGATTTGCCAGTGAGATCTTCTCCAAGATCATGGGGGAGGTACTTCCTTATATGAACGTATTCCCACAGACGGAAGCGAATACAGCTGGGGATGAACAGCTGGCCAATCAAGAAGAAGGTATCACTAATAACGAGACAGCAGCAAGTGGAGAAGCGACGACAGAGCCGGAGACCGATGCAAATGGCGAGACGATACCTGTTCCTACCGAAGTTTCCTATACCGATGAATTTATCGATTCGGGTGGGGAAGATTATAACTATCCGGAGAAACTGCCGGGACAGGCAGAAGGCGTAACGCCGGACATCTCTCCCGATGCGACACGTGCAGCCGAGACAAACGCAGTCGAGACGAGTGCAGCTGCCACAAGTACAGCCGGAACCAGTCCATAGGAAAGGACAAACGGATACATAAAATACAGTCTTTAAAAATATACTGTACCAATGAAGTGATAAAAGGCACAGCATGAATCGAAATAAAACACATCACAGGGGAAGAATAGCGTTCGTATGTCTGATATCGTGTCTTTGTATGATAGGGCTTACAGGGAGGCTATTCTTTCTTATGATATACCGTTCAGAATATTACAGTCAGATGGCAGAAGACCTGCACCGGCGGGAACGCACCATCAAGGCAGCCAGAGGTCAGATCCTCGATCGGAATGGCGTGGTCATTGCCGACAACCGTACCGTGTGCACCATTTCGGTCGTCCATAATCAGATCGAAGACCCTGAGCAGCTGGTCGAAGTCTTGCATCGCGAATTAGGTGTTTCGGAAGAAATTATCCGAAAAAAAGCGGAAAAATACTCCTCCCGTGAAATCATCAAAACAAATGTGGATAAGCGAGAGGGCGATAAAATCCGTGCATATAACTTAGGCGGCGTGAAAGTGGATGAAGACTATAAACGCTTTTACCCATATAATACGCTGGCCTCCCGTGTGTTAGGCTTCACGGGAGGAGATAATCAGGGCATTATCGGCTTGGAAGTAGCGTATGAGAAACACCTCAAAGGGCAGGATGGAACGATTTTGACACTTTCCGATGCAGCCGGTGCAGAGATAGAGAATGCCTCCGAAGATCGCATCGAACCGGTAGCCGGCAAAGACCTGAAGATCAGCCTGGATGTCAACATTCAAAAATACGCCGAGCAGGCAGCTTATCGTGTTATGGAGAAGAAGTCGGCAAACAGCGTGTCAATTATTATCTTAAACCCACAAAATGGTGAAATTCTGGCCATGGTAAATGTGCCGGAATTTAATTTGAACGAGCCATTTACCCTGATTTGCGGGGAATCTGCCGATACAGAGAAAGAAAAAACGATTCTTTTGAATCAAATGTGGCGCAATCCGTGCATCAATGACACCTATGAACCGGGTTCCACCTTTAAGATCATCACCGCTGCAGCCGGTCTGGAAGAGGGTGCCGTGAAACTGACGGATTCCTTCACCTGCCCCGGATTTCGAATCGTAGAAGACCGACGAATCCGCTGTCACAAGGCGGGCGGACACGGGAACGAGGATTTCCTTCACGGAATGATGAACTCCTGCAACCCGGTGCTAATCGATGTGGGACAGCGCCTGGGAGTCGACAATTATTATAAATATTTTCAACAATTTGGACTTCCCGGGAAGACCGGTGTGGATCTGCCGGGAGAGGCAGCGACGATCATGCATCGAAAAGAGAATATGGGTCCGGTGGAACTGGCTACCGTTTCCTTTGGACAGTCCTTTCAAATCACTCCACTGCAATTAATTACAACCGCAGCTTCTATCGTCAATGGCGGCAATCGCATTACGCCTCATTTTGCCTTAGAGCCGTTTGAAGCTCCGCAGAACGAGCGAATCTTATCCGAGGAGACCAGCGCGACCATGCGCTATATACTGGAACAGGTCGTAGCCGAGGGAAGCGGAAGAAATGCCAAAATAGAAGGCTGGAGAATTGGCGGAAAGACGGCCACCTCCGAAAAACTCCCCAGGAATTTAAAAAAGTATATATCTTCATTTATTGGCTTTGCCCCAGCAGATCAACCTCAGGTCATGGCACTTATTACGATAGACGAACCGGAAGGAATCTACTACGGCGGAACCATCGCAGCACCGGTCATAAGGGATATATTCGAAAATATTCTTCCATATCTTGGGATAGATAGGAAAGTACCGGTAATTGATTCAGTCGGGGAAAATAGTTGATTATTACCGAAAAAAGACGTATACTAATCGTGTATGTAATAAATTTAAGACTGCGTAGCGGGACTACATAAGAATTTGAGGTGTAATATGATAAATGAAACAATACTTGCGGTAATTATAGCATTTGTAATCAGTGCGATCTTGTGTCCGATCATGATTCCCTTTCTTCACAAGTTGAAATTCGGACAGGAAGTAAGATTAGATGGTCCACAGGCACATTTAAAAAAACAGGGAACTCCAACGATGGGAGGTCTCGTCATCCTGACCGGTATCATCATTACATCTTTGTTGTACATCAAAGATTACCCCAAGATTATTCCCATCCTGTTCGTCACCGTGGGATTTGGTGTCATTGGCTTTCTGGATGATTATATCAAAATCGTGATGAAACGTTCGGAAGGACTGAAACCATTACAGAAGATCATCGGTCAGTTGATTATTACCGGAATTTTTGCTTATTATATCGTAACTTCGACCGAAATGGGCATCGGCATGCAGATTCCATTCACCGACCATGTTCTGGAACTTCCGGTGTGGCTGTTCGTACCGGCACTGTTCTTCATCACCTTAGGAACCGATAACGGTGTGAACTTTACCGACGGATTAGATGGACTGTGTACCAGTGTTACGATTCTCATCGCCACATTTTTTACGATCGTGGCAATCGGTGAGAACAGCGGAATCAGTCCGATTACGGGAGCTGCGGTGGGCAGTCTCTTGGGATTTCTTTTATTTAACGTATATCCGGCCAGAGTGTTTATGGGAGATACCGGTTCTTTGGCTCTCGGTGGATTTGTGGCGTCCAGCGCATTCATGATGCAGATGCCGCTGTTTATCGCCATCGTGGGACTGATTTATCTGATAGAAGTACTGTCGGTTATTATTCAGGTTGTTTATTTCAAGAAGACCGGGGGCAAGCGTTTCTTTAAGATGGCCCCAATTCACCATCATTTTGAACTTTGTGGGTGGTCAGAAGCAAGAGTGGTTGGAGTATTTTCGATTATAACGGCCATTCTTTGCCTTGTAGCATACTTAGGATTATAGGAGGAACAGAATATGAGTCAGAAAGTATTAGTAGCCGGAACCGGAATCAGCGGCATAGCAGCCGCAAAACTTCTTCTTTCCAAAGGGGGAGAAGTCGTGCTTTATGACGGTAACGACAAGCTGGATGAGAAGAAAATCAAGAAAAAATTTGAAGAAGATGCCAAAGTGACAGTACTGTTAGGAGAATTGCGCAAGACCGATTTACTGGGAGTGGAGCTCTCGGTCATCAGCCCCGGCATTTCCCTGGAAGCTCCTTTTGTGTCGGTTCTGGATGAGGCATCGATTCCTGTATGGAGCGAGATACAACTGGCTTACCACTGTGCAAAAGGTAAGTTAGCGGCGATTACGGGCACGAATGGAAAGACCACGACTACGGCACTTACCGGAGAGATTATGAAGGCTCACTACGACAGCGTATTTGTAGTGGGTAATATCGGCGATCCCTATACGGCACATGCTATGGAAACGACAGAAGAGAGTGTGACCATTGCAGAAGTGTCCAGCTTTCAGCTGGAGACGATTATGGACTTCCGTCCGAATGTCAGTGCGATATTAAACATTACACCGGACCATCTGGACCGCCATAAGACGATGGAACGCTATATCGAGATCAAAGAGAACGTTACGAAGAATCAGAAGGATGACGACACTTGTGTGCTCAACTACGACGATGCGGTTCTCCGTGAATTTGGCGAAACCTTAAAAATTAAAGTTGTATATTTTTCCAGCCGCCAGACCCTTAAGAAGGGCTATTATATGGACGATGACCGGATTGTATATAACGATGGTTCTAAGATCACAGAGATTGTGAATGTCCACGACCTGAAGCTCCTTGGAAGGCACAATCATGAGAATGTCATGGCAGCGGTTGCCATAAGTATGAATATGAACGTTCCGCTTCCGACGATTCAGAAAGTAATCAAAGAATTCGAGGCAGTAGAGCATCGAATTGAATATGTGACCGAGCGATTTGGTGTCAAGTATTATAACGATTCCAAGGGAACGAACCCGGATGCGGCGATGCAGGCCATTAAAGCCATGCCAGGACCGACGATTCTGATTGCCGGAGGCTATGATAAACACTCCGAATTTGATGAGTGGATCGATAGTTTTGATGGAAAAGTACGTTATCTTGTGCTAATCGGCCAGACCAGAGATTTGATCGCCGACTGCGCCAAGAAACACGGATTCAGGGATATCATGTATGCGGAGGATTTGCTGGAGGCAGTGCAGGTATGTGCTTCCTATGCAAATGCGGGGGACAGTGTTCTCCTTTCGCCGGCCTGTGCCAGCTGGGGACAGTTTGCTAATTATGAAGAGCGGGGACGCAAATTCAAAGAGTATGTAAGAACTCTGTAATAATATAAAAAGGTAAGGAGCGGGAGTATGCCAAAAACCGGTAAAACAAAGAGCAAAAAACCACATCGTTTTTATGACTATAGCCTGTTATTTACCATTATTTTTCTGACGGTGTTCGGATTGATTATGATTTACAGTGCAAGTGCCTATAAGGCACAGATGGATTATGGAAATCCTGCCTATTTTGCGATGCGCCAGGCAGCGATTGCCGCGGGCGGCGGTATCGTGATGTACATCGTATCAAAGATTAATTATCACTGGTTTGCAAAATTCGCTTTGTTTGCTTATTCGCTTTCTTGGATTACCATGCTTTTGACGATGCTGACGCCTCTGGGGGTAGCGTCGCATGGCAAGAAGAGGTGGCTGAGAGTGGGACCCGGTATCTTGCAGTTTCAGCCGACCGAGTTGGTGAAGATTTCACTGATTTTACTTTTGGCAGTGCTGATTTCTCAAATGGGAAGCAAAGTGAACAAATTAAAGCCAGTGGGATGGATCCTCCTGCTTTCTGCGCCACTGGCATTTTTGGTAACCGTTAACAACCTAAGTTCCGGAATTATCATCTGTGGTATCATTTTTGTTATGCTATTTGTGGCCTGCAAGATTAAGTGGCCGTTCTTCCTCTGCATAGGCAGTGGAATCGGCCTTTTGGCTGCGGCACCCACTATCGGTCATATTCTGGAAAAGATGAATATTTTAAAAGACTATCAGCTGGGACGGATCCATGTATGGAAGAATCCTCAGATGTATTCCCAGTCAGGTGGATATCAGGTGCTCCAGGGACTTTACGCCATCGGTTCCGGCGGTCTGTTTGGAAAAGGATTGGGAGAGAGTCTGCAGAAACTGGGGTTCGTACCGGAAGCGCAGAACGATATGATTTTCTCGATTATATGTGAAGAATTAGGACTGTTTGGTGCTGCTTCACTCATTTTCATCTTTATTTTTATGATTTATCGTTTTATGGTGATTGCGGGCAATGCGCCGGATTTACTGGGAGCGATGATCGTGGTCGGTGTGATGGCTCACATTGCGATTCAGGTCATTCTTAATATCGCAGTTGTGACCAATACGATTCCCAATACCGGAGTGACACTGCCCTTTATCAGTTATGGAGGTACATCGGTATTATTTCTGATGGTGGAGATGGGGATGGTACTCAGCGTATCGAACCAGATTCGATTGGAAAATTAACCAAATAAAACATATTTGTCATAGCACATAATCTCATCTTTTACATAGGATAGCAATATGGAGACAGTAGGAGGGATTTTGCTTGTCTATGATTGAAGTCCATGGGTTACGCCCCCTAAAAGGTGAGATAAACGTGCAGGGTTCAAAGAATGCCGTGCTGCCGATGATGGCAGCGGCTGTATTGAATCATGGTACGACGATTATTCATAATGTTCCCAGAATACAGGATGTCATGTGTATGATGGGAATTCTTGATTCTCTCGGATGCTGTTGCACCCTGACCAATCACCGATTGGTCATAGATGCCGAACATCTGACCGGCACGACCATCTCCAGAGAAGAGATGGGACAGATGCGTTCCTCGATCATGCTGCTGGGCGCTTTACTGGCGCGGTCAGGGGAAGCTTCGGTCTACTATCCGGGCGGATGCATGATTGGAAAACGTCCGATTGACCTTCATCTGATGGCATTGGAGAAGATGGGCGTGCGCGTCGATCTGAATCCCGAAGAAGAATGCTTTCGAGCTACCGCCACCTGCTTAGAAGGTGCCGAAGTGAATTTTTCATTTCCCAGCGTGGGAGCGACGGAGAATGCGATCTTCGCGGCCACGGCAGCCGATGGATGTACTCAATTACATGGCTGCGCCGAAGAACCGGAGATACAGGAACTGTGTCATTTCCTGATTAATATGGGAGCTGTGATACGGGGAGTGGGAACCGGGCACCTTAGTATTGAAGGCGGATTTCCACTTCATGACTCTGAATTTACGGTAGGTGGGGATCGAATCGTAGCCGGTACATACCTGATGGCTGCGGCAGGGGTACGAGGAGAGATTTTGATTACAGGCATTCAATCATCGCAGCTGCAGGAAGTAATCAGGCATCTAAAGATGATGGGAGCCAATGTTTATAAAGAAGAACAATTGCTTTATCTAAAGGCCGAACAACGCCTCAAGGCGATTTCGGTAAAGACCGAAACTTATCCGGGATTTCCCACGGATCTGCAACCGGTGATGATGACAGCGATGTGCCGTTCAAAGGGGGTGGGCATTATTGAGGAAACGATATTTGAAAACAGATTCAGGACGGTGGGCGAGCTGAAAAAAATGGGCGCTCACATAGAGGTACATAACGATAAGGCATATATCTCGGGCTGCCCCCGATTAAAAGGGACATCCGTGGAAGCCGGTGACCTGCGAGGCGGGGCGGCACTGGTATCTGCCGGTCTGGCAGCAGATGGAGTCACCATGATTCGATGCTGTAAACACATTTTGCGCGGATATGAAGATATCTGCCGAGACCTACAGAGTCTGGGTGCGGACATTCAATACATGGAAGAATAACCGGAGGTACTTATATGAGAACAAGAAAAACGCATGGAAAAAGAGTGATATTTTTCAGTACTGTTTTACTGGTGCTTTTTTTAACTATTCTCATATTGTCCATTCGTATCAGTACGGTTACCGTCAGTGGAAATGTCAGGTATACATCAGAGCAGATCGAACATATTGTTTTTGATTCTTCGATGAGCCGAAATCCGTTTTACTGCTATTATCGATATAAATTTCAGCCGCATAAGCAGATTCCTTTTGTGGAAGACTATAAGATAGTATTTAGAAATCCAATCAAAGTAGAGATTATCACTTATGAAAAAAGTATCGTAGGTTATGTCTCTTATATGAATAGCTTGATGTACTTTGATAAAGACGGAATCATCGTAGAAAGTACTAATGAAAAATTAGAAGGAATTCCGCTGGTCACAGGATTGCAGTTCGGACATATCGTACTGCATCAGCCACTGCCGATCAAAGACAGCCGGGTATTTGGGGAGATTCTGAACCTTACGCAGCTGTTGTCTGTTTTTGAGATTGCGGTGGATCGGATCGACTATAACAGTGATCTGGAAGTTCAGCTGACCATCGGCAGTCTGGATGTAGAATTGGGTAAAAATTCGGATATTAATGGAAAAATTTCCGAGCTGAATGATATCTTACAAGAGTATTCCGATTTGGATGGAACACTTTATTTGGACGACTATGACGAAAACAACGCAAATCCGATGTACCGTTTTCAAAAACGGTAGAGAAAGTACGTTTGCCCGTAAATTTGTCAAAGAAGTTACAGAATTATTAAAATAGTGGTTGATATTTTCGTCAAAATAAAATATAGTATTAGGTAGACTAGAATTGGACAACAGAGTATAATGAAGAATAGCATAAAAAGATAAAAATAACGGTCATCAGATGAATAAAGGAGGAAATTTTCTTGTTAGAGATTAAGATAAATGAATCGGAAAATGCGGCGAGAATTATAGTAATAGGAGTTGGTGGCGCGGGTAATAACGCTGTGAACCGCATGATTGATGAGAATATTGCAGGGGTTGAGTTTATCGGGATCAATACAGATAAGCAGGCATTGCAGTTCTGCAAAGCAGCCACGGTGATGCAGATTGGTGAGAAACTGACGAAAGGTCTCGGCGCCGGAGCAAAACCGGAGATCGGCGAGAAAGCGGCAGAAGAGAGCCAGGAAGAATTAGCACAGGCACTTAAGGGCGCGGATATGGTATTCGTTACCTGTGGTATGGGCGGCGGAACCGGAACCGGTGCAGCACCTGTCGTAGCCAGAATTGCAAAAGATATGGGGATCCTGACCGTAGGTGTTGTGACAAAGCCTTTCCGCTTTGAAGCGAAGACACGTATGGGCAACGCTCTGACCGGTATCGAGAAACTGAGAAGCAGCGTAGATACCTTGATCGTGATTCCAAACGATAAACTATTAGAGATCGTAGACCGCAGAACGACGATGCCGGATGCTTTGAAGAAGGCAGATGAAGTACTTCAGCAGGCGGTTCAGGGCATCACTGACTTGATTAACGTTCCTGGATTGATTAACTTAGACTTTGCGGATATTCAGACCGTTATGGTAGATAAGGGAATCGCTCATATCGGAATTGGACATGCCAAAGGCGATGATAAAGCGATTGAAGCAGTTAAACAGGCGGTATCCAGTCCTCTGTTAGAGACGACGATTCAGGGCGCAAGCCATGTTATTATCAACATTTCCGGAGATATCAGCTTGGTAGAGGCGAATGAAGCCGCTACATTTGTTCAGGAACTGTCCGGTGACGAAGCGAATATTATCTTTGGCGCTATGTATGATGAGAACGCTCAGGATGAAGCCAGCATTACTGTGATTGCCACAGGACTTGATTCTCATGGAATTAATACTCCGGTAGCGAAAGCGATGACCGGCTTTAACACTCCTTATAAACCAAAGGCAGCACCGGCTTTTACAGCACCATTAACCGGAGCGAAAGAGTCTGCAGCTACAGCCGCATCTGCTTATAAAGTACCTGCTTATAAGGCACCATCTCAGGGACAGCCACAGGCACAGACACCGGGAACCCCGGCAGCGAAACCAAGCGCACCGTCTTACCGTCCGATTTCCCGTGAGACCCAGATTAATATTCCGGATTTTCTTAAGAATAAGAGATAAATAAAGACAAACAAAGATAAGAAACTATGGGGTACCTGTAGGTTCGACAAAAGTTCCACCGCTAGAGCGAAAACTCTTCCGGTGGATTTTTTTTATGTAATAGGAAGGTGCTCCTGTCGAAAAATGACGATGAAAAAGAGGAATCTCCTCTGTGCATTTGACAAAATATGAAGTGAAAACTAACTATAATGTGTACTGTCAGACAGGGAGGTGAGGAAATTACCGGTGGTATATGACCTGTATGCAGATGTGATATTTTTAAATAATTTCACAATGGATTTTTTACTTCTGACCATCCTGAGAAAGATTATGAAGTTAAAAAAAAGAAAAGGCGGTATCTTTTTGGCCAGTTTTATGGGGGCCGGATATGCGCTTGCGATTACGATTTTTCCTTTACCGGGTGCTCTGATTCAAATAGTAACTACTTATGTGCTGATGAGCACAGCACTGGTGCGTGTGGCATTTTCCATAGAGAGTCGGCGGGAACGAGTGAAGGTGATCATGGGTCTCTACTTGTCGGCAGCGGTCATGGCCGGATTTTTCCAATATGCAGATCAGCTGATTGACGGAATCGGATGGAATCGGATTCCAATGATTATCTATGTTTTGACTGCAGTGGGCTGTTTTTTCTTAATCTGTTTTCTATGGGAGACTGTTAAAATAACAGAACAGGAACAGGCGCATTTATATGCGGTAGAGGTTTTTTATCAGGGGAGAAGTAAACAGATGACTGCATGGTTGGATACGGGAAATCGATTGACAGAGCCGTGTTCGAACCGGCCGGTCAGTGTTGTTTCGGCAGATAGCTGCAGAGAATTGTTTCAGACGGTGGCAGGTGTCCTTTATATTCCTTATCAATCAGTGGGAAAGAAAGATGGCGTGCTGCCGACGGTGAGAGTCGATCGCATGGAAATCGAAATACAGGGGAGAAAAGTGACGGTGGAGCAGCCATTTCTGGCGATTTCCAAGGAGGCGCTGTCCCCTAATAATGATTATCAGATGTTGTTAAATGAAAAAATATGGTCGTAGACTTATTATGAGGAGGAAAACACGGTGATAAAATTATCCGTTTCAAATTGTTTTAGATTAAAAATGGTACCATCTTTTCGGTCATGGTTATTTCCGAACAATGGCGAGATTCACTACATAGGCGGTGCGGATATTCTGCCGGCACCATTAAAAACAGTGGAAGAAGCGGAGGTCTTAAGCGAACTGGGGACGGAACGGGATCGGGAGGCCAAATCCACGCTAATTGAACATAATCTGCGTCTGGTGGTCTACATCGCCAAGAAATTCGACAATACCAGCGTGGGCGTGGAGGACCTGATCTCAATCGGTACCATCGGACTGATTAAAGCAATCAATACATTTAATATCAGTAAAAATATTAAACTGGCTACTTATGCCTCCCGCTGCATCGAAAATGAAATCCTCATGTATCTGCGGAGAAATAATAAGACAAAGATGGAAGTCTCCATCGATGAACCTTTAAACGTGGATTGGGATGGCAATGAATTATTGCTTTCTGATATACTGGGCACAGATGAAGATGTGATTTACAAAGACTTGGAAAATGAAACTGAAAAGAAACTTTTAAACACGGCAATCAGCCGGTTAAATCCCAGAGAACAGAAGATCGTGAAACTTCGGTTCGGTCTGGGGAAGGAAAATGAAGATGAGATGACCCAGAAAGAAGTGGCAGACCTTCTGGGTATCTCGCAGTCTTATATCTCGCGGTTGGAGAAGAAAATCATGAGCCGCCTTCGGAAAGAGATCGTGAAGTACGAGTAAAACATCGCATAATGACTTGATCGACGATCCATCCAATCGCCGCCGGAATCAGCGTTCCGCCGATGAGGTAGAAGAGCCACAGCTCATGCGTGAAGCTGATGGGAATCGCCGCCAGATTCTCCGGTATGGTATGGAGCCAGAACTTCGCATAGACCAGATCAATCAGTTTGAATACAGCAAAGTGGATTGCCATGATTTCAAAGGAATAACGTCCCAGGAAACAGAGCAGCCGGGAAACCGGCGGAATCTTCTCCATGATTACGGTCAGCGAAAGTATAAAATAGATACCGATCAGGGAAATCACATAAAACCAAAGTCCCGGAATGCTCATCGATGCCAGTTCGATAAAGATGTGCAGGCGGTTGTTGATCAGATAGAGGACAATCGCACTGATGATGCATCCGTACCATGTGGCATATCGCTTGAATTCAGGAACATAGATTCTCAGGAGATAGGCAAAAAAGTACAGGGGAACCACCAGAAAAGAGGTCTGTAGCATATATACCGTGCCACTTTTGCGCATATTTAAAAATACACCAACCAGACCAACCAAAAGGTTGGCCAGACCAATCAGCCCGATCTTCCACCCGGGGCGGTTAAACCATCGGGAGAATCGCCTGCCGAACCATACGGTGCCGGCAAACATACCGGAAGCTACCAACCACACCGGGATGAACCAGAGTGCTCCCTGTACGGGTTCGGCTCCGGAAAATGATACATTACTGCAGATGGCAGTCAGCATCTTCGTGTGATTATACAGTTCCTGCCCGGCATAAAGTCCCTGATTTACAAAGAAGTTATGTACCAGAACAAAGATAGCGGTGTAGAACATATAGCGGGGCCACGCGCCGGCCAGACGGACGCCGAAGAACACAAAAGGCGTGTCACCGTATTTCTTTTCACTGTACAGGTAGCCGGAAACAAAGAAAAATAAGGCCAGATGAAACAAATAGACAAATGCCACAGCAAAATAGCAGCTGTGCCCTAAAACAATAGCGATGATCCCCAGTCCTTTGACCATGTCCCAGTAGCCGGAACGGGATGCATTAGCAGTATTCATAGTTACACTCCTTTGTAATAGTAAGATAAAGCATCAGAGATTCCTCTGATGCTTTATCTTACTATGTGGCAGAAAAAAAGGCAAGAAAAGATGGGAAAAGGACGTGATTTTTGATTAATTCAAATAATTCTTCATGTTTTTTAAGGCATTTTTTTCTAATCGGCTGACTTGGGCCTGACTGATGTGGATTTCTCCGGCGACTTCGGTCTGGGTCTTGCCTTCAAAAAAACGCATATCGATAATATGACGTTCCCGTTCGGGCAGCCGTTTCATGGCTTCGCTTAAGGACATATCTTCCACCCAATGCTCTTCGGAGCTCTTCTTATCACTGATTTGATCCATGACGTAGAGCGGGTCACCGCCGTCTGTATACACCGGTTCATAGAGACTGACCGGACTTTGTATGGCATCCAGCGCATAAGTGATCTCTTCTTTGCTGATGCCCAGTTCGGCCGCTATTTCACAAATGGTAGGTTCTTTTGCATTGCGCTTCATCAGCCCTTCTCTGGCATAAATCGCGCGATAGGCAGTATCTCTCAGGGAGCGGCTGACGCGAATCGCATTATTGTCCCGCAGATAACGCTTTACTTCTCCCAGAATCATGGGAACGGCATAGGTGGAAAACCGTACATTCATGGTCACATCAAAATTGTCGATGGCTTTAATGAGACCAATACAGCCAATTTGAAACAGGTCATCTACATTCTCGTTCGAATTCGAAAAACGCTGAATAACGCTTAAGACCAGCCGGAGATTTCCTTTGATATATTGTTCCCTGGCCTCTGCATCTCCGTTCAGAATCCGTGTAAACAGTTTCTCTTTTTCCTCATTATTAAGAAGAGGCAGTTTCGATGTATTCACTCCGCAGATTTCTACTTTGAACATAGGCATGTAATTTTCCTCCGCATTTTTCATTTTCCTATAAATGAATGATGTACGGATTTGGAGGTATTTATACTTCAAGATTTTACGAAATTTGGAAGAATCATGTAGATTGATTGTTTTTCCTATCTGTGCTAAAATAGAAAAATATAGGCAGCCGGCTTTTTTCGTAATTGATCGGAAGAGCCCGAATGGAGGAACAATATGGCAACAGTACATGGTTTGATTGAAGCGTATCTGGAAAAAGAAGATAAGGCGATTCTGGGTAAGGTATTAGAACAATTGAAGACGACGAAGGATCTCTGGACCGTTCTGGTACGGGCCACTAAGAGCTTTTATCTGGGGGCAGAACATGATAAGGCGACCGCTTATCTTTTTACAAATAAGGAATATGCAGATAATTTCGTAAGAGAAGTGAAGTGGGGCGGAATCGAAGCGAAGTATCTGGAAGTAAGACCGGAACAGAGACTCTCATTTTTCAGTGATTTATGCCGCAGTGGTTTTGAGGCAGTCTGCATCGACAAAGGGGAAGATTCCTTGGTATTATCCCTTTATGGTATCATCGATAAGCCGGTACCGGATCCGACCGGACCGATCATCATGAACCCAACACTGGTGAGAGCCGGTAATCAGTTCTATCAGGAGCTTGCCGGAAAGCGTGCGATTAAGCCGATGCAGGATCTGATGTGCAGAGAAATCTACAAAGCGAAGCTTCTGGTTCCCGTAGCGGCGGAAGAAGGAAAAGGACGCCATGTCGTAGAAAAAGGCAGCGAGATTACATTCGCCACCTTGACTGCACCGGAAGACAAGAAGTATATTCCCGTATTCTCCGATTGGAATGAATTTGCACGATATGATAAGAAGAAACAATATGATGCCGTAGTGGTTGAATTCGCAGATTTCAGCCAGCTGATTGAACATGTGGATGGGATAGCATTGAACCCATTTGGATTTAATTTACTATTAGATGGGGAGAAGATTCGCTCCATCGAGGATGAAGCCCGATAAGACGGATACGCAGAAGCTTAACGATTCTTCTCATTTAACGGTTCTTCTCATAGAGTGCCAACAGTCCCTTTAGCAGCAGGGTGCCATCGTAGATGATGTGATGGCTGCACAGCGGGATGATCACGTTCGCGATGCCGCCGGTGGCGATGATGGTGGCGGGCTGACCCAATTCTTTCTCGATGCGAGTCAGCATCCCGTCAATCATGTCGGCATTTCCATAGATGACACCACTGCGCATGCAGTCGATGGTATTTTTCCCGATTACCCGCTTGGGGGTGTCCAGACTGATCCGTGGGAGCTGTGCGGTGCTGGAACTCATATTATCTAAAGAAACACGGAGTCCGGGGAGAATGGCACCACCGATATAGCAACCGTTCGCATCGATGACGGACAAGGTCGTAGCGGTTCCCATATCGATGATGATCAGCGGTGGTTTGTGCTCCTTTATA